>JAAYJW010000111.1 GCA_012522765.1 candidate division WS1 bacterium | reverse complement strand
GGCGGCTACTGCATCACCACCGAGCGCTACAAGCTTGCCTACCACGGGACCGATGTGCTCGGCGAGCTGTATGACCTGCAGGAGGATCCGGGGGAGCTTGAGAACCTGTGGGACGACCCCGCGCACGCTGCGGTGCGGCGCGAGCTTTCCGAACTTCTGATGGACCGCCTGCTGCACTCGATGGAGCCCGCCTACACCTCGTTCGTGCGCAAGCTGCCGGATCACGTCCGCGAACCCGGATGGGGAAGGAACCCATGATGCGAGGCATGAAGATCGCGCTGACAGTCGCGCTGGTGGCACTTAGTTGCATGAATTTGGTCAATGCGCAGGAGGATGATGCGCTTGTGCAGGAGGCACCGGTTGACCCGAGCTTGCGGACAATCCTCCCGCCGGTGATCTACGCGGTGCCGGGCGTTGAGATGAGCGTCTACTTCGACAACATCATCCTGCACCCGGACAGCGACCGCTTCATCTATGACGTGCAATGCACCATCGGCCGCCAGCAGCAGGAGCGCTGGACGGTGGTGCCGGATGCCGAACAGGTCGGAGACCATGGCCTGACGATCCGCATCCTCACGCCGGAGATGGTGCCGCTACACGAGATGTCCACCACCGTGCGCGTGGTTGACGCTGCCGCGGGCGCAGGCGAAACGATCAGCGCGCTGGTGATCGGCGACAGTCTGACGGCGGCCTCGGCCTATCCGGGGCGAGTGGTCTCGCTATTCGCGACCGAGGGCAATCCGGCACTGACGATGATCGGCGAGACCGGCCCCGGCGGCGACAGCGGCAACCGCCACGAGGGCTACGGCGGATGGAGCTGCGAGCGCTTCGCATGCGCATGGGACCCGGAGGCCGAGTGGAAGGAGGTCAGCGGGCGAATGCGAAGAACGCGGAGCCCGTTCCTCTTCGAGACGCCTGACGGCCCGGTGCTCGACTTCTCGCGGTACTTCGAGAAGAACAGCGCAGGCGCGCCGCCGGACTTCATCACGATCCTGCTCGGCTGTAACGACACATTCTCCTCCGACGAGACGAATATCGAGGAGCGGATAGACACGATGTTCGGCCACCTGGACACTTTGCTGGCGGCCATCCGCGCGGCGGCGCCCGAGGCGGAGATCGGTCTGCTGACGCTCGTGCCGCCGGCGGCGAGCCAGGATGCCTTCGGCGCCAACTACGGCTGCGGGCAGAACCGGTGGCAGTACCGGCGCAATCAGCACCGCGTGGTTGAGCGCGAGATGGAGACCTACGGCGGCCGTGAGGCCGAGGGTATCTTCCTGCTGCCCGCACACGTGAACATCGACAGCGTCTGGGGCTTCCCGCGCCCGAGCGTGGCGCTCGGCGGGCATGAGGAGACGAAGATCCCGCGGATGTCGAATGGCGTTCATCCCGCCACCGCGGGCTACTACCAGATCGGCGACAGCATCTTCGCGTGGATGAAGGCGCGCCTCGCAGTACGCTGATTGACGGGGCGAGAGCTTGTCCCGACACATAAGCGCCCGCCGATGATCGTCGGCGGGCGCTGTTGTTCGCGGATGTGTCGGGGGGGCAGCATCAGGGATAGATGCCGCGCGCCATGATCGCCTCGGCAACACGCTCGACGGCAAGTGCCATCGCCGCCGCGCGCATGTCCGCCCCGAGCACCTCACTGCGCGAGTGGACGTCATGGAATGCCCGCACCATGATGTCCTCGAGGCGGCGGTTGACCTCGTCCTCTTGCCAGAACAGCTTCTGAATGCCCTGACACCACTCGAAGTACGAGACGGTCACGCCGCCCGCGTTTGCGAGGATGTCGGGGACCACGTAGATACCGCGGCTGATGAGAATGTGGTGGCCGTCGGGGGTGGTTGGGCCGTTCGCGCCCTCGACCACCAGCTTCGCCTGCACTGTGTCCGCGTTCTCCGCGGTGATCACGTTCTCCAACGCGGCAGGCACCAGCACGTCGCACTCCAGCGCCAGTAGCTCGTCATTGCTAATCACATCGCCGCCGTCGAAGCCCTCGATCACGCGGTTCTTCTTCGCGTAGGCGATGAGTTCGCCAATCGGCAGACCGTTTTCATTGTACAGGCCACCGCTGACGTCGGAGATGGCGATCACGGTCGCGCCCATCTCCTCGATCAGTTCCGCAAACGCGCCACCGACGTTGCCGAAGCCCTGCACGACCACGCGCGCGCCCTCGACCGGTATCCCGGAGACACGCAGCGCCTCGCGAGCGACGAAGACGATGCCGCGGCCCGTGGCCTTCGCGCGTCCCAGTGAGCCGCCGATGGCGATCGGCTTGCCTGTCACAACCGCTGGCACCGAGTAGCCCTTCTGCATCGAATAGGTGTCCATCAGCCAGCCCATGATGCGCTCGTTTGTGTTCACGTCGGGGGCGGGAATGTCCTGGTCGGGGCCGATGATCGTCACAAGCTCCGACACGAAGCGCCGGGTGAGTTTCTCAATCTCGCCATCAGACATGTTCGTCGGATCGCAGATCACTCCGCCCTTGGCGCCGCCGTACGGGATGTTCACCACCGCGCACTTCCACGTCATCCACATCGCCAGTGCGGTGACCTCATCCATATCCACCGAGGGGTGATAGCGGATGCCGCCCTTGCAGGGGCCGCGGTCCATGTTGTGCTGGACGCGGTATCCGGTGAACACCTCCAGGTGCCCATCATCCATGCGCGTGGGAATCGATACCGTCAGCGCCCGCTTCGGCTTGCGTAGCTTGGCGTGGACGTCGGGATGAAGACCGATGATCTCAGCCGTCTCATCAAGCTGTTGCAGAGCGAAATCGAGCACGTTGTCCTTGTGAGCCCCTTCTTCGACGGTCATTTGCCTGTCTCCCTCATGTCATCACTCACCCGGCGGATTCCAGTCTGACCTCCGCTCAGGGATAGATCCCGCGGACTCTCACGGCCTGCGCCACTCTGTCAACGGCGACCACCATCGCGGCGAGGCGCATGTCAATACCGCGCTGCTCATGCACGGCATGCACCCTGTCGAATGCCCTGACCATGATGCCGTCAAGCTGCTCGTTTACCTCGTCCTCGGTCCAGAAGTAAGCTTGCAGCCCCTGGACCCACTCGAAGTATGACACCACGACCCCACCGGCGTTAGCAAGGATGTCGGGGATCACGAAGATCCCTCGTTCGTCGAGGATGTCCTGCGCCTCGGGAGTGGTGGGACCGTTGGCGCCCTCAGCGACGATCTTGGCGTTGATGCGATCGGCATTGTCGGCGCGGATGGCGTCCTCCAGAGCCGCCGGTATCAGCACATCGCACTCAAGCTCCAGCAACTCCTGGTTGGTGATGCGCTCAGAACCGGGGAAGCCGACTACCGTGCCGGTCTCGCGCTTGTGCGCAAGAAGCTCCTCGGCCGAGATGCCGTCGGGGTTGTAGCAGCCACCCTGAGAGTCCGAGGCGGCCATCATCGTCGGCCCGCTCGCATCGAGCAGGCGCGCCGCCCAACTACCCACGGTGCCGTAGCCCTGCACCACGAACGAAGCGCCCTCAAGGGGCATGTTGCGCCGCCGCATCGCCTCGCGGATGGTGACGACAACGCCCCTCCCGGTCGCGGCCTCACGACCACGCGACCCGCCGAGGGAGATCGGCTTTCCGGTGACCACGGCGGGCACCGAGTAGCCCATCTGCATGGAATACGTGTCCATGATCCACGCCATGACACGGGCGTCGGTGTAGACATCCGGCGCCTGGATATCCTTCTCCGGGCCGATCACCTCGACAAGCTCTGTGGTGTAGCGCCTCGTCATGCGCTCAAGCTCACCGAGCGACATCTCCTTGGGGTTACACACCACGCCACCACGCGCGCCGCCGTAGGGTATGTCCACAACCGCGCACTTCCATGTCATGCGCATGGACAGCGCTATGACCTCCTCAAGCGTGAGGTCGGGGTGGTAACGCAGACCGCCCTTGCATGGCCCGCAGTCCATGTTGTGCTGAGCGCGATAGCCGGTGAATACCTTGAAGCTGCCATCATCCATCCGCGTCGGGATCGATACGGTGACCACCCGCTTGGGCCGTCGCAGCTTCTGATGCACCGCATCCTCAAGGTCTATCAGGGCCGCCGCGTCATCGAGTTGCCTGAGCACCGCCCCGAGCGGTCCGTGATCATCGCAGTTACTGAGCATCTCATCCATCGACATCCACATGCCTCCTCGTCAGTAATCCCGCGCCCGGCATTGGTTGCAGCCCTCGGTCAACGGCTCTCGGCGGCGGCCAGCAGGGCAAGCTGCATCCGCAGGTTCTGCAGGCCATCCGCGGCCGTCGCGAGCGGCCTCCGCGCCTCGCCGCGGACGGCGTTCACGAACTGCTCCAGCGATGCCTCAACGAAATCCTGCGCGCAGACTTCCTCGCCATCGTGCATCAGGTATGCCCGGTAGACGCCCTGGTCATCATTGCGCCCCTCGTAGTCAACCAGCACGTCATTGATGCCGAAGCGCCTGATGAGGTCGCCCTCGGGCCTGTTGCAGCAGACGATGTGCGCGCGACAGGTCGCGCCACCGTCCATCACATAGTCAAACTCTGCGTCCACCCGCTTCTGCTCCACGACGCAGGAGACCGTGCTCTCGTCCATGTGTCCGGGGCCGCAGAAGCCCATCAGCACGCTGAGGGGATGCGGGCCGAGGTCGATGAATATCTGCTCCCGGTCGGTGCCCTCTGCCCCACCGCGCGATTCCATCTGCATGAAGAAGGTCTCGGGGGAGCCCGTGTCCACGCCGCGCTCCGCCATCATGCTGTTGAAGGCGTCCACAGCGGCCACGTACTGCGTGTTGACGGCCGCCACGCGCTCGGCGTCCTCCGCGGCCTCGACCATCTCCTCCGCCCGGCTCAGCATCGTCGCGTCGCTGACCTCCGGGTCGTAGACCAGCGGCTTCTCGCAGATGACATGGGCGCCGTGGTCGAGCGCGCGCATGAAGTGGTCGTAATGCAGCGGCTCCGGCGAGCACACGCTGACCATGTCGAAGGTGCCGGCGGAGAACATCTCCTCAGCCGACGGATAACCCGTGCCCTGAAAACCGAACATCTCCTGCAGCTTCTCGGCCGTTCGCGCCACGCTTTCGGGCGAGGTGCCCGCAAAGGCCCCCATTTCGCAGCCGAGGCGCTGGAACCACTTCGCGTGGTGCTTGCCGATACCCGATGCGCCGATGACCGCGGCAGTCAGTTCACGACCCATCGCTCTCACTCCCCGTTTCCTCATCGCCGGTCTCCGCCGGAGTCTCTTCATCCGCGTTCTCCGGTGTCACAGCCTGATTGAGCGCCGCCCCCGGCTCGACAATGTTGATCTCCACTTCGTCAATGGCGCCGCCGCTACGGCTCGTGATCGCCAGCGCGAACTGCTCCTCTGCCCCCGCGTCCAGCCGCGGCAGGGAGACGCGGTTCTGCCCCTTCGGGGTCCCGGCGCGGTTGCGCAGCGTAGCGACGATATCCGCGGGCGGGGTCGGAAGGTCGCCGGCGTTTCGCACCTGCCCCACCACCCGCACCACGTCGTCACCCTCATCCATCACGTAGCGTTGAGTCACGACGATGATCTGGTCGAGCGAGCCGACCTCGCGGCCGCCACAGCCACCTATCAGCAGTGCCGAAAGGCTCAGCGCGGCCAGCAGCAGGGAAGCAAAGACTGCGGTTGCAGAGGGCTTATTCATAAGGCATCAGCCGGAGTATAGCACAGCCCGATTCGGCATACAACCGGAAGTGGATTGCCGACTACGCGCCTCTCCGTGCGGTTCAGCGCCGATTCTCGCGATTCTCCGAGAGCAGCATCCAGACCGCTGCTGACTGTATCACTCCTGACGGTGGCAGCATTGAGAGACCTGTTTGCGGCGGGTTCAGATGCAGCAGCGCATCCCCGTACGGCCAGCATCCGCAGATGTTCAGATCGGCTCCCATCATGCTCGCCGGGCGCTCCGGCGTCCCCGATACAACGGTTACTATCTCCGCACCCGCCTCGTGAACCGTCTCGACCCACGGACCGATCGGTTCGTAGTAGCCGACGTAGAGCACGAGGTCGCCCGGCTTCACCAGTTCCTCCACCCGGTCCGGCTGCGAGCCCGGCAGCAGCGTGAAGGGCATCTCGTCCTCCGCGACCTGCTCCACCTGAGACGGCGGTAGATGCCCCATCACCGAAAGCCAGGCGGTTCCACCGCGCCCGAGCGTGTCGAGTGACATCAGACCGGCGCGGGCGAACGCGTCGCCCTCTGCGGCGCGCAGGTGGCGAATGCTGTTGGCGAGCCGCGCGAGGTAGCGGCGGCCAGCGATACCCGGCGCCATCGGTTCGGCGCTCTGCGGGTCCCAGCGGAGTCCCTTCCGCGCGGCGTTTCGCTCGCGCCCATCGGGCACCAGCACGCTCACGAAGAGCGGGGGCGTCCGTCCTGACCGGCGTATGATCGCGGTTACAAGTTCGCCCGTGAAGGTCCAGAGGCTCTGTGCCAGCGCGGGTGACGCGGTCGGGAGTTCGCTCTCGTCGGGCGCCTCCGCATGTGCATCAATATAAAGATGGTCAACTGAGGCCGTTGACGCTCGCGGTGCGAAGAGGATCGCGAGGGCGTCCCGCCCCGCGATCTCCCGCAGCAGTGCGCCCGTCTCGACATCATCGCCGTAGAGGGAGCCGACGAGCACCACATCGCCGGCCGCGATCTGCTCAGGGTCTGTGAGGCGTTTTGCGATCATCAACCCGCCCGCGCGGTTGAATCCCTCCAGCACGAAGCCCCTGTCGCCCGCAAGCCAAAGCGATGCGCCGGGGCCGTCAGGGTCGCGCACGAGCGCTTCCGCGGCTGTCTCCGCGAAGGCGACATAACGCCACAGGTCCTCCACGACGGCGACGTTGGATGTCAGGAGCCGGTCGAGGTAGTTCTGCGCCGCTGTCGGCTCAGCGGCGGCAGTGAAGATCGTCAGCAGCAGCATCACAGCGGTAGTCTGGGCGCGCATGAGCGGCGTCATCTGCAATCACCGGAGTGCAATTCGGCCCCTCGGGGCAGATCTCCTGCGGTAGAAGCTCACAGCTACATCATGCTGGTCGTCCGAGGCGCGGCAGGACGGCTCCAGAAGAATAATTGGTGTTAATATGAAACGGAGCGGGTGTTCTTGGGTTATAATATACTGGAAGCAGTGAATCGAAGAAGATCACCGGCCGCGATCAGTGCAATCGCAATTTTGCGTCTCTCTTCGCACGTATCAACACTACTGAGAGGGGTGAGACGGATGCTGCGAGGCATGGCGAAGCTGGTCACTGGCGGCGAGATCATCACCATCGCCACGACGATACTCGTCGGGGCAGCCATCGGTATGGTGATTGCGTCCGGCATGTCCGGCGGGGGGCGGATCTGCGTCGGGTGCATCGTCGGCATAGCGATGTTCGGTGTGATCCTCCGCACCGGCATGGGGCTCTTCCACCGCTACAACAAGCTCACCAGCGGGAGATGCCCGAACCCACTCTGTCACGGTGTGGTCCAGCACAGTGAACTCGTAGGCAAGGGGAATGTCGTCTGCCCCACCTGCAAGAGGACCTGGCCGGAGCTGCAGGGGATGCGCTTCCGCGCTACGGCACGCGGCTGAGCGACATTGAGTAGTTTGACGTAACATGTGTGTGGCCGTGCGGGCAGGCCGCACCCCGGGGACTCCTGCGGGGCAGGGGGCCTTGTACCACCCGCGCCACCAGCCTGCACCACCATCGCGCCCCCGTCCCGTCTTCTGCCCCCTGCGTTCACCGGTCGAACGAGGAGGTGAGGCGGCAGTCCATCCGCTCTGATCGTGCAGATGGTTTGCAGTAAGGGGTGAGAACGGTGATGCGTGCGCTGGTTCGTATTACCACGGGAATCGAGTTGGGCATAGTCGCGGTGATGCTCTTCATCGCCATCGGCTTCGGCGCGATCGTGACGCTCGGCAGTGAAGGGCTGCCGCGCCTGCTGATGCACGGCGTGATCGTGGTGGTCAGCGTCGGGATCATCCTGCACGTCGTCTCCGGCATCTGGGGACGCTACCGCCGGCTAATGCATGGTCGCTGTGGCGACGCGTACTGCCACGGTAATCTCGTCACCAGTAACGAGATACCCGAGCACCTGGTGACGTGCTCAACCTGCCGAAGGGTCTGGCCGCGGCTGCACTCGAGAGCTGAGGCGCCCGCAGCCATGGCCTGACGGGCCATGGCAGGTCCCCGCGTTCCACAGACGCCGCGCGGCGGACGGGTGCTGCAGCGTTCCCGGGGGCCGGGGTGTAACCTCAGGTTCCTGCGTCTATGCGCTCGCAGGAACCTGATCCTCACCACGCGAGGACGGCCCCTCCGCAGGGCTCCGTCTACTTCGGTCAGAGCCACTGCGCCATGAAACGCAATCCGGCATCAACCCGGATTTCGTGGCCGCCCTCATGCAAGTCTGGTTCAAAGCGATCGCCTACCCCCAGACGCTCGTAGTGTTCGCGAGTCCGAGCGAACTCCTCCTCCACCCACGGCCACCACGCGATGCCATCGGCCTTGCCCGTCTGCGACATCACCGGGCGCGGGCAGATTAGCGACACGAGGTCCGAGTCGCTGAACTCGCGCAGCCAGCCGGGGATGAAGATGTGCTCCTCGGTGGTGGAGAGAAAGCATGAGTGGCGCGGGTCGTCTATGACCATCTTGCGCAGGCGATGGTTGAACCACGCGGTGATGATCCCGGCCCTGATGCGCTGCTCCAGCGGCATCGTGAACATCGTGTAGGCGCCACCGAGGCTGATCCCCCACATGCCCAGCCGATCGGTGTCGAACTCCGGTCGCGTCTGTGCGTAGTCGATGAGGCGACCAATCTTTGCGATCTCCAGCCCCCAGAGCGTCTTCCCCAGCATAAGGCACATTCGCGTGTAGCGTGCTCGTGGCGCCGCTTCCGTGATGTTCATCGGAGCGATCACCGCGAAGCCCGCCTCCAGCGCGCGCTGCGCGTATGAATGGTAGAGACCGGAATTGTCGTCAAGGCCGAAGGTCTTCTCCGGCGAGGAACCGATCCCGTGCTGGCAGATGATCGTCGGGAACGGATGGTCGCCCTGCTTCGGCACCGCGAAGACGCCCCTGCCGCGCAGCTTCCCGTAGAGGTTGATCGTAACCCACTCGGCGCGGAAGTGCTCGTTCTCAGCGAACGGCTCCACCAGCGGCTCCATCTCCCCAGCCGGCGGGCCGAAGTCGCCGACGGCCTGCAGCCAGCGCTCACGGTTGGGCTGCACGGATGCGAGGTAGGCGTCTTCTGAGGAGTAGTCGCGGTTCCAGTACTGCTGCTGGCGCGCATCGTAGTCGAGGGTCAGGGCACGGAGAAAGTCCTCGGTTTCGTGGCGCAGCAGGTTCTGCCGGTCACTGATACCGCGCTGGATGAGACCCGAGGGAGTGTCGAACGCATTGTCATAGAAGGTCATCTGAGCCGCCCCTTTACGCTGATTGTCTATGGCGGGGGCGGCTTCGCCGATGCAATGCGGCAGACCTCTCCGCCGGCGGGCATTGCGCCACACATCTTCTGATAGGACAGCATCACCCCTCATCCTGCGCGGAAGGAGGGCACTTGCCACGGATGAAGAAGCGTTCTCCGCCGATAGTAACGCCACGGAGGCAGCCACATGAGGCCCGTCATGCTTGCGCTTATCATCATCTCGTCCGGCATCGCGCTGGCGCAGGACCGGCCGACGCTGCTCGTCAGCGACTGCGAAGATGGGGCCGCGTGGCAGGGCGGCCGGCTATCCGCTGAGCACGTAACGCAGGGCGAAGGTTCCATCCGCTGGGCACTCGCCGACGGGCGCAATGAACTGCGCCTCAGCGATATCCCGCACGACTGGTCGGAGTATAACGCGCTCTCATTCGACCTGTACTCGGAGAAGGCGACAGGCTCCCCGTTCTGGCTGCTTCTGCCCTCCGAGAACCCCGAGACCGAGGGGCCGGACTACTTCAGCCTGCGCCTTCGGCTGGACTTCGAGGGCTGGCGGCACTACACAATACCGTTCGATGAGTTCGGCAGCGCGCGCAGTCCTGTCGGCTGGCACGCGATCGAGCTTTTCCGGCTGCACTCCGCATGGGCGCCGGATACTGTAGTAGACCCGGAGGCGGTGATCTACGTGGACAACATCAAGCTGGAGAAGTTCAGCGACGTCGGACCACGCATGACCGATCGCGAGTTCTTTGCCGCGCTTGATCTTGAGCGCGAGGAACTGGGGGCTGTCCGCGCGGCCGTGGAGGCGGGTGACGATAACGCTGCAAAGGCCGCATGGGCGGCCTACCTGCGCAGCCGTCGTGCGCCGCGCTGGAAAGAGATGTGGTTCGAGCGACCCGCGCCCGATCCCAACGCCAACACCGCCAGTGCGGACCTGGTGATGAAGCATCTCTTCCGCTGGCAGGGGCGGGAGTTCTTCCTCGGCGAAGATGTGGACTGGTCACAGAACCAGATGACCGAGGGCGAGAGCGCCACCATCGAGTGGAACGCGAACCTCAACCGCCACGGGATCTTCAGCGCCCTCGCAGATGGCTGGTGGCGCACCGGCGACGACAGGTACGTGGCGAAGCTGATCGAGCTCTGGACGGACTGGATCGAGGATGCGCCGCTTCTGCTCAATGCCTCAGGCAACTCGCCCTACCACTGGGCGTGGGAGACGCTCAACACGGCGGTTCGTACGAGCGGCTCATGGCCGGAGTCGCTCTTCACCACGCTCGATTCGGCGGAGTGGACCGATGAGGCGCTGGTGATGGTGACGAAGTCCTTTGCCGAGCATGCCGCGCACCTTATGAAGCACCCGAGCCATGGCAACTGGCTGACAGCCGAGGCCACCGGCCTCTACTACACGGGGGTGCTCTTCCCCGAATTCCGCGATGCCCGGCAGTGGCGCCAGACGGCGATCTCGCGCCTCTACGAGCAGATGGAGCGCGAGGTTTATCCCGACGGCCTGGAGTATGAGCTTGCACTCGGCTACGGGCTGTGGGTGTTGCGCAACTACTCGGACGTCATGGACTTCGCGCTGCTGAACGGGATCGGCGATGAGCTTCCTGCCGACTGGCTCAGCCGCATCGAGAGCATGTATGACTACGTTCTCTACGCGTCGATGCCCAACGGGACGGTGCCGGGCCTCAATGACTCCGGCAACGTTGCGCGCGAGGACTACATGGAGCGCGCGGCTCGATACTTTCCCCACCGGGAGGACTTCCTCTGGGCTGCCACAGGCGGTGGCGAGGGCGAACCTCCGAGCGAGCACTCGCGCGCATTCGACTACTCCGGCCACTACGTCATGCGCAGCGGCTGGGGACCGGAGGACCTGTACATGCTGATGGACGCCGGCCCCTTCGGCTCCGGCCATCAGCATGAGGACAAGCTGACGCTGATACTCTACGCCCTCGGCCGCATGCACCTCGTGGACTCGGGCAACTACATGTATGACAAGAGCCGCTGGCGACGCTACGTGCTCTCTACGCGCGGGCACAACACAGTGCGCGTGGACGAACAGGATCAGCATCGTCGCGGCCTGCGTGAGACGTACATACTCGAGTTCCCGTTCCGGCCGCTGGGCAACCCCTGGGCGAGCAGCGATGATTTTGACTTCGCCCAGGGCACCTACGAAGAAGGCTATGGTGATGAGAACGCTATCCTCGTGCGGCACGAGCGCAGCGTTCTCTTCGTCAAGCCACGGTACTGGATCGTGGTTGATCGCATGACGCCCGAGGATGCGGCCGAGCATGACTACGAGGCGCTCTTCCACCTCGATGCTGATGAAGCGGTGGTGGGAGACGATCTCTCGGTCACATCTGTTACCGGTGAGGGGAACAGCCGCCTGCAGATTGTGCCGCTGCCGGTGGAGGCGCTTTCGGCTGAGATAGTGAAGGGGCGGGAGGAGGAGCCGGTGCAGGGCTGGTCATATGCGATGATCGGCCGCAGGGGAGCGATACCCACCGCGGTGTACTCGCTCACAGGCGCCGGGGAGCAGTTGATGGCGTATGTCCTCTACCCGCTGCGGGCGGACGAGCAGTCGCCTGTCCAGGAGGTCAGGCGGCTCGATGCGGGCGATGCTGCGATTGCGGGAGAGATCGCATTGGAGGATGGATCGCGCCACCTCTTCGCCATTGGCACTGGCGCGGGTGAGATGGCTTTCGGCGGTTTTGCCACCGACGCGGAGGCGGCATTCGTGGAGGTGGCCGAGGACGGCACCGTCGGCCGCAGCTTCCTCTACGGCGGCAATCAGTTGCGGCCGGTGCAGTAGCCGCGCGAGGAAGATGCCGCGCGTATCACGAAGGGTTCCACTGACGCCGTAGGACTCTCACTGGCTGCGCGGGGAGATGGATGTCGTTGGACTACACCGAGCTGCTGCAGCTCTTCAAGATCTTCGCGGTGTCGCTGGTGCTCGGCGGCTTCATCGGCCTTGAGCGTGAACGCAAGGCGATGCGCCCGCTCGGCATTCGCAGCTTCGCGTTCATCTCCGGAATCGGCACACTGGCCGCATACGTCGCCGAGACGACGGAAATGCTGTGGGTGCTGCCCGCGGCGTTTCTGGTTATCGGCACGCTCATCGTGATCGGCCACATTGGCTATCTCGATCAGGGGCGCCGCGGGCTGACGACAGAGCTTGCGGCAGTCATGACCTTCGGCATCGGCATCCTCGTGCAGACGGGGCCGCTGGAGCTTGCGGTCGCCCTCGGCGTCACCACGGCGGCGCTGCTGCACTTCAAGCCGCAGCTTCATGCACTCGCCGACCATGCCGGCGGCAAGCACATGTACGCTATGCTGCAGTTCGCAATGGTGGCGTTCATCGTGCTCCCGGTGCTGCCGAACGAGCCCTACGGCCCGTTCAATGTCGTCAACCCTCGCAACATCTGGCTGATGGTGGTGCTGGTCTCGGGCATCAACCTTGCGGGCTATGTCGCTTACAAGCTCATCGGCCCGCAGAGCGGGGGCGCGGTCGCGGGGCTGCTCGGCGGCATGATCTCCAGCACCGCAACGACTTTCAGCTTCGCGCGTCGCGCCCGGTCCGCATCAAGCTTCAACTACGTCGCGGCGCTTGCGATCATACTGGCAACTGCGGTGACGGTGCCGCGGATGGCGATCGAGATCAGCATCGTGAACCAGCAGTTCCTGCGCTACGCATGGCCCGCGCTGCTGATCGTCTTCGGGGCCTCACTCGTGCCCTTCGCGTATCTGTGGTTCAGCGGGCGCGGGCGTGAGGATGCTGAGATGCCTGACGTGCAGAACCCGGTGCAACTTGGGGCGGCGCTCATATTCGGCGCCATCTACGGCATCGTCACTCTTGCGATGGCGGCGGGTGAATACTACTACGGCGAGGCGGGAACGTATCTGGTCAGTGTGATTTCGGGGCTGACGAATGTAGATGCGATCACGCTCAGCAGCGCGCGCCTTGCCGGGCGCGGCGACATCCCGATGGCACTGGCGCAGGACGTGGTGGTGATCGCGTACCTGTCGAACCTGCTGATGAAGGCGGTACTGGCCGCGATCGTCGGCAACAGGCGCCTCGGCAAGATCGTGATCGCCTCATTCGGGCTGACTTTCGTGGTGGGGCTGGCAGTGATAGTGTTTATGTGAAGTACACTGCGAGGGGGAGCGAGAGGGACTACACCGGCGGCCAGACGCGCATGATCAGCGGGACCGCCACAAGCACCACGATGATCGACACCGGCAGGCCGAGGCGCCAGTAGTCGCCGAAGCGGTAGCCTCCCGGCGTCATCACCAGCGTGTTCGACTGATGGCCGATGGGCGTGAGGAAAGCCGCTGAAGCGCCGACGGCCACCGACATCAGAAAAGGATCTGCCGAGACTCCGATCGTGCCCGAGAGGTCGATGGCTATCGGTGCCACGAGAATTGCTGCGGCGGCATTGTTCACGACATTCGACAGAAGCATGGTGCCGAGCATCAGCACTGTGAGCATGCCTGCCACCGTGGTGGCTCCGGCCATCGCCGCCAGCGAATCGGCGATGAGTTGAGCGCCGCCGCTGGACTCAAGCGCCTCCCCTACCGGGATCATCGCCGCAAGCAGCACGACGACCGGCAGATCGAGGCTATTGTAGGCCTGTGCAGGCGAGATAATGCCGGTGAGTATCATTGCGATCGCCCCGGCTGAAAGCGCGATGGCAGCGGGAAGCGCACCGACCGCCGCCAGAGCCAACGCTCCGCCGAAGAGACCGATGGTGAGCAGCAGTTTGCGCGGCCTGCCGAAGCGGAGATCGCGATCCGCCAGCGGCAGGCACAGCAACTCGCTGCAGGCGGCGCTCATGGCCTCCAGCGGCCCCTGCACCAGCAGAATGTCCCCTACCTCAAAGCGGATGTCCTTGATTGCCTCCCGCAACTGGCCGCCCTGACGGGCGACAGCGATGATGTTCACGCCGAAGCGCCTGCGCATATCGTGGGCCACGACAGTCGTTCGCACCAACGGAGATTCGGCGGTGACGATTACCTCACGCAGATCGAGGGCTTGGGCATCCTGTTGAGCGCGGCTCTTCGCTCCGCTGCCGCCGTCAACAAGCTCTGCGTCGGCCACGTCGAGCAGGGTGCGAAGACCGTCTGAATCGACCTCGACGAGGAGAATGTCGCCTGCACGGAGGGTGACAAACATCGGCGGCATCGACTCGCGCAGTTCACCGCGAAACAGCCCCAGCACGAGCACCTCCGCCTCCTCCTGCACCGCGCTCATCAGGTCCTGGAGGGAGCGATTCGCGAAGCGGGAATCCGCAGGAATAAGGACTTCCGCGATGTAGTCGCTGATGTCGAAGAGATCCTCAGCCGAAGCGGCCCTCGTCCTCCGTGGAACCAGTCGCCATCCGACGAGGCTGATGAAAACCACGCCCGCCAGAGCGACCGCTCCCCCCACCGGGAGGAAGTCGAACATGCGGAAGGCTTCAGCACCCGTTTCAGCCCGATAGGCGGCAAGTATGATATTCGGCGGAGTGCCGATCAGCGTCAGCATGCCGCCGAGGAGCGAACCAAAGGCCAATGGCATCAGCAGCATTGACTGAGGGTTGTTTCGCCGTCTGGAGATGGTGATGGCGACCGGCATCAACAATGCGAGCGCGCCGACATTGTTCATAAATGCCGACAGCAGCGCGACGATGCCCGTTAGCGCCGCTACCTGCGCCATCGGGTTCTCACCCACGCGCCAGAGGAGCCGGGCGATCATGTCCACTACGCCAGCGTTCATCAGGCCGCGGCTAAGCACCAGCACCGCGGCGACAGTGATGACCGCCGGATGGCCGAAACCCGAGAAGACTTCGCCCGGCGGCACGATTCCCGCAATCGCCACGACAAGCAGGGCCGTCGCCGCGACTACATCGTAGCGCCAGCGGTTCCAGATGAACATCGCCAGCGTTGCGACCAGCACTGCGAACACGAATAACTGCTGAACGGTCATCCGCTCACCCGCATCATCGACTTCCTGCCCCTGCGCCAGTTGCAGCATTCGCGCCGCCCGACTGCGGCACCTGCCGTCCGGGCGTGCATGCAGAGCAACACGAGGGAACGCTCTTTCGACGACGAGGCAGGTGTGCGGGCGCCCGGAGGTGAACCCTCCCGCCAGATTTGCCCGGATGAAGCCCCCAACAATCACTGGAGGTTGCGACATGGCTGAAAAGCTGGCACTCGACGGCGGAGAACGCATCGTTCCCGAGGATATGGTGCGATCCTGGCCGCCGCATGACGAGCGGGACCGTAAGGCGATCATGGACGTCTTCGACAGCGACATATTCCACGGCAATGCCGCCCCGCATGCCGTGGAAATGCAGGAGAAGTGGGCCGATTACTGCGGCTGCAAGTACGCTCTGGTAACAAACTCCGGCACCTCGGCGCTGCACATGGCCGTCGCCGCCGCGGGCGTGCTCCCCGGCGATGAGGTCATCACCAGCGCCTTCAGCTTCTGGGCATCGGCGGCGGCGATCCTGCACCACTGCGCGATCCCGACCTTCGTTGACCTCGACCCGGTCTACTACACCATCGATCCGAAGCGGATCGAGGCCGCAATCACCCCGCGCACGAAAGCCATCATGCCCGTGCATATCCACGGCATGCCCGCGGAGCTTGGGCCGATCCTTGAGATCGCGGAGAAGCACAATCTGAAGGTCGTCCACGATGCCTGCCAGGCCCACGGAGCGACGTGGAATGGCAAGCGCCTCGGCGGAATCGTTGACACCACCGGCTTCTCGACCAACCGGAGCAAGAACCTCTCCTCCGGTGAGGGTGGGATCTTCACCACCAACGATGACGACGCCTACGAGCACGCGCGACGGATGCGCGAGTTCGGCGAGGTAGTCCCGCCGAGTGGCCAGCAGCGCGAGTACAACGCATTCGGTCTCGGCTGGAACTATCGCCCGCACGAGTTCGTGAACGCGTTCATGGTGAGCCAGTTCGAGCGTCTGCCTCAGAACAACGCGAAGCGGCAGGAGCTTGCGCGCTTCCTGACCGCCGAGCTTGCTGAGATCCCGGGCGTCGAGGGTCCGGCCGAGCCGCCGTGGGGCGAGCCGGTCTACTTCACCTACGTGGTCGAGTTCCGCCCGGACCAGGTCGGCCTCGACTGCACTGCCGGCGAGATGAAGGCGGCATGCGTGAAGGCGCTGCAGGCGGAGGGTATCGGGATGGGCCAGTGGCAGAGCCGGCCGATCCCGGGCCAGGACGTGCTGGTGCAGAAGCAGGGCTTCGGCCGCGGCGTGCCGTGGGTACTCAACCCGGACGTGGAGTACGAGTATCGCGGTGAGGATTATCCTCTGACGATGGAGTTCATCGCGGCTCACAGCTACCTGCGCGGCGTCTACCCGCCCAACGACATGCCGCTGATGGAGCGCTACGTGACTGGCTTCCGCAAGGTGATGGACAACATCAGCCGCGTGATGGAGCTTGCGCAGGCGTAGACGAAACTCCCGCAGAACGCATCACGGGCGCCAATCCGTAAGGGTCGGCGCCCGTTTGATTCAGGGTGATTACGTTGTGGCCCTTGCGGCCGCCCCTCCTGACGACTCCCGCGGCGGTTCGTGCCCCCGATGTCGTTTGTCGTTGTGGCCCTCGCGCCCTCGCGAGGGATCGGCGCGCAGCGCCGATGTCATTCGCACGGCAGCATCATCTCTCGCGCGGTCGCCCACAGCCGTTGCCGTTCAGGAGGGGCGGCCCGAGCGCACGTTGCGCAGCAACGGCGCGAGGGTGATCCCGCTCCCGCCCCTGGGCGGGACGGGATCAGCTTCCTTGCCCGCCCGCCGTTCGTAAACAGGATCAGCAGGTCGACAATGCCCTGGCTTACCGGGAACATGTTGGACGGCCATCACCGCGGGGGATATGGCCACCCG
>JAAYJW010000110.1 GCA_012522765.1 candidate division WS1 bacterium | reverse complement strand
CGTCTGGACGCTGCGCACCGAGCGCCCCACGCAGGGAACGTGGGAGGACTACTATGTCGAACTGCGGGGTGTGCCGCCGCTGCTCACACCGGCGGGAGCCAATCTGCTCGCCCCCGCGGGTGAGTGACAGCGGCTGGTTGGAGCTCGTAGGGGCTGCACGAGGTGACCTTGTGCGGCCCCTACTCCTCGGCCCAACGCCGTCAACGCGCCCCCGCCCGCGCGTAGTCCTCGAACAGGCGCAGATAGGTGCGGTACTGCTCCAGCGACACACCCGGCGGGGTCTGATGATCCACGCTCGGCACGAAGCGCCGACTTCGCATTAGCGGCAGCAGGCGCTCGAACTCCGCGCGGATCGCCTCCTCGCCCCGGTTCATCACCATCTTGTCATAATGCCCGATCATGACAAACTCCGGGTGCGCCTCCCGCAGCGCCATCCCGTCCACCCCCGCCTGCCGCTCCAGCGGCAGCACCCCCTGCAGGCCCACTCGCTCCAGCCACGGTATCATCTCTGTCACATCACCGTCGCTGTCGCAGATCGGCACCGAGCCTATCTCTTGGATCACCGGCACAACCCTCCGGTAGTGAGGCTCGAGGAACTCCGCGAACATCCCCTCCGAGAGCATCGGCCCGTGGTTGTAAGACATGTCCTCGGCGAAGGTGACGAAGTCCGGCACTGCGATCTCCGCGAGACGCCGCAGCATGGCGATCGAGTGCTCCGCGACATCCGCGTTCATGCGGTGCATCAGGTCCGGGTAGTCGTAGAAGGCGTAGAAGTGGGGCTCGATGCCGAAGAGTCTGCGGGGATACCAGAAGAAGCCGTCCACTACCGCCCAGAGGACGAAGCTCTCGCGGTCGTGGGTGCGCAGATGCTCCTCCAGCGACTCCAGCAGCGCATCGTTCGACGGATACAGCAGCGGCCGCAGGCGGTTGTAGTCGTCCTCGTCAGTCATGATACCTGCGCCATGTGACACCGGCGCGGGCATTTCCGGACCGAAGTGATTGAAGCGCGCATTCCAGATCGGATCGAGGCCGAAGTGCTCCTGCACCTCATAGCGCGAAAGCTCCGCGGGCATGCCCTCATCGCGCCAACGCTCCAGCGTAAGCTCCCAGTAGGGCGCCCATTCGGTCATCGGCAGCCGGTCCACGGGCTCCCCGTTCAGCGTCGCTCTGAAGCGCTCGGCAACCGTCATGCTGCATCGGCCTCCCGCGGGTCGGTTGCGTTCAGGCACTCCTCGATGTTCGTCCACCCATCGCCGTCCGGGTCGGCGGAGGCGTCCGCCGGGTCGCGCGGATCGAGACCATGCGCGCTCTCCCAGGCGTCCGGCATCCCGTCGCCATCGGTATCCACGACCGGCTCACCCGCCGCCAGTTCCGGCCACCCGCCGACGTCCTCCTGAGAGTTGACCACCTCGCCGGTGCCATTGCGAACGTCGGCGATGATCCGGGCATCGGCGGCATCGCGCACCGGTAGCGTCGCGCCCGCGTCGGCCATGACACGCTCATGCGCCACACGCGCATCCTCCGCCTCAATGGCCGCCCACTCGGGCATCGGGATGGGCGTCTCCGACCATGCGCCCGCGATCTCCTCATCGCTGAACTCGGTCTGCTCGCGGTAGGGGCGGATGTAAAAGAGCGCCCGCCACTGGTCCTGCGGCTCATAGCCGGGCGCCGGGTCCGCGAGCCAGTTTCCAGCGGCGTGCATGCGTTGGCGCGGGTCGATGCCAAAGAGCGAGAACGCGCGCGAGTCGTTGCAGCGCTTGATGTAATTGCCGATGTAGTTCATCTGCAGGTCGCCGACGGTGGTGTAGCCGGCGCTGAGGTAGATGGTATTGTTGATGAAGTCCAGCACGAAGCCGAGATCACCGCTGGGGCGTGGGCTGCGCGTGGGGTTGTTGGAGTAGAGGCAGTGATGCACGGTCATCCAGTCCGCGCCGCCGAGCACCGAGCCCATCCCGTGCGGGCCCTTCGGGTGGAAGCTGTCATGCAGCGCTTCGGCGATGATGCTCCACTGGATCGTGACGCGGCCGCAGAGGCCCGCGGTCAGCACCTCGTCTATCGCCCATGTGGTCGAGCAGTGGTCCACGATCACGTCACAGGCCTCGACGATGTAGAGCGAGTGCGGTCCGACGGAGTTCGGCCGGCCGTCCGTGTAGGTGCGCCCGGACCAGATCTCGCCGGAGCGATCGCCGAGGCGGAGTCTGAGGTAGCGCAGCACCACGTCATGCGTGCTGATCTGCACCGGGAAGTCGCGGATGCAGATGCCGTCGCCCGGCGCGGTCTGCCCGGCGATGGTCAGATACGGCTCGCGCACGATCAGCCAGTCCTTGAGGTCAATGTTGCCCGCGACCTGAAAGACGATAGTGCGCGGTCCGGGGGTGTCGCAGGCCGCGCGCAGAGAGCCGGGGACAGGCTCCTGCTCGCCGGGCACGTAGTCCTCCAGCGTGGTGACCGGGATCACCTTTCCGCCGCGACCGCCGCGGGAGTATGCCCCCGCGCCCGAGGCGCCGGGAAACGCGCGCTGCTCGGGTATGCGCCGCACCGCGATCTTCCGCCACGGTTCGATCCGGTTCTGCCCAAGCTCCCGCGCCTGCTCCCACTGAGAGTCATCGAAGTCGAGCGCGTACCAATCCTCGGCGACCTCGCGCGTCTTGCCGACGCGCCATGAGGCGCCGGTAGTGATGACCAGCGGGTCGCCCTCGGCGAAGGTGATGACGATTGCGCCGATGACGCCTGCCGGGCTGCGCGAGCGGCTGAATAGGCTCAGCGCGATGACGTTCTTTCCCGGTTGCAGGCGGTCGGTGATATCCGCCCGCTCGGCCAGCAGCGCACACTGCCAGCGGCCTACGTCCTCGCCATTGAGGCGATAGCTCTCCAGCCGCTCATCGCCCGCGATTGCCATCAGCGCCTGCGTCACCTCGCGCCCCTCCGGGAGGTCGATCGTGCAGCGGAAGGAGTTCTGCATGATCGGCACGCTCTCGCGCGGCTCCCACTCGGGGTACCAGATCCACTGCGCGGAGGCGATTGCCTCATCGAGGAGCGTGTCCGCGTCCTGTGCGGAGGCCGGAGCGCCTGACAGGGAGATTGCCACCAGTCCCGCAAGCGCCAACGACGCTGCGACAGGCGTGCGCGAACGCATCATAGCAGGCGCAACTCCGGGCCGCGGTTTGAGTCTTCATCGTCGTCGAGGTCAATGTCTTCTAACAAGGAAGCCAGATTGTCATCCCCCGTAAGCTCTGCGAAATCTCTCAGTTCCTCCACCGCCTTTAATGCGCCCGCCTGAAGGTGGCTGTGGAACTCGGGCTCATCGGCGCAGTTGGTCGCCCACTCAAATGCACCCTCAACGCTCCGCCAGGTGTCTTCAATCGGCGGATGCCAGACCAGCGCCTCTTCAACGGAGAATGCTACATAGTAGTGCGCCGGAAATGGCAGGCCTGTGGACTCCAGCTCTCCATCGGCAGAGAGCTTCATCTGGCTGAGAATCAGAGGATGCTGCTCCGCGGCGCTAAGGAGCAGAGGTCGTGCCTTCTCCCGGCCCTCCCGCACGAAGGCGACCAGCGCCCGGGCGTACTCCACCGGTGCTACGAAATCCTCCTCATACTCCCGCAGCAGCCGGTGCGCACGCTTGTTCTGCTTCGTCGCAAGGTACCAGTTGGCGAGGTGCGGCGTCATTCCCACCTCGTCGTACGGGGCCAGCTTCAGCACATGCTCCGCGGCCGCAATCGCGTCATCACGATTGCCCTGCGCCCAGTTGGTGAGCGCCAGCGCGGCGAAGGCACGAACTGCACCGCGAATGCGCGGGTACATCCAGACGTCGGCGTGCTCGCGGACGCTCTTTGTGCTATCAACAAGCTGCTGCCCAAAGACTGCACCGCGCGCGGCCATCACGGCCGCCTCGTGGTGCTCAATATCCATCGTGAACCAGCGGGCGATGTACGCATCAATGCAGGTCGCATCACACGCCATCGCCTCCTCAGCCAGATCGGCCGATAGCTCCGGGTCCTCGAAGCATAGCTCGTAAGCCTGAATCGCCAGCCACAGCGCCCGGTCGCGATCGTTGGCGTCCTCGGGCATCTGAGGGAGGTTGTCCCACGTCAGGCTATCGAGGTCCCGCTCGCGGATTCTCCCGGCCTCCAGATGCATGAGCGTGAGCATGTCAAAGACATCGTCAGGGTTGGGCGCAATTGTCGCCCTCAGCAGGATGTCGTCGTCAAACGTATCGAAATCGAACTCATCGTCGAAGTTCATGGTCTCTCGACCTCCCTCTGCTTTAGTGCATACTCCAGCGCCGCCGGAATGCGGCAGTCATAGGGCTCGCCCTCGAATGGCAACCCGCCCGCGAGGATCATCTCCTCCAGCGGCGACTCGCGCTTTTCAAACGGTGGCGTGACCATGCTGCGGGTGCGCGCCGACTCGTAGATCGCCATCATGATCTCCTGCGTCACCAGCGCCTGCGAGGCGACGTTGCGGTGCACCGGGCCGCCATCCATCCACGCCAGCAGTTCTGCCAGGTAGCCCTGCTGCGGGTTGGACCTGGGCTCATGCACGCCCTCGGCGTTCGTCAGCACTGCCTGCTCGCGGTTGAAGTTGATGACGCCGTCCGGGCCGCTGATCCGGTGCTCGGTGTATTTGACGCCATCCTCGAGGTCAATCGAGAGGATCATCTCGTCGCCGCCGAAGCGGATCAGCGCGTGGGTCTTCTCTTCGGCGTAGGAGCCGCGCTCGTACCGGTTGGTGTCGCGCTGGATCCAGCCCAGCACGTCGGTCCAGTCGGGATCGCCGAGGATCCACCGGTAGTTGTCGATCAGGTGCGAGCCCATGTTCAGCAGGCCGCCGCCGGTGCGCCAGTGGATGCTGACGGGGCTGCCGATCGCACCCTCCGCGAGCATCTCCCGCGCCGCGTTGTAGCCGGGAGAGAAGCGGGTCTGGTGGTGCACCACGAAGTAGCACCCGCGCTCCTCAGCGAGCGCCACCGCATCCTTCGGCCCGCCGAGTTCGTCGCTCATCGGCTTCTCGCAGATGACCGCCTTCGCGCCGGATGCGATAGCGGCGAGGGCGATCTTCATGTGCGTCGGGTTCCAGGTGCAGACGCTGACGATGTCCGGTTGCACCGCCGAGAGCATCGTCTCGTAGTCGGCGTAGCTATCCGGGACCTGGTGCTCGGTGCACCATGCGCTGAGGCGCTCGGAGTTGATGTCACAGCCGGCCACGATGTCCACGCGATCGGTGCCGGAGTAGTAGTTCACGTGCGCCCTGGAGATGCCGCCGGTCCCAATGACCGCGGCGGTGTAGTCGCTCATCGTCTGTGCCTCCATGCAAGGTCGGGTCAAGATGACGTTCTGCGTATTCCCCGGAGGCCCCCGCGAACCTTCGCCGGGGACACACGAACGGGCCGCGCCGGTCGGTCCCCGCGCGGCCCGTGAAGCGTGGTATATTAACGCGCGTCAGGCAAGCACTACAGGCTCGCCCGTCTCGCTCGCCTGGTAGATAGACAGGATGACCTCGACCGCGCGGCGCGCCTCGTGTCCGTCTATCATCGGCGCGCGATCCTCTTCGATTGACGCAAGCACGTCGCCGATCTGTTTGACGTGCGCGACCACAGCGTTCTCCTGCATGCCGCCCTTGGGGTCCGAGGCGCCGCCGGCACGTCCGGCCATCGGGTCCTCGATACGCTCATCGCCCTCGACGTCCCACAGCGCCACCTCATCGCCCACCACCACGATGTTGCCTTTCGTGCCATGAAGCTCGATGCGCGCGGGCATGCCGTTGTAGGTGCAGGTGGTGCCCTGGATCATCCCGTGGCGGCCGCCCTCGAACTTGAGCACCGCGGAGCCGATGTCCTCGGTCTCGATGTCATGAAGCAACGCGTCGGCGAAGCCGTAGATGCGCTCGACCTTGCCCATGAACCATACGAGCAGGTCAATGTAGTGGATCGACTGGTTGATCAGCGCGCCGCCGCCGTCGAGCGCCTTCGTGCCCTGCCAGCCCTTCGCGTAGTACTCATCGGAGCGGAACCACGGAACGAATGCGTTACCGTAGAGGAGCTTGCCGAGGCGGCCCTCGTCAATGTAGCGCCTGACCTTCTCGTATACCGGGTAACTCCGGTTCTGATGTGTGGCGGCGATCTTCACGCCGTTGCGGTCGCCCGCTTCGATCAGCGCGTCAATATTCTCCAGCGTGATGTCAATCGGCTTCGTGCAGATCACGTGCTTGCCCGCGTCGGCGCACTGGACACCGAGGCGCGCATGCAGGCCGCTGGGCGTGAGGATGTTCACGACGTCGAGGTCCTCGCGCGCGAGCATCTCGGCAAGGTCCGTGTAGGCTTCGGCGCCATGCTCGGCGGCACAGGCCTTCGCTGCATCCTCATTCAGGTCGCATACGCCAAGAAGCTGCGCGTTCTCAATGCGGCTGATAGCCTCGGCGTGTGTGGGCGCGATTACACCGCAACCGACCAGCCCGAATCCGTAGGTTCTATCGCTCACGTAACTCACTCTCCCCTGGTCCTGAGCGGATGAGTCTCACAGGAAGATGATTCGTCACCGCCGCGGCAACGGCACTCTGCAGCGCCACGGGCGGACGGGAATGATACCAGCAACAATAAGGTCGGGTCAAACTTTGGCGGAAGTCGGAGTGCTCGCCGCCCCTGAAGGGCACCTGCGCTGACGCGACGAACCTTCCCGCCGCACGCGTACGCCGCAAGGCCACGGGAGGCGGCACGATGAAGCGCTCCGAACTCAACGCGATACTGCGCGAGGGCAAGGCGTTCCTCGAGCGGATGAGCTTCCACCTGCCCGTCTGGGCGCACTGGTCGCCGGAGGACTGGGCGAACGCGGGCCACGAGTATGACGAGATCCGCAGCAACATGCTCGGCTGGGACATCACCGACTTCGGCCTCGGCGAGTACGAGCGCACGGGCCTGCTGCTCTTCACCATCCGCAACGGCAATCCGCAGGACGCGTACGTCAAGCACGAGACGCAGATCAAGCCCTACTGCGAGAAGATACTGCTCTGCGGCGAGGGCCAGGTGACGCCGACGCATTTCCACTGGGAGAAGATGGAGGACATCATCTGCCGCGGGGGCGGCGAGCTTGTCCTGCGCCTCTGGAACGCCGATGAGGACGGCGGCAAGCGCGATCTGCCCGTGACCGTCACCGTGGACGGCCACAAGTTCAACGTGCCGGCGGGGGAGGAGCTTGTGCTGGCGCCGGGGCAGTCGATCACGCTCACGCAGGGGATGTATCACGAGTTCTGGGGCAGGCCCTACGCTGGCGAGGAGCTTGTGCTGGTCGGCGAGGTATCGAAGGTCAACGATGACGAGCGGGACAACCGCTTCCACGATGACGCCATCGGCCGCTTCCCGGCGATCGAGGAGGACGAGCCGCCGCTGCACCTGCTCTGCACCGAGTATCCACCCGCGGCTGGCGATGAGAAGCTGCACGGTCTGCAGACGATCACCGGGCGCGTGCCGGAGAGGCCGGTTGCTCGCTGAAAGCGACCACTGCAGCATGATCGGAAGGTGGCGAGAGCAGTGAACCGCGGTGGCTTCTCCTGGAGGCGAGTTGTCGGCATTTCCAGAGCCAAGTCGAAGATAAGCCGCGTCATAGGCATACCGCTGACGAGATCGGGGAGGCAGCGGAAGCTGGGGAAAGCGATGGGCGGGTGTCTGCTGACACCTCTCGTGCTTATGATCTCACTGGCGGCACTCGCTGCAAACACGCTCAGATGAGTCCCGAGCGGCAGGTCATTCGTCGTAATGATCGGCCGAGGTGAGTAACTGGTGAGGGAGTGACCGCCATGCGCCGCGCGCTGATTGTCGTCGCACTGCTCGCTTTCGCCATCCCCGTCTTCGCACAGGAGCTTCCTCAGCGACCGTACCCGCAGGGCGAGGCCTTCCCGCTGGGCGCGTACTCGCTCCAGCCCGCCGAGGAGATGGCGCAGGTCACGCCCTTCGGCTGGAACTTTGGGCACACCTACGGCTTCAGCGCCGAGTATCTTGACGCTGCGCTCGCGAACGGCCTCTACTCCCTTGCGCGCATCCCGAAGCTCAGCGACGAGGTCACCTGGGACACCATCCGCGAGCGCATCACGGAGTACGCTGCGTACGACAACGTGCTCTGGTGGGACTTCCCGGAGGAGTTGCGCTACTGGGAGCCCGCCGAGCAGGAGATGCTTGTGCGCATCGCGCAGATGACGCGCGAGATTGATCCGCAGCAGCGCCCGAACTTCATGTACATGCCCACTCACGCGACCGCCGGGCGGATCGCCCGCGATGCGCCGCACCTCGACATCATCGGCTGCGGGGCTTACACCGAATACCACCACATGCCGCGCTCGTGGATCCGCTACGCGATCGAGCGCGAGATCGACGGCATCGAGCGCGCGGGCTTTGAGGTCGGTCGCGACTACCTCGCCGGGCAGAAGACACCGGTCGCGGTGCTGCAACTATTCTACTCAGGGGACAAAATGAGCATCATCTCGCCGATAGACGCCCGACACGATTTCTGGGCGTCCATCGCGGCCGGAGCGCGAGGCGTGCTGATCTTCTCCTACTGGCACAAGCGCGATGGGGGAGTGCTGCAGGCCACATGGGATGCGTACGCGGAATGTGCGCAGCAGCTTACTGAGGCGAACCTCGGCCCGGTCATCCTCTTCGGCGAGCCTTACGAGGACGTGAACTTCGGCATCACCGGCGGGCCGCAGATGAGCACGCCCTTCGAGCCCTACGGCTACACCCACGAGATTCGCTACCCATCGCTGACGCTGCGCGCGTGGACCCATGAGGGCCACCTCTATGTGCTGGCGGTGAATTCCGCGGAGCGTTCGGTCACCGCGCGGCTCTTCGGCCTCCCCGAGACTGCGGCTGAGGCCGAAGTGCTTTTTGAGACGACACAGGAGGAGGGCGCGGAGCCTGCGCGGCGAACCTTGCAGGTCACCGGCGGTTCGCTGCAGGACAGCTTCCCCGGCCTCGGCAGGCATATCTACCGGATCGCGCTGCCGCAGACGTGAAACAACGACCAGCCCCTACTACAGGAGGACCATCGCTGTGACTAGTGAGCAGCTCAAGCAGACTGCGAAGGATCTCGGAGCGGATCTCGTCGGCATCGCACCGGTGGAGCGCTTCGATCTCTTCGCCCCCGAGGCACACCCCAGGTCGGTTCAGCCGCACACCCGCTCGGTGATCGTGCTCGGTTTCGCCATCGCCCGCGGCGCTCTGCAGGGCGTGGAGCAGGGGACGGCGGGCTACACGCTCGGGTCGGGTATCCCCAGCGCGCACTCCATCGAGAGCACCTACCAGCTTTGCCGGCGCATCGAAAACGAGGGCTGGGAGGCCACGCCGATGTTCCGCCAATCGGGCGAGATGCGCGGGCAGGGCGTGCGCGTCAGCCCTGACAAGCCCGAGCCGAACGTGGTGCTCGAGTTCGACTTTGCCGCTCATGCTGCGGGGCTGGGCGAGATCGGCAGGGGCAAGTGGCTGCTCACCCCCGAGTTCGGGCCGCGGCAGATGCTCACGATGATCCTGACCGATGCTGAGCTTGAGGCGGACGAGCCCTTCGCCGGGCATATCTGCGACGACTGCGGCGCCTGTGCCGCGGCATGTCCTGCCGGCGCGCTCGACACGCAGAACCTGCACTATGCCGAACTGTGCAATGGCGAGGATGCCTGCTGGTATTCGCTGCACATCGAAAGCTGCCGTATCTGCAAGACCGGCATCTCCTCGCTGCCCTACTTCGGCGGCTCGGAGCCTTTCCGCCTCGGCGCCGCATGTGGCCGCGCCTGCGTGGCGCACCTTGAGGACAACGGCATGCTCACGCGCAAGTTCGCGTCGCCCTTCCGCGAGGCGCCCGCGCAGGAGGGGGAGTAAGCCCGCATGCTGACCACAGAGTCACTGCGCGATTACGCCCTCAACGTGCTGGGCGTTGACAAACTCGGCGTGGCGAACATCGAGCGCTTCGACAGCGCGCCGGACGACATGAACCCGCGCTTCATCATGCCGAAGGCGCGGTCGGTGATCGTCTACCTCAAGCGCATCGTGCGCGGGACCTGCCGCGGCGTGGATGAAGGCACAAACTGGTCCTCATACCACATCTTCAGCTACGCGGGCCTCGGGCAGATGCTCGGCCTCGCGAAGGACCGGCTACTGCGTCACATCGAGCAGCACGGCTATGACGCGACGCCACTGTCCGCTGTCGCCAGCAGCCGCGAGTTCGGGCCGAAGGCGCCGCCCGCGGCCCCAGGGTTGCCGCCGCGTGAGGTGGTCATCCAGCACCGCATCGCCGGGACGCTGGCGGGTCTCGGTGAGATCGGCTGGTCGAAGGTCTTCCTCACAAAGGAGTTCGGCCCGCGGCAGCGCCTTGGCGTCATCCTCACCGACGCGGAGCTTGAGCCGGACCCGATAGTGACCGGCGAATTGTGCGACAGGTGCATGCGCTGCGTGGCCGAGTGTCCGGCAGGGGCGATCGATCCGGATCGCTCGGTGGGCATCGAGGTGGAGGGTCATCGCATCGAGTGGAATGACCTTGATCTCGGCAAGTGCAAGCTGACGCACTTTGGGCTGAACAAGCTCAGTGGCCCGTTCTTCGCGAAGCGCTTTCCGGGCGTGAGCTTCCCGGTTGCCGACCAGGAAGTCACGTGGCTGGAGGCGTGGGACATGGGCTGGGCGATGTTCCCGACGATGCCGGCGCTCAGTGCGCTTTCGGCGAGTCCGGTGGCGTCATGCGGCGCGCGCGGCTGCATCATCGCCTGCATGAAGCACCTTGAGACGACGGGTGTGCTGGAGACGAAATTCCGCACCGCGCCGGGGTTCAGCGACGGCGAGCCGTGGCGGCTGGATGAGAAGCCCGGTCACCTTGAGAGCGATCACAAGGGCTTCGTCTGGGACCCCGACAAGCCGGAAGTCGAGAAGCCTGAGCCGAGCGACGGTAAGGGCTGGTATTGAGAACAATCCAGCCCTCAGACGCGACATGAGAGGGCCTGTGTGTTATCGCGCGTGAGGGACGATTCAGGGGTTGACTCTGAGGCCCTCGATGGGGTATCATACACTGCACGAGGCAACGAGCCGAGGTGGTGGAACTGGCAGACACGCTAGCTTGAGGGGCTAGTGACCTTTATTGGTTGTGCGGGTTCGAGTCCCGCCCTCGGCACCATAAGGCGGCAACGAAAGCAACAGAAGCAACGACAGCAACGACGAAGCGACGACGACCCGCCAGTTGTCTTGTCGTCGAGATCAGTGGCCATTGTTGTCTTTGCCGTTTCCCGTATCCGCCGTTGCCGTTAGCCGTTGCCTTACCTGCCGTTTGCCGTTG
>JAAYJW010000109.1 GCA_012522765.1 candidate division WS1 bacterium | reverse complement strand
CTTCATGATGGCCTACGTGCCCTACCGCATGTGGCGGGTGCTGCGCGGTGACCGCCCCGCGGATGGCTCGGCGCGTGGCCTGCCGTGGCTGGTGGTTTGCTCGGTAACAGGCGGCGTCGCCTGCGCGGTCATCATCGCCTTCGGCGTGGCGGCGATGGGCTTTGTCCCCTACCAGGTGCTGTCCGTCATCATCACGCTCAACAATGCGGTCATCGGGACCATCGTCGCGGCGATCTTACTGCCGATCCTCTACCCCTCGCGCGCTCATTCGGGCTGCTCTACACGGACATCCTCGACCGGAACGAATACACCGCCGGGCGCGTTGCGTGGGGCGGCATGACGCTCACCTGGGTGGGCTCGGGGCTGGGGCTTCTCGCCGCGGTCTTCGTAGCGGTGGTGGGCAGCGTGAGCGCGGGCATCGGCCTCCCGGACGGGACGAGTCTGCTCGACCCGCAGGTCCTCACCGCCGGCATTGCGACGATCGTGCTCCTCGTCGGCGTGGTGCTGATGTCGCCGCTATCGTCTCAACCGGCCGAGGAACTACCGCCTGCGTGGGACAGAGACGTGCCGGACGGGCGTGAGGATGCGTGAGAGGCGCAGGCGCATCCGTTGACGTAGACGGCCTGAGCTTCACATACCGCGCAGCGCATGCCTCAGACGCCGAAGCCGAGCCGGCGCCCGCGCTTCATGAGATTTCGCTGCACCTCGATCCGGGGGAGCTCTGCTATTTGATGGGCCGCACCGGCGCGGGGAAGTCCACCCTCTGCCTCTGCCTGAACGGGATCATCCCGAAGATGCAGCCGGGGCGATTCGCGGGCGAAGTGCGGGTGGATGACGAGCGGGTGAGTGGGCGGCAGGTATATGATGTCGCGCGCAGCGTCGGCGTGCTCTTTCAGGACTTCGAGTCGCAACTGCTCGCGAGCGACGTGGAGCGCGAGGTGGCGTTCGGGCTGGAGAATGCGGGGATGCCGCGCGAGGAGATGCGCCGGCGTGTGGCGGAGGCGCTTGAGCTGGTGGGGCTGAGCCATCTGCGCGGGCGCGATCCATCCACGCTCTCGGGGGGGCAGAAGCAGCGGCTGGCGCTGGCGGCGGTGCTCGCGCCTGAGCCATCGGTGCTGGTGCTCGATGAGCCGACCACCGATCTTGATCCGCGCGGGAAGCAGGAGCTTGCGCGCATCGTGGAGGATCTCTCCGCCCGTGGCGTGACGCTGCTGATCGCCGACCATGAGTCCGAGGACGCGCTGGCGGGGCACTCGCTGGTGGCTCTGCAGGGCGGCGAGAAACGCTTCGACGGGGCGCCTGCGGAGTTGCTGACGGAGCCGCAGAGGTGCCGGAAACTGGGCATCCTGCCGCTACAGATGCCCGAACTCTTCGAGCGCCTGCGGCTGCCCGAACGTCCGGTGGAGCCATCGGAGGCGGCGAGGCTGTTGCGCGAGCATGGGCTGTGCGTGGACGAGATCGAGTGCGAAGCGCTTGCCGCACTGGAGCCGCCACAGGGCGATCCGATCATTGAACTTGAGAACGTCAGCTTCACCTACTCCGACTCGGGCACTGCCGCGCTGGAGGACGTTACGCTGACGGTGCGCGAGGGGGAGTTCGTAGTGCTGCTGGGCGAGAACGGCTCAGGCAAGAGCACTCTCGCGCGGCACCTCAACGGCCTGCTCTCCCCCACCTCCGGCAGCGTGCGCATCGGGGGCAGGGACGCGCGGGAGCAGTCCATCAAACAGCTCGCGTCACAGGTGGGGTACCTCTTTCAGAACCCGGACCATCAGATATTCTCCTCTACGGTGCGCGAGGAGGTTGCCTTCGGGCCGCGAAACCTCGGAATGGCGGAAGATGAGGTTGAGCGACAGGTCGCGAGGGCGCTTGAGGTCACGGAGCTTGCGGGCTGGGAGGAGCGCGACCCGTTCGTGCTCACGCGCGGCGAAAGGCAGCGGGTGGCGCTGGCGTCGGTGCTGGCCTGCCGACCGCGCGTGATCGTCTTCGATGAGCCGACGACGGGCCTTGATGGGCTGCAGGCGCGGGACATGATGGAGTTGCTGGCGCGGCTGAACGCGCAGGGCACGACCGTCATTGTCATCACCCACGCCACCTGGGCGGCGACGGAGTACGCGAAGCGCG
>JAAYJW010000108.1 GCA_012522765.1 candidate division WS1 bacterium | reverse complement strand
TGGTAGATCGGGTCTTCCGGCACCTCGATCTCTCCCTCATACCCGCACGCCCCGCAGCGCACCTGCAGTGCAAGCTGCTCGATCTGTATCTCAGCGCCCTCAGCGATCGTCCCGCGCAGGATCTGCTCCAGCCAGAACTCAAGCTGGTCGGGGTCGAGCATCGTCATCGCGCCGAGGGCGAGGTTAATGCGCTCAACGCGCTCCGCCTCGCGCTCCTGCGCGGCCTCCAGCACCGTGTAAGCGATTGTCTGCGCTGCGGTGACATCATGCATGGCGCCTCACAGCCCCAGCGCAGCGATCACGTCATCAATGCCCTCGCCCGCGCGCGCGACGGTAGTCACAACCTCGATCTGCGGGTTGACCGACCGCACGTCGGCCTCCAGTTTCTGCAGATCAACCTCCATCGCCTCAGCGAGGTCGGCCTTGTTGATGACCGCGACATCGGCCTGCCGCACCATCACCGGGTGCTTGACGGCCATGTAAGGGCCCTCAGTGACCGACAGCAGCAGCAGGCGCTTGTGCGTGCCGATGGGGAACGCCGCCGGGCAGATCAGGTTGCCCACGTTCTCGATGATCAGCAGGTCTATCTGATCGAGATCGAGGCGATCCAGCGCCCGGCGCACGATCTTCCCGTCGAGATGACAGGCGCCGCCGGTCTGTATCTGCAGCACCTGCACACCCTCGGTCTCGATGCGCCCGGCGTCGATGCGCGTCGTGATGTCACCGGCGATGACGGCGAGGCGGTAGTTGTCCTTGAGCCGCCGGACCATCTGCTGAATCAACGTGGTCTTGCCCGAGCCGACCGAACCAAGCACGTCTATTGCCCTGACGCCATGCTCATCAAGCAGCGCCAGGTTCTCATCGGCGAGTTGACTTGTGCGCTTACTCAGGTCAACGTCCAGGACTATGTCAAGCGAATCATTCTGCGTCCGATCCTTCGCAGCCACCACTGACTTCCTTTCGCATCGCTACTTCACTGCCGATTCCCGTGCAGGCGAGTATTGTACGCACAAAGGGACGCTCAGGTCAAACGAACCGCCAACTGTTTGCGGGAGGCAATCGCGCCAGCGGCGCGAAATGCCTCGCGTGCGCGCCAAGCACCATCCGAGGAGCTTCGACCATGGGACGCCTGACGATCCTCAGAGACCTTGCCGGCCGGCATACCGCATACGACGTCTACGACCTCTGGGCGCAGAGCCGCGATGGCAGCGTGCTCTTCGGCTGGCAGACCGCCGCGGGCGGCAATCACACCTTCCATCTTGACCGCAACGGCCATCTGCACCCGGTAGCGGTGCCGTGGAGTTGCGATGACGCCGCAGCGCGCTGGAGCGCCGCCGATCGTGATGGCATGGAACTGCGCGCGGAGCACGCCCTCGGCATCGGTGGCGATCCCTCCAGCTTCGGCGTCTGCGTGACCCACGCCGGCAAGTGCGCGGACTTCTCCGAGGAAGGCGTCTCGCTCCTCTTCCCTACTGTGTGCTTCGACGACGCCGGCATCCCGCACGTGGCCCTGATCCGCACTGAAGACGTGGAGAACGCCGACGGAGTGATTGACCAGCACAACTCCATCGTCGCCGCACGGCTCGAGGATAGTCAGTGGCGGCTCGAGGAGGTGGCCGATCTCGCGTACGGCCTCATGCCGAAGAACGGTGTCTGGGGCTATCCCGGTCGGCGCAGGCAGCCGTTCCTCGTGCCGGACGACCGCGGCGGCGTCTGGCTGCTGTGGGAGCGCAAGGAGCCGCATGATGGCTCCACCACCATCTGCGCCGGGGCGCTGCTCGGCAGGCGCTTCGTGAATGGCGCGTGGCAGGACCCGGTGCGCCTCATCGAGGGCTACATGGACTTCGCGCCCGATGAGGCGGGTGTGATCGATGGGCGGCTGATCGTGGCCGCCCAGCGTGCTGTGCCGGTCACGGCGACGGGGCGCGGCGAAGTCATGCTGCTCGCAACTGAAGTCGATGGCGCCCCTGCGCTCGCCGAGGAAACCGGGTGGGAGGGCTGGCGCAGCGTGAACCTTGTCAGTCGCCGCTACTTCGAGCCGCAGACACGCGAGGCGGAGATCGGCGGCGAGTCCTGCCACCTCCTCTTCGGCGATCCGCACACACACTCGGGGCTCTCAGAGGACGCTGAGGGCGACCTCGTGGAGATGCTGGCCTACGCGCGCGACCGGGCAAAGATAGACTTCTTCGCCATCACCGACAACGACTACATCTACGGCGGGCGGCTCTCCGATGAAAGCTGGCGCGAGAACATGCGGCGGGCGCAGGAGTGGTCGGAGAACGGCCGCTTCATCGCCGTGCCGGCCTACGAGTGGACGCAGGCTAAGTGGGGGCCGGTCACGCCGCAGCACCGCTCGATCCTCTTTGAGAGCTACGACCAGCCGATGCTGCGCTGGTGGGACGCGGGCATCGGGCAGGCGGACGATCCCTTCGACGCGCTGCTGTCGTGGATCGAGACCACGGACGGAATCATGAACACCCAGCACGCGCACT
>JAAYJW010000107.1 GCA_012522765.1 candidate division WS1 bacterium | reverse complement strand
GCGGATTCATGGGCCACGATTCCCGGAGCATTGTAGCGAGCCGCCAGCCAAACATGATTGGGCGGGAGCTTCTGCGCCACGACCGAACGCACGAAGTCGTTGACCAGAAACACGTGCGTGCCGTCATGGCCATTCGGCACTCCGGCAAACTCCAGGGGAAGCTGCCAGAAGGGCTGGGCAGGCGACAGCCCCAGGAACTTCTTCCCGAGGTACTCCCGCGGCAGATCGCCCAGATTTTCCTCCGTAACCTCGACGCCGTCAAAGACGCGAATATCGCTGACATCCTCGCGCCGCAGGGCCACCAGATTCCGTGCTTCCTGGAACGGGATCGCGTCTCCCTCACCGTAGTCCTCAGGGAAATCGAGCCAGGTGAAGACGCCCTGCCCCGGCTGCTCCTCATATGCGGCTCTGGTGCCCATGATGGTCATACGGCCATCGCCTGCGCCCACCCGACGGAACTCATTGATCCGCGCCATGCCGCCGTCGGAGGTCCGGAAGAGTGCAGACTGGTTACTGAAGACGTTCCCCCACAAGCTCGTTTCCGCCTGGAACACGCCGTCGTCGTGGCGATCCACCTGGCCGAAGCACGATACTTCGGTCATGCGGGCGAAGGTTACGCCCAGAACGAAAGCGGTCGAATGCGTTGGGTAGAGCATTGGAGGGAAGCTCGCGGTTGCTTTCCACTCGTCGCCGCCGCTATGCATGTACGAGGCATAGAAGTGCGCCATGTCGTGATGGTATTGGCCCTCGCCGTAGACGAAGTCGCCGAACTCGCCACGCGCGAACTTATCACGGCAGAATGTGGTCTGCGCGCGATAGTAGCTGGTCTCCCCGAGCATGTAGATCAAGCCGGTGGACTTGACGGTGTCCACCAGTTCGCCCAGTTCTTCCAGCGTGATGGCAGCGGGCACGGCGCTGTAGACGTGCTTGCCGGCCTTCAGCGCCTCTACAGCCTGAGGCCCGTGCAGCCAGCGCTGGGTGAACAACGCCACGCAGTCGCAGTCGCTACGGCACAAGCTCTCCAACGAGTCGAAGGTCTTTGCGATGCCGAGACGGGCCGCTTCGCGGGCCAGACGATCAGGCATCACATCGGCCAGGTAGACTTCTGCCACGTCCGGGTGACGCTGGAATACCGGCACAAAGGCTGTGCCAAACCGCCCGGCCCCGCATAGTCCGACCTTGAGCTTCATCCGGATTGCTCCCTGCTTTCATCAATCATTAGCCGTAGCCAGAGCCTGACTCCCCCGGTCAGTTAGAAAGCCGACAATCGAGGGGGGATTGTTCGCTGCGTAGGTCTCATAGCGTATGCCCGCCTTCATCAGCGCATCTTCACTGATATCATAGCGATCGTGGGCTATGAGATCCTTTGCGATGATGACCTTTGGAGGAGATTGCTGTCGTGCGTTGATAGCCTCAACCACGTGGAGGAAATTCCTCGTATGCCATTGTATGTCGGTTTTGGGAGGGATACTTTCCGGTCTATCTTCTGCCTCCTGATGGTGCCATCCGTGAACCAGGGAGGCGAATGCGATGAGATCGATGTGGTCGACACTGAAGCTATCGAATATGCGTGGCACGTCTGTGCAGGTCACTGCGGTGTAGACTGCATAGCCCGCGCGGCGCAGTGCACTGGCATGCCCGAAATTGAGCAGCCGGTAGTCTGAGACAACCACAATCCGTCCCAACACCTCTCCCTCCGGCAGGTGTTGCTCAACAGAATTGAGCATCTCATCGCGCATAGTCTTCACCTCGGTGCATCGATCAGTTGATGGTCGTTACTCCCTTAACCGACCCGTCCCCAATCCGCCGAGCGGGACATCATAACGCGCACCTCTCCGCATCAACTTCGCCACCGGGGTATTCATCTCGCTTGTGAGCAATACCTCCGGGGAGAGGCATTGAACGTGGAGGTATGCTCAGGGGTAGGTTGTCGTCCGCCTCAATCATTGCCAGGGGCTCAGCCCGGCAGGTGGTCGACACCAGTTTTCTTTGAGGCCAGTTCACCCGGGTGGTGAGCCGGCCGATCTGCGCGTGTGGCTGCTCCTGCAGCGCCGCCTGTTCCGCCAGTCGCTCCGCGGTGGCGCTGCGGGTTTGGCTGCGGGGCGAAGGGTCAGCAGACTCCTCCATTGTCATACAACCATAACATGTATGAACTTCTCCCGCGTGGAAATCGTCTATTCAAATATGTGGAATTGTGATAACAGGTATACGCTTTCCCGACACAAAGCCGATCCTGTGGCTGAACGAGAAGCGATGCGGATACTCGTGGTATCGGCGGCCACTTTCGACTGCACCGGCACTGCAGAATCGCTCAAACTAATTCACCCTCTGCTTGAGATGTATCCCGTGCATACTTCCGATGAATTGCTACGAGCTCTGGCAGATGGTGAGTGGGACTTCATCCTGGCGGGCTACTCCAATGACGGCTTTGGCGCAATTGATGCGCTGGCTGCTCTCAGCACGACCACAGGAGCGCCTCCGCTGATCGCTATCGGTGGCGCCATTGGTGAGGAGGCCGTCGCTGAATGCATCCGCGCTGGCGCGGCTGATTTCATGCGCAGTGAGAAGCTTGAGCGGCTCAATCAAGCAGTTCAGCGGGAGATGCAGAAGTGCGAGCCGAGCCGAGTTATCGCCACAAGCTGCCACATGGCCGCGACACTTCCGCAAACCGTTGCTGAGACCGATATGTCCGGAAAGCTGACGTTCGTGAATGATAACGGATTCGATATGTTTGGCTACGATCAGTCCGACTTCGCGGCCGGACTTCATGTCGGACAGATGTTCCACCCTGAAGACAGGGACCGGGCGCTTGCGTCAGTCCAGAGAATCCTCAGCGCGCAGATCATGAGCAGCGGCGAATACCTCGCCGTGCGGAAGGACGGCACGACTTTTCATGCACTCATCAACTCGGCTCCGCTCGTCCATGACGGCAGGGCGGCGGGCATGCAGAGCATCGTTGTGGACATCAGCGAGCGCGTCGAGGCTGAAGAGGCGCTGAAAGAGAGCGAGCTGCGCTACCGGAGTCTCGTCGAGAATATGCACGAGGGGGTCTGGGCCGTCAACTCCGAAGGCGTGACAACATTCGTCAACGATCGCATGGCCCAAATGCTCGGATATTCACCCGATGAGATGGTCGGCAGATATCTATGGGAGTTTCACGAGCAGAACTCAGCGCAGGCGGCTCGCAAGTCGTTTGCCGCCGCGTTCGGTACTGATCGCCGCTCACACCCTCGGACGCTGCTCACTTCCACCGGTGAACCGCGGCAGGTGCTACTGCGACCGATCCCGATCCTTGACGAAGATGGCGAGTTGCGCTCTGCCTTTGCAACGGTGGTGGACATAACTCAGCGCGTGCGCATTGAGCAAGAGCGCCAACAGGCTCTGGTGAAGTATCGGGCGCTCTTCGACCAGTTGAGCGACGCGGTCTTCATCCACGACCTCAACGGTCGATTTGTTGAGGTGAATGATGCGGCGTGTACTCGACTCGGATACACCCGAAGCGAATTCCTCAAGATGGGGCTGATGGAGCTTGACCAGGCCGACTACTCGCGAGAAGTCAGCGTGAGAATGCGCCAGTTGCTTGAACATGGAGAGGCTCAGTTTCAGACCGCTCACGTGACTCGCGAGGGCGAGATCATTCCAGTGGAACTGAAGGCTCGAGTGATTAACTATAACGGCCAGCCTCATGTTCTCAGTGTCGCCCGTGACATAAGTTCCCGTATCGAGGCGGAGCGGCGGTTCAGCACGATCTTCGATGTGGCCGGGACCGCCATCTGCATCATGTCCGCAAACGGCACCATCACGGACATCAACTGGAACTTCCGCGATCTGAGCGGCTATGAGACCGACGAGATCATCGGGGCGATGAGCTGGTCGCAGTTCGTTGCTGAGCACGATGCCGAAAAGGTGCTGGAGTGCACTGACCTGCAGCGTGAAGGGGGAGGTTCAGCCCCGGAGAATTGCGAGTTCGACTTCGTCAACCGGGCGGGGACGGTTATCCGCGTCCTCTCCAGTATCGCCATGATACCGGGCACGGAAGATATGGTGGCTTCGCTTCTGGACATCTCTGAGCACCGCAAGCTCGAGACGCAACTGCGGCAGGCTCAGAAGATGAACGCCATCGGCCAACTTGCAGGCGGGGTCGCTCACGACTTCAACAATAACCTGACAGCAATTATCGGGAGCGTGCAACTGCTGCGCTACGAGGAGGGGCTTTCTCAAACAGTGGAGGAGTCGATGGACGTCATCGAAAACGCTGCCGATCGAGCCGCCTCGCTCACACGCCAGCTTCTGGCTTTCGGCAGCAAGCAGATAATGGCGCCGGAGACGTTGTAGGTGAGTGAACTGGCAATGGCAATGCGACCGATGCTCGAACGTGTCATTCCAGAGAGCATTCTGATCGAGACAGCCTATTGTGGTGGCGACGATCTCGTCTGCATAGACAGATCTCAGCTTGAGAATGTGATCATGAACCTGTGTATGAATGCACGGGATGCGATGTCTGCCGGTGGCGTTCTGGCCGTCGGAGTGTACCGGGTGACACTCGATGCTGGCGAGCTCGGTTCCGCGGACCTCCAGCCCGGTGAATACCTGCAGATCAGCGTCAGCGATAACGGTGTCGGAATGGATGAGGAGGCGCGAGCACGCGTCTTTGAGCCGTTCTTCACCACGAAAGAGGGGACCGGAGGGACTGGACTGGGGCTTGCCACCGCGTACGGCATCGTGCGGCAGAGTGGCGGCGACATCACCGTGTCCAGCGAGCCCGGTTCCGGTTCTACATTCCGTATCCTTCTTCCGGCCGCTGAGAGGACAACAGAGGATGTCTCACCCTCGCTCAGCGTGGACTGCGCCGAGATCCGTAGCAGAGGCACCGGAACATGATCCTGCTGTCTGCGCAAGTCATTACGCAACTGGACAGGAGCGGCTGCCGCTCAGGCCGCCACGAAAGTCTTTGCTCGCAACCACATCAGCTTACGGAGGCCATCCGTTGACGAAGATTCTGTTGGTCGAAGACGATCATCTGGTAGCAAGCCTTGTGACAAAGATACTGGCACGCACGAAGCGTCAGTTGCTGGTCGCCCGCAATGGCGACGAGGCGCTGAAGATCTGTCGTAGATCTGAGAGGCTGGGCATGGTCATTTCGGACATTGTGATGCCCGGGATGTCAGGGCCCGAGTGGGTTCAGGCAGCAGGAGATTCGCTTACTGATGTGCCCGTCGCATACATATCTGGCTACTCCGATGCCGCAGTGTCATCACATGGATGGCGCATAGGAGATAGAGAGCTGCTTGCCAAGCCGTTCCATGTGCAGGAACTGCTCGATCTGGTTGAGCGTCACCTCGGGGAGTGAATGGCTCGTAACCTGTGGCGGAAGATCATGACGCGCGCAGAACATCCAGTGGCAGGGTGAGGTGGAGATCGTCAAGGTCTCCACGATCGCGCAGGTCTGTTAGAAGATCGGCCTGACCGATCAGACCCAACGCTCCTGGGCCGCCCATGGAACCGCCGCGCTGAAGCGGAGGGAGGTTTGTCATGCGTGCCGGTGAAGCCTCGTCCCGCAAGCACACGATTCGGAGTGTGAAAGCATGCGCGGGCGTGCGCTTCTGGGGGCAGCGAGCGGGCTCGGTGCGGGACTGCTCGCGGCATGGCTGTGCAATCCCGCCAACAGCGCCGGTCTCCTCGGCCAGAGCCTCTACCGCGCCGAACTGAGCGTCTACGACTACCGCCTCGC
>JAAYJW010000001.1 GCA_012522765.1 candidate division WS1 bacterium | reverse complement strand
TGATGGGCCCGACGATCGACAAACTCGCCGGTGACTACGCCGGTAAGGCGAAGGTCGGCAAGATCAACGTGGATGACAGCCCGGATCTGGCCAGCAAGTACGGCGTCCGGAGCATTCCGGCGCTGCTGTTCTTCAAGAATGGGGAGCTTGTTGACCAGTTCGTCGGCGTCCAGTCTGAGGACGCCCTGAAGCAGAAGCTTGACTCGCTCTGCGAGTAACGCCGGGCCCCCGGCGTATCAGTTGTTGCCGGTCATTCGGGTTGCACAGCGCGGTGCGCCCGGCGGGTGGCTCGCGCTATACAAACGAAAGGGAGAGAGTGGTGGGAGAGATGGACCACCGAGAGACGACAACTCATCGACATGCGCACATGATCATCATCCTGGTCAGCATCCTGATCGGGCTGGTGCTGGGCACGGTGGCGTGCAACTTGCCCGCACAGACGACACGCTCGGCGGAGGCGCAGGATACGTCGACGGCGATGCAGCTTGAAAACGAGTTCACGAGGGTCGCCGAGCAGGTGCTGCCGGCGGTGGTTCGGATCGATGTGGAATCCACGGCCGGTGGAGGCACACCGGGCGGGGGAACGGAGCAGATACCCGAGCAGTTCCGCGAGTTCTTCCGGCAGTTCCCCTGGTTTAATATGCCCGAAGGTGGGGAAGGCCAGCCGCAGATGCCGATGCCGCAGCGGCAGGGCGTCGGCTCCGGCTGGATATACTCCGCCGACGGCTACATAGTGACCAACGCGCATGTGGTCTCGGATGCCACACGAGTTACGGTCGTGTTGCATGACCGGGGAGAGGTCACGCAGGAGGTCGCGGCTACCGTCGTCGGGACTGACCCTCGCACCGATCTGGCAGTCCTCAAGATCGACGTGAACCGCGAACTGCCCTTCCTGCGGATCGGCAGTTCGGATGACCTGAAGGTCGCCTCATGGGTGATGGCGGTCGGCGCGCCTCTGCAGCTCGAGCAGACAGTGACGGTAGGCGTGGTGAGCGCCAAGGGCCGCATCATTGAGCCCGACCCCTCCATGCCTTACCTGAGGCTCGGCGACATCATTCAGACCGACGCCTCGATCAACCCCGGCAACTCCGGCGGGCCGCTGGTGAACCTGCGCGGCGAGGTCGTCGGGATCAACGTGGCCTACGCTGCTCCTGGCCGAGTCGGCAATATCGGCATCGGTTTCGCGATCGCTGCCTCAACCGCCGGCAATATCGTTCCCCGCCTGATAGCGGGGCAGACCATCGAACGCGGGTGGCTTGGGGTACAGATTGAGGAACTCAATCAGAATCTGAGGCAATTCTATGGGGTAGAGTACGGCATCCGGATCGCCGGGGTGACCGAGGATGGCCCGGCCGCGGACAGTGAACTGCAGGTGGACGACATCGTGATAGCTGTGGACGGTGACCCCGTCCGCAGCACATGGGACCTGCAGCAGGCAGTCTCTCAGCAGCCGCCCGGCTCTACGGTGACGATGACCGTAGTGCGCAACCAGCAGGAAAGAACGGTTGAGGTCACCCTCGGGACGATGCCGGCTCAGTACAGCGGACTGCCGGAGGAGCCGACACCTACCGAGACCCCGGCCCAGGAATGGCCGCTGGGGATCGGCGTCATGCCCATCAGCGAGCTTACTCCGGCCATCGGGCAGCGCCTCGGCATTGAGTGCAGCCAGGGCGCGATCATCGGCCTCGCCATCCGGGAGGGCATCGTGGTCACGGACGTCGGCGCCGCCAGCCCTGCATCAGGCCGTGTGCAGGTCGGCGACGTTGTGTCGAAGGTGAATGGCACGCAGATCACCTCCGTGGAGCAGTACCGCGAGCAGATGAACGCGGCACTGGGAGATGATCGCGCCTTCGTCGTGCTTCATCTGACACGCGCGATCGAAGGAGAGGCCGTCACGCGGGTCGTTGATATCGAGAAGCCGTGACGGTAGTTGCACCAGCTACTCGGCAGCGGGGCCCCGGCTTGATCCGGGGCCCTCGCCTTTTCAGCGAGGCCAATTCATCAAAACTTAAACCGGGCGAAGGAGGCATTAGTAGGTGAATGTGGGTAATGTGGAAAATGAGATGAGCTCGTCAGGCGATCTGTGGCAGGTCGTGGAGGTCGAGTGGGGATGGTGCGGCTTGAGACGCGGGGCGAGAGGTCTCACGCGTTGCACCCTCCCCCGGCAGTATCGTACCTCCGCCCTGGAAGAAGTGGCCGATATGGCCGATGAGGCCGTTGGCGATCCACTGCTGAGCGAGGCCGCCAGACGCCTCCGAGCCTATTTCAGCGGCACAGACAGCCGCTTCGACCTTCCGCTGGAGCTGTCCTGCGCGGGTTTCAGCGAGCGAGTGTTGCGGGCCTGTGCCGCCATACCGTGGGGGGAGACGCGCAGCTACGGTCAGCTCGCCGCGGAGGCGGGTTCACCAGGTGGAGCGCGGGCTGCGGGTCAGGCCCTCGGGAGGAACCCGCTCCCGGTGCTGATCCCGTGCCACAGGGTCATCAGTGCCGATGGCACAGTAGGCGGCTTCAGTTCGGGATTGACGTTGAAGCGACGTCTGTTGCAGCATGAAGGCATATACCTGCGGTAGTACCGCCAGGTCGGCGAGCACCAGGGCGGCTGGGCCGCCCGAAGGATGGTGCTGCAGTTGACACACGCCGGGAGTTCTGCGTAGAATGGCTCGGAGATACCACTGCCATTGGACTGCAGAGCTTCGGGACTGAATCGGCGTCACGGCTACGCGATTCCGAGAGGTTCTTCGTGTTGGCGGCGCGGGGCAGGCAGGCAAAAAGCAGCGAGAGGTGGCCAATAAACATGCGTACCTCGATGGCGACCCGTTCCCTGATCCTCATTATTGGTACGATCATCGCGGGCGGACTCCTCGCACCTTGCTCCGACGCAGCAGTGACTATCGAGATTGGCGACTATCGTGAATTAGCGCTGCAGTTCGTCAAGGAGAAGT
>JAAYJW010000106.1 GCA_012522765.1 candidate division WS1 bacterium | reverse complement strand
GACCACCAGGCAATCCTCACCGGACTCGTCGAGATCGGCTACGATGGCTTCATCGCCTTCGAGTATGAGGGCGTGCAGGACCACCAGCAGGCCACGCGCACAGGCATCGCCTACCTGCGCGGCCTGCTCGCGGAAATCGAGATGGAGTACGATGCGCAGGAGAATCGAGCGCCGGCATCGAAGGCGAGAGATAGGCGTTAACTAACTGAAGACAGGGAAGAGGAGAGGGATATGCGGTCGCGTCTATTTCTCGCTGTCGTGATTGCCGTGCTGACGACACTCACCGCTGCTGCATTCGCCCAGGAGGGCGTAGCGGCGGTTGACATCGCGAACGAGGGTCAGGCGATGGCTCAGGCCGCCGAGGAGGGCAATGCCGAGCAAGCGGTATTCCATGCCCGGCGCATCCTCGGGGCGGCGGGCGCGGACTTCGCCACCTGCTCGGCCGAGGAGCTCTACTGGATCGGTTCGGCGCACATGTACCTGATGGCCAACGCCTACGACATGGCGCTCGAGGCGGGTCTGCAGGGCGAGATGGCGGATACAGCCCGGAAGCGGAGCCAGAACGTGCTCAGCCCGAGTGAAGACCTCCGCGTAGTCAGTCAGGGCGAAAGAGTGGAGTTGACCGACTACCTGGTGCCCGGTCAGACGATGATCGTGGACTTCTACAGTGAGTACTGTCCACCATGCGTCCAGATCGGCCCCTACATCGAGCGGCTTGCCGAGCAGCGAGATGACATCATTCTGCTGAAGGTTGATATCAACCGCCCCGACGTGCAGGGTATCGACTGGGAGTCGCCGGTGGCGCGCCAGTACAGTCTTAGCGGCATTCCGTTCTTTATGGTCTACGGCCCGGACGGTGAGCTACAGGCGCAGGGTACACAGGCGCGTGAGATGATCTTCGGCTGGCTGGACGAGATGGAGGGTTAAGTGAGAGCTTTGCGGAAAGGCCGCCTGCGCGGCCATTCGTAAGGTCCCAACGCCGCATCGGCCGCCGAGCCGGTGCGGCGTTTCTCGTGCAGGAGGTCTTCGGATGCTTTCAAGAACGATCGTCGCCGTCTTCGCCATCCATGCCGCATGCAGCGCCCTCGTCACTGCGCAGGGTGAGGTGCTGCGCTATGAGGCCGAGGATGTCTCCGGCCCGGCAGAGGCATGGCAGGTCAATCGCGGGAGCGATCACCTCTGGAACCTGTGGTCCACGGATGTTGACGCCGACAAGAAGTGGTCCGGCGGCACGGTGCTGCGCTCGCCGGAGGTGCATGAGGACCGCGCTTCGGCCGAGGCGGGTGCGCCTCCACTGCATACGCTCATCACCGACATCCCCGCCGGCACGTGGAGCGTGGAGATCCGCAGCACCGGCAGACCGCTTGGCGTCTCCTTTGATGGCGAGACGTGGCAGAAGCAGTCCACCGCGCTGCTGGGCGAGTTCACTATCGAAGATGGCCGCTTTGAGCTGTGGGTGGATGACCGCTATGCCGCGGCGCAGAACACGGGGGCGGCGTATTACGACTGCCTGATCTTCACTCCGGCGATGGCGACCCGCAACGGTGTGAAGAACGGTGACTTCGAGTTCACCTCCGATGAGGGCATACCGGCATGGACGTGGTGGACGCGCGAAGAAGGCGCCGGCACAGCGACGATCACCGGCGAGGCGCACTCGGGCGAGAATGCGATCCTGATCGCTCACACCGGCGAGCGCGACTTCGCCCTCAGCAACGCCGGCCGCCGATCCGTGACAGGCGCGGAGAAGCTGACCGCGACTGCATGGGTTCGTGCCGAGGGTGCGGGAACGGTCAACGTGGCGCTGGTGGGGCTGGCGGAGGGCAAGGTGGTAACGTGGAGCATCGGCGGGCACAGCGTCAGTGGCGGCACGGACGGCTGGGTGCAGCTTCAGGGCTATTGCCGCGTCCCGCGCAACATCGATCAAGTGCAGCTTCGCGTCACCGGCTCAGGAGTGGTGCAGGCAGTGGTTGACGACATTGCGATCGTTGACGGTTGGCTGCCGGCACAAACCGGTCCTCCGAAGCCGCTCGTGCAGGGCCGGGCGACAGAACGCGTGGTTGACCGAATGGACCGCGGCCTCGTGGCGACGCCGATGGATGGCAACCGCGTCTACGTCGGCTGGCGGCTGCTGGCCGATGATCCGGAGGATGTAGGCTTCCACGTCTACAGGTGGGTGGAGCGCCAGCAACCTGAGCGGCTGACCGAACAGCCGATCGCCGACACTTGCGACTTCGTGGATGAGAGCCCGATAGCGGGCACGGAGAACTACTACGTTGTGCGCGCAGTCACCGGAGGCGCCGAAGGTGGGCCGTCGAACCAGGCATCGGCGACCCCTGCCGAGCAGGCCCGGCTTTACCTGTCCATCCCGCTGCAGGGCGACTATCGCTGCCAGAAGGTCGGCGTCGGCGACCTCGACGGCAATGGCCGCTACGACTTCGTCATTAAGCAGCCGCACGAGAACGTGGACCCCTACGAGCTCTACTGGTACGCAAGCCCCGACACCTACAAGCTCGAGGCCTACCTCGCCGACGGCACCTTCCTCTGGCGGAAGGACCTCGGCTGGGGCATTGAGCGCGGTGTGTGGTACTCGCCCTACCTGGTGCATGATCTGGATGGTGACGGGCGGGCGGAGGTCATCGCGAAGACCGGACCCGAAGGCGATCCCCGTGACGCGGATGGTCGCGTCACTAAGGGCCCGGAGTGGCTGTCGATCCTTGACGGCATGACCGGCGAGGAGCTTGCGCGGGTGGACTGGCCCTCCCGCGACCTCTTCCCGACCTACAACGTCGCCTCGCGGAACCTGATGTGTATCGCCTACCTCGACGGGAAGACGCCCTGCGTCGTAGTGGATCGCGGCACCTACAACGTGATGATCGTGGTCGCCTACCAGTTCCATGACGGCAAGCTGCAGGAACTCTGGCGCTACACAGACGCTGAGGGCGGTGGCCTCTACCGCGGGCAGGGCGCGCACTCGATGCACGCCGTCGACGTCGATGGGGATGGGCGCGATGAGGTCTTCCTCGGCTCGGCGGTGCTTGATGACAACGGCTCGCCACTGTGGTCCACCGGCCTCGGGCACCCCGATCACCACTACGTCGGCGACATTGACCCGACGCGCCCGGGGCTGGAGGTCTACTACGGCATTGAGACGCGGCAGGGATCGGATGGCTGCTCGCTCTACGACGCCCGCACCGGCGAGTGGCTCTGGGGGCTTGACGAGCCCACCACCCACGTCCATGCCACGGGCCTCTGCGCCGACATAGACCCGCGCTATCCCGGCATGGAGTGCTACTCCGGCGAGCGCGATCTGCCCGAGCAGAAGTGGCTGTGGTCGGCGCAGGGAGAGTTGATCGACAAAACCGATATCGGTGGCCTCGGGCCGCGTAACGCCTACTGGGATGCGGACCTGCAGCGTGAGCTGGTCCGCGGCTCGCGTATCGTGAAGTTCCGAGGCCCCACGATGGCGGAGGGCATCGAGGGCAGCATCATCGGCTACGCCGACATCCTGGGCGACTGGCGCGAGGAACTTGTGACCTCGCTGCCGGGCGAGATACGCATCTACACCACGAACATCCGCGCGCGCGACCGCCGCGTCTGCCTGATGCAGGACCCGCTCTACCGCAACGATGTCACGATCCAGGCGATGGGCTACCTGCAGTGCCCGATGACCAGCACCTGCCT
>JAAYJW010000105.1 GCA_012522765.1 candidate division WS1 bacterium | reverse complement strand
TCTTTGCCGAGTCCTGCCTGCTTGAAAACCGGGACATCGTGTCGGCTGCGCCCAATGACGGTGCGGGCTTCTGCGAGTGCGCGAACTGCCGGGCGCTCGACGTACCCACTAACCTGATCGATTGGGGCGGGGAACAGATACCGGCGCTCACCGACCGCATCTTCACCTTCCTCAACCAGGTCGCGGCTATTGTAGCCGAGGAGCAGCCGGAAAAGCGCCTCGGGCATTTTGCCTACACGTTCTTCAAGGCTCCGCCCGCGGAAATCACGGACCTTGAGGACAACATCATCCTCTTCTTCGCGCAGGGCTGCCACTGGTTCCGTGATCCGGAGCTGAAGGCCACCTACCGCGGGTACATTGACGCCTGGGCTCGCTACGGCAATCCGATGGTGTCCCGTGAATACCTTGGCCTGATCTACTGGTTCGGTATGCCCAACATCCACACCCGGCTCATCGAGCAGGAGGTTCGGTATCTCGAGGAGCGCGGCTTCATCGGCCTGCTCTCCGAGATGTGCAACGACTTCTCCACACACGGGCCGAACTACTATCTCGCCGCTCGTTTGGTCTGGGACACCTCCCTGACGCGCGAGGAGGTTCTAAGCGAGTACTACGAGGCCGGATTCGGCCCCGCCGCCACGGACGTGGCGGAGTACTACGACATTTTCGAGCGGCGGCTCGAGGAACTCGGACCGGATGCCCGTGGATCAGGCTCACGGAACATAGCGGACTTGCCTGAGCAGTTCGACCTCGCTACCATCGCCCGGGCACGGGCGGCTCTGCAGCGCGCCTACGAGAAGACCGATGATCCGACCATCACGGCGCGGCTGGACTTCGTGAAGATCGGCCTTGACTACACAGACCTCACCTGTCAGCTAATGCGCCTGTGCTCGAAGCTCAATGCGGCCGGGATGTCACTGGGGCTGGTGAAGACAGATGAGCTTGAGCGACAGCCTTCGGAGCAGGAGTTCATCGAGTGGCTCAAGGAGGCGCAGCGCATCGCGGACCGCCGCTGGGAGGTAATCAAGAGCCAGGGCGAACTTCCCGCGCTGCACACGCCGGCGCTGGAGGAGAAGGAGAGCGAGGCGCGCTGGAGTGAGCGCATAGCCGAGCGGCTGCAGATCCTCGAGGGCGAGGCCGGCCGCTACCACCAACTCCCGGTTGAGTGGCGCTTCAATATCGAGGAGGAGGGCGGCGGCGAGGTCGCCGGCTGGCATACCCCGGAGTTTGACGATAGCGCGTGGGGGATGCTCGCGACGAACCGCGTCTGGGAGGAGCAGGGGCACGAGGACTTCGACGGCGTCGGCTGGTATCGCGTGCGCTTCGAGGTCACTGAGGAGCAGGCGGAGGCCGAGAAGGTCGTCCTCCGGCTCGGCGCGATCGACGAGAGCGGCTGGGTGTGGCTGAACGGGCAGCAGGTCGGCGAGTTGATCTTTGATGCGCAGGTGAACGAGAAGAGTTGGATGGAACCGTTCGACCTCGATGTGACGGGCAAACTCAAACCCGGCACGAACACCCTCGCAGTTCGCGTGCGTGATCTCTCGGGGCTTGGTGGGCTGTGGCATCCGAGCTACCTGATCTTTGGCGAGGAACAGCCGAATCTGCTCGGCAATGGCTCATTCGAAGACGGGACGCAAGGGTGGCGCCTCTCCGGTAAAGGCGAGTTCGCCACCGAGGTCATCGCGGGCGAGGGCCATCAATCAGAGCACTGCCTGCAGATCACGGTGCCGGAGGATCCGACGGCCCATGCCTCGATCGCAACGACGGTGCCCGCTGAGGCGGAACACCGTTATGGCTTCGGCTTTCACTACCGGACAATCGACATCGGGGAGCACCCGACGATCGAGAACTCGCCGGCCGTCCGCGTGATCTTCAGCGACGCGGAGGGGCGTTCCGTCACTGACACGCGCGGCTACTCGTGGTCGCACCTGAAGGTGCCGAAGAACACCGATGACTGGCAGCAGGCAACGGTGCACTTCACGACGCCCCCCGGCACCGCGAAGATCTCGATCACGACGTTCTTCCACCTGCCGGGCACCTACCTCGTGGACGAGGTCAGCCTGCGGAGCCTGGGGGCGGTGGAGTAAGTCAGAGGAGACGCACACATCTGTCGACGGAATCCGGGGGAAAAGGTAGAATCGACTGAAAAGAACGGTCCGGAGGGACACAATATGCGTTTGCACGTACTTGCCATCGCAGGACTCATTGTGACTGCGCCACTTGCCCACGCTCTTGACATCGTAGCCGCGGGGCAATCGGAGTTCACGATCGTCACCGCGGATGAACCGACGACCGTCGCGAAGTTGGCGGCTGAAGAGCTTCAAACTTATCTCCAGCGCATCACCGGCGCTGCACTGCCGCTGGTGCTTGAGGCGGACGCGCCCGCCGGCCCGTGCATCTATGTCGGCCCGACGAATGCATCGGCCGCGGCCGGAATCGTGCCGGAGACCCGTGAGTCGTTCATCATCCGCCATGTTGGCGACGATCTGCTGATCGTGGGCGAGGATACCAACGAAGATCCGCTGGGGACCGCCCGCACCGGCACCATGTACGGCGTGTATGAACTGCTGCGCGAGTTCGGCGGAGTGCGCTGGCTGTGGCCGGGCGACCTCGGTGAGGTCGTCCCGGAGGCCCCGAACTTCACGATTCCCGACGGTTTTAACCGCGCCGACGCCCCTGATTTTCAGATTCGCCACCTGTGGCTGACCTTCAAGAATCCCCCGCAGGTGCGCGAGACCTACTACCGCTGGTATCGCCGGAACGGTCAGGGGCAGGCGCTCACCGGCAACTCCGGTCACTCCTATCACAGCCGCATGGGCGGCAATCAGTACTTCGATGAGCACCCGGAATATTACGCGCTCAACGGTGGCATCCGCAAGCCCTTCACCGGCGACCGCGGGCAGATCTGCACCAGCAACCCTGAGGTCGTGCGGATTATCGCCGAGTCGATCCTCAATGACACGCGCGACATCGCACCGGCCGCGCCGAACGACGGCAGCGGTTTCTGCGAGTGCCCCAACTGCCGGGCGCTTGACGTGGATGATCACATCATGCCGTGGGGCGGCGGAGAGATGATCGCCCTTACCGACCGCATCTTCACCTTCCTCAACCAGGTGGCGAAGATCGTGGGCGAGCGTGACCCGGACCAACTGCTCGGGCACTACGCCTACACCTTCTTCAAGCCACCGCCAGCGCAGATTGATGACCTCGAAGACAACATCGTCCTGTTCTTCGCGCAGGCCTGCCACTGGTTCCGCAGCCCGGAACTGAAGGCCGACTACCGCGGCTACATCGACAGGTGGTCGCGCTACGGCAACCCGATGGTATCGCGCGAGTACCTCGGGCTGATCTACTGGCTCGACATGCCCAACATTCACACGCGCCTTATCGAGCAGGAGGTCGCGTATCTCAAAGATCGCGGCTTCATCGGCATGAACTCCGAGATGTCGTACAACTTCGCGACCCATGCGCCGAACTACTATCTCGCCGCGCGGATGATCTGGGACACCACTCTGACGCGCGATGAAGTAATGAGCGACTTCTACCGCGCAGGCTTCGGTCCGGCGGCTGATGACGTGGCCGAGTACTACGACATCTTCGAGCGACGGCTTGAGGAGCTTGGCCCGGAGGCTACCGGAGCAGGCTCAGCGAATCGCGCGAAGCTGCCGATGCAGTTCGATGAGGCGACGATCGCCAGTGCTCGCGCGGCGCTCGAGCGGGCATACACGCGCACGGACGATCCGACCATCCACGCGCGCCTCGACTTCGTGAAGATCGGCCTGGAATATGCCGACGTGACGACTCAACTCATGCGCATCGCGGGCAAGCTCAACTCCGCGGGCATGTCATTCGGGATAGTTGAGAGCGTGCCGCTGACCGAGCAGCCGAGTGAGCAACAGCTTATCGCGTGGCTCACCGAGGCGCTGGAACTGCACAACCGGCGCTGGGAGATCATCAACGGGCAGGGCGACCTGCCGGCGCTGCACGTGCCAGCGCTGCAGCGGGCGGAGGAGCAGGGTCAGTGGGGCGAGCAAATCGAGGAGCGACTGGCGATCGTCGGCGATGAGGCCGGGCGCTACTTCGACCTGCCGCTGCAGTGGCACTTCAAGCTCGAAGAGGGCGAGGAGGCCGGCGAGGCGGCGGGCTGGCATCGCGCAGACTTCGATCACAGCGGCTGGCCGCTGATCGGCACCAGTGTGCCGTGGGAGCGGCAGGGCTACGAGGGCTACGACGGCGTAGGTTGGTACCGCGTGACCTTCGACCTCACCGAGGAGCAGGCCGCTTCTGAGAAAGTTGTCCTCCGCATCGGCGCGATTGACGAGGATGGCTGGGTCTGGCTCAACGGCGAGAAGGTCGGAGAGATCATCTACGACGCGAACGTCAACGAGGATAGCTGGAAGGAGCCGCTGGACATTGACGCGACCGGCAGGCTCCATGCGGGCACGAACACCGTGGCGGTGCGTGTGCGCGATCGCTCCGGCGCGGGTGGCTTGTGGCAGCGAAGCTACCTGATCTTCGGCGAAGAGCGGGAGAATCTCTTCGGCGACGCGTCCTTCGAGGATGGCAACAGCGGGTGGAGCCTCTCCGGCAAGGGCGCCTACTCCGCTGAGTCGGTGGAGGGCGCGGGCCTGGACGGCTCGCGAGGCCTCGCCTTCACCGTTCCCGAGGACCCCGCGGCGCATGCATCGATGACACGCACAGTGCCCGCCGAGGCTGAGCATCGCTACGGCTACAGCTTCAGCCTGCAGACGAAGAACCTTGGCAGTCACCCGACTATCAAGAGCACGCCATCGGTGCGGGTGATCTTCCGCGGCGCGGACAACAAGTCCGTCACGGACACGGGCGGCTATCACTGGGCGAACATCAAGGCGCCGCTGAACTCGGAGACGTGGATGGAGCCGATCGTCTACTTCACCACTCCGCCGGGAACCGCGGCGGTCTCAATCACGACATTCTACCACCTCCCGGGGCAGTACCTCGTGGACGACGTGTCACTGCGCAGCTACGGAGCGGTGGAGGAAGAGTAGCCGAGCCGGTCGGACCCTGTCGCGCGGAAGCAGCGAGCAACTGAAGGAGGTAAGGCGGTAGGCCTACCGCCGCTGACATCATGAAGACGGCAGGATATGCTCTCGGCGCACTGCTCGGCTTCGCCGGCCTCATCTTCCTGATCGCTGCAGGTCAGGGCAATGTGGCGCCACGGGTGATCATCGGCATCGTGCTGCTCGGTGGCGCGGCATACATGATCTATCTCGCGCGGTCGAAGGGGCCCGAGGTCAAGGTGACGCACAAGGTTGACTTCACCGGCGACACGGAACTGCAGGAGCTTCGCTGCAAGTCCTGTGGCGCTCAACTAAGCTCGGACGCCATCGAGATGCGCGAGGGCGCGATCTACGTCAAGTGCCCCTACTGCGGCAGCGCCTATCAGCTTGAGGAGAAGCCGAAGTGGTGAGCGATTCGGGCCTGTTGGCCCGCTTTGCCGGCGGAGTGCGGGATGACCTCGGCCGTCTGGGGGCGCGTCTGGGGGCGCTGAGCAAGCCGCGAGGAGTGACGCTCCGGCACAGGCTGATCGAGACGTCCGAGGGCCGGGTCCGGCTGCATCTGCGGATGCACACCGACGGGACCGGTCTGCTGATCGTCAACGGCACAGACACCCTGCACCTTGCGCCGCTGCATGCGGAGGCGGCGGCGCTGGCATTCGATGGCGTTCCGCGCGACCGGGCGATGGTGCACCTGCGCACCGTCTACCAGGGAGCGCGCGATTTTGCGCTGGAGGCGGAGTATGAGCGGATCGAGGCGGCAATCGCCACGGTGAGCCGCCCCTCCGATCGCTGCGTGGTCTGTGAGGCCGGCATCCCGCAGCCGGAGCCGCTGTGCATCCGCGCGCAGGCGCCGCTGAAGGCCGACCTCGCGCTCAGCTACGCCTGCGACAACGACTGCGCGCACTGCTACAATGAGCCGCGGCGGCGGGGGATGCAGTCGTTTTCCACCGACCGATGGCGTGAGGTGCTCGACCGCCTCTGGCAGATCGGCGTGCCCTACGTGATCTTCACCGGCGGCGAGCCGACGCTGCGGGAGGACCTGCCGGAGCTTGTCGCGCACGCCGAATCCCTCGGGATGATCTGCGGGCTCAACAGCAACGGCCGGCGGCTGAGCGACCCGACGCTGGTGGATGCGCTCGTGCAGGCGGGGTTGGACCATGTGCAGATCACGCTCGCCTCGCAGCGGCCGGAGCTTCACGACGCCATCGTCCGCGCGGATGCCTGGGAGGAGACGGTCGCGGGCATCCGGACCTGTCTCGACCGGGGCCTGCACGCGATCACGAACACCACGCTGATCGAGGAGAACGCGAGCGAGGCGGCGGAGATCGTGGACTTCCTGCACGGCCTCGGGCTTCGAACCTTCGCGATGAACGGCATGATTCACTCCGGCTGCGGGGCGAGTAACCCGTCGGCGCTGGAGGTCGGGCGGTTGCGCGAGGTGCTGGCGCAGGTGCGCGATCGGGCTGAGGAGTGCGGCATGCGCTTCATCTGGTACACGGTCACGCGTCACTGCGAGCTTTCACCGTTGCAGATGGGCGTGGGCCTGCGCTTTTGCAACGCGGGGGAGTACTCAATCTGCATCGAGCCGAACGGTGACGTGCTGCCCTGCCAGTCATACTACGAACCGGCGGGCAACATTCTGCGCGATCGCTGGCGGCGCATCTGGGAGGGCGAACTGCTCTCCCGCATCCGCAACCGACGCGAGCACCCGGACGAGGGGGGCCTGCCGCAGGAGTGCCATGACTGTCCGCAACTACGACTCTGCGGCGGAGGCTGCCCACTGGAGCGGCGTGAGAAGAACGAGGTGATGAGCCGGTGCCTGAAAAGCGGGAGATGACGATCCGGCCGTATGAGCGACTGGCAGGGGATTGGCCTACGCGCTTTCACCTGCGCGTGGACCCGGACGGCAGCGGCCTGCTGATGGCCAACGCGGCTGAGGCGGCATGGCTGTCGCCGGTGGGCGTACGCATGGCCACGGGAGTGCTGGAGGGGCGCAACGATGATGAGATCGTCGAGGCCGTCTGCGCCGAGTTCAAGGGTGCGCCGGAGAGTCAGGTGCAGGCGGATCTTACGGCGGTCCACCGGCTGATAGAGGACCTCTCCGAGCCGGGTGACGACTACCCGGTGACGAACCTGACCGACCCCACGCTATCGCACTGGGAGCGTCAGGTAGCAGCGCCCCTTCGAGCGGACGTGGATCAGTGCGATCCCGAGCGCTTCCGCACGATGCTGGCGAAGCTCTGGGATGCGGGCGTCCCTCATGTTTGCATCCAGGCGAAGCGGGAGCGGGATAACGCGGAGCTTATGCTGCTGGTCGAGGCTGCCGGTGACATCGGCATGATCTGCGGCATACGCGCCGTTGCCGGGTGTCTCTCCGAGCCGCTCCTGGAGAGCTGCGCCATGGCGGGCCTCGACCACCTCGACCTGCTCTTCGTGTCGCATGATGCCGCCGAGCATGATGAGATCGCCGGAGCGGGCGATCATGAGGTCTTCCACGCCGCCATCGGCTGGTGCCGGGCCCTGGAGCTTGCGCCGGTAGCGCAGGTGCCGCTGGTGGATGGCACGCTGGTCAGGATGGACGACATGATCGCCGACCTTGAGGCGCTCAATGTCACGAACGTAGTCGGCTTCGCCATCGCCTGTCCTGATGATGACGCCGAGGCGGACGCCGCAGGGGCGCTTCCCGCGCGGGCGCTGCCTCAGGTCGCCACCACCTTCTTCGAGCTTGCCGACAGCACGAATGGGCGCTACCTGTGGGCGCCGCCGAAGCGTTATGACGACTGCTGCCCGCTCGCCGAGCAGATACTCAGCGGCCCGCGCACCTCCGGGGACATTACGATCCGGGTTCGCGAGGATGGCACGGTGCTGCCGCCGCGTGGCGCGGAGGGTGTGGGCAACCTGCTCCACGATGACTGGTCGGCGATCTGGCGCCACGATGCATTCAAGCGCTACCGGGAGCGGCTGAAGGCGCCGACGCGCTGCCCGGACTGCCCGGACCTGCCCATCTGCAACGCGGACTGCCCGAAAGACCCTGATGGCTGGAGCGACGACCGGCTGGGTGGTGAGGCGAAATGAGACTCGCGCGCTGGGTGCCTCTGATCGTGCTGTTGGTCACACTGAGCGCCATGTCGGCGGCGGCGCAGGACTACTCGTTCGCGGTGCCTCAGATGCTGCTCGGGGTCACTCCGAACCCGGATGCCTCCGTCACGCTGGAGTATGAGATCGAGTTCTACTGCAACCCCGGTGCGCACCCGATAGACGTGGTGGACATGGGGCTTCCGCACAAAGACTACGACATCTCCAACATGAGCGCGTCCCTTAATGGGCAGCCGCTTTCGGGCATCACGCGGTCAACGTACATCAGCGTGGGTGTCGAAGTGCCGCTCATTCCGGCCATCGCGCCGGGGGAGAGCGGCACTCTGCGCTTCCAGGCGACCATGCCCGACATGGTCTATCAGGACACCACCAACGCGGAACTGGGTTCGCTGCGGATCACGCCGACGTGGTGGGGATCGCAGTACGTCACCGGCACCACCCGACTGGGGATAGTCGTCTACCTGCCCGACTCGGTGGACCTCGACGAGGTGGTCTACCAACTCGACCGGCCTTTCGATCAGAAGCTGCAGCTTGAGGGGCAGAAGGCGGTTGCGTGGATCTTCCCCGACACGCGGGCCGACGGTGAGCACATGGTCGGCGTGTCGTTCCCCCGGGCTTGGATGGAGCGGGTGGTCACGCAGACCGCGTGGGACCTGGCATGGAAGTGGTGGGTGGAGAGCCCGTCCGTCCGCCTGGTGGTCGGCCTCCTGATGCTGATTGCCTTCTCGGTGTGGTACTTCAGGGTCACCGGCGGCACCGGGACGTGCCTCTTCATCCCGCTAATCATCGTCGTCCCGATCCTGTGGTCGGCCAGCCCCGGCCTACATCTGCTGGGGATCCCGATCATCGCGCTGCTGTGGCTCTTCACCGGCCGGATCATGGCCGCCCGCAAGCGTTCATACCTCCCGCCGATAGAGTCGCTTCCGGGCGGGGAGATCAAGCGTGGCCTGACGGCGCCGGAGGCAGCGGTGTTGCTGGAGCGGCCGCTGGGCGAGGTGCTGACGCTGGTGATCTTTGGACTGATGAAGAAGAGCCTTGTGCGGACGATCAAAGACGATCCGCTGACGGTCGAGGTGGCTGAGGAGTATCGCACCACGCGCGGCGAGCGGAGGAAGGTCGCCAGCAAGCTCGGGACGGTCATCCGCGGCTACGAGCAGCCGTTCCTTGACGCTCTCATGGAGCAGCCTGGAACGCCGATACCGGACCTCAACCTGAGCAAGCAGATGAAGAGCCTGGTTGAGGAAGTGGTGGAGCGCCTGTCTGGCTACGACGTCGAGCGGACGAAGGAGTACTACGAGTCGATCGTCTACAAGGCGTGGAAGGAGGCGCGGATGATCGGCGACGTGGAGAAGCGCGACGAGTACGTGGACAATAACATCACGTGGCTGATGCTCGACCCGGGCTACCCGCGGCACTTCCACACCTGGCGCAGCAGCGGATACAACTACGCCCCACGCTGGGCCGGGCCTTCGGTGCAGGCTCCGAGCGCGCCGAGCGCGCCATCGCCGGGCGGGCGCACCAGCTTCGGCGACGTCGCGGCCTCATTCGCCGGCTGGTCGGAGAACGTCACCGGACGCCTGGCTTCGACAATGGACCCGGTGAGCGTCGGCCTGGCGAAGGGTGGCGTGATGGACCTCTCCGGCATGGACAAAGTCGGCATGGACTTTCTTGACAGCATGGCCAAATCGAGCGGCGGCAGCGGCGGAGGCGGTGGTGGAGGCTGTGCCTGCGCCTGCGCCGGCTGTGCCTGCGCCTGCGCCTGTGCCGGAGGTGGCCGCTGATAGAGAAACGCCCGGATCTGCCCGCGTCTGAACTCTCGGGGAGCCTCGCACAGTGGCTGCAGGGCCCACGTTCGCGCGCCCTGCAGCGCGCTGGCATCGGCCGCCGCGCATCGGTGCTGGAGGTCGGCTGCGGGCATGGCTTCGTCACCCGTGAGCTTGTCCGGCGCGCGGGGGGAACCGTCACGGCTGTCGACCTCGACGCTGATGCGGTCTTCGCCGCGCGGGCACATGCGAAGGGCCCTGATCTCCTCCTCGCCGCCGCTGATGCGCGCAAACTGCCCTTCGCCGATGGCAGCTTCGACCTCGTCTTCTTTCAGAACACCCTCATGTGGATTGATCCCGCCGAAGACGCCTTGAAGGAGGCGGCACGCGTACTGCAGACCGGCGGCGCACTGGTGGCGCTTGAGCCCGACTACGGAGGGATGATCGAGGAGCCCGACCTGGGACTGCGCAACATCTGGCTCGATGCGCTGGAGCGGGCGGGGGCCGATCCCGTGATCGGTCGCAGACTGCCGCAGCTTGCAGAGGACGTCGGCCTCGATCCGTGGGTCGAGTTCGCTCACATCCCTCGCGCGGCCGAGAGCGATGAGCTCGCCCTGCTGGAGGAGTTGCCGCTGACGATGGGGCAGAGGCGGCTGTTGGAGGGGGCGCGGGGGATCATAGCTGGTGCGCAGGGATCGTGGTCGGTCTTCCTGCACGTACCCTACGTGCTGCTTGTCACGCCGGGCGCATGATCCGGCGTGTGTGCTCTTCGCCCCGTGCGTCGGGCGGTGTGCTGCCGGTGTGACTTTTTCTCGCCAATGAGGAGGAGCAGGTGGCGAGAAGAGGAACAGAAATACGGTAGAGCGGACCAACTGAGAGGAGTGATTTGGATGAAGCGCGGATTCACCCTGATCGAACTCCTGGTGGTCATTGCGATCATCGCGATACTCGCGGCGATCCTCTTCCCCGTCTTTGCGCGGGCTCGTGAGAAAGCCCGGCAGTCCTCCTGTCTGAGCAACATGAAGCAGATTGGCCTCGGTATCCTCATGTACGCGCAGGATTACGACGAGCGATTCCCGCTGCAGTATCACCATGCGGGCGCGGAATCGAGATGGACGCTCATCGAACCCGGCGGTCGGTCCATCTGGTTCGTCTATGTGGAACCATACCTGAAGAACCGTCAGATACTCTCCTGCCCGAGCGCCGAGGGCGAGACCTACAGCATTCAGGACGACGGCGGCAGTTCCAGCACAAACAATCCCCCCCTCAGTTACGGCTGGAACTACAACTTCATCCTCTACGGACAGCCGGTGAAGCTCGCTCAAATCACAGAGCCGGCATCGGTGGTGCTGCTCTGCGAGCAGAACGGCACCTACCCCTATGGCCGCTGGTGGAACACGTTGACGGGCAGCAACACGAATTTCGTCTGGAAACACAGCCGGCACAACGGCGGCTCGAACTACGCGTTCTGTGACGGTCACGTGAAATGGGCGCCGGCCTCGCAGGTCCCACGGTCCACCACCGGCGGGCCAGACCCAAAGCGCGACTTCCGCTTCCACCCGACATGGCCGTAGCGAACTGCTGACTGACGCGGAGCGGGGCTATCATGGCCCCGCTCCGGCTTCCGCTGCTGCTGATGCTCTCCCGGCACAGGAATTGCCGAACCTCCCGCATGTCGTGTATTATCGTGCAACATTGGCGTCTGTGGGAGGGTGTGGAGATGGCTGAAGAGGTAAGACGGGTAAAGAAGCGGGGCCCCGACGTCCTGCGTGATCCGACACTGAACAAGGGCACTGCCTTCACGCTCGAGGAGCGTCGCGACCTCGGGCTGGAAGGGCTGCTGCCGCCCGCGGTGAATACGCTCGACAGTCAGATGCAGCGCGTGGTCAACAACCTCCGCTCCAAGCCTGACCCCCTGGAGCAGTACATCTATCTGCGCTCTCTACAGGACCGCAACGAGACGCTCTTCCACGCCACGCTGATCGAGCACCTCGAGGAGCTTGCGCCGATCGTCTACACGCCGACGGTTGGAGAGGCCGTCAGGCGCTTCAGCCACATCTTCCGCAGCAGTCGCGGGCTGTTCATCACGCCGGAGAACATAGATCAGATCGACCGTATCTTCGGCTGCGCGGTGGATGAGGATGATGAGATCGGCATCATCGTCTGCACCGACAATGAGGGCATTCTCGGCATCGGCGACCAGGGGGTGGGGGGGATCGGCATCCCGATTGGCAAGCTGGCGCTTTACGCGGCGGCGGGAGGCTTTCCCCCGTCAGCCTGCCTGCCGATCAGTCTCGATGTCGGCACCGACAATGAGGAGTTGCTTGCGGACCCGGTGTACGTTGGCTCGCGGCGGCGGCGCCTTCGCGGCGAGGAGTACAAGGCCTTCATCAGAGCGTTCGTGGGCGGCGTCAAGCGCAACTGCCCCGGCGCGGTGCTGCAGTGGGAGGACTTTTCGAAGGAGCGCGCGTGGGATAACCTGGAGCGCTACCGTGACGAGTTGCCCTCGTTCAATGATGACATTCAGGGCACGGCGGCGGTGGTGCACGCGGGGCTGCTGGGCGCACTCAAGCGGGCTGAGCGGCCGCTGATTGGGGAGCGCATTGCGGTGCTGGGAGCGGGGGCCTCAGGTGTCGGCGTCGCCTCGGCGATCCTCGCGGCGCTGCAGGCGGAGGGGCTAAGCTTCCAGGAGGCTTCCGCGCAGGTGCTGGTCTTCGATCGTCATGGCCTCGTGCTGACGACGCGCCCGGGCCTGCAGAACTACAAGCGGCGCATCGCACACGAACCCGGCGTCGTGCGGGACTGGGGGATGGATCCGATGGGGGACCTTTCGCTCGAGAGCGTCTCCCGCGCCGTGCGGCCCGGCATTGTGATCGGCCTCTCGGGGCAGCCCGGCGCGCTGCCCGAGACGGTTGTGCGGATGATGGCGGACGAGCACGAGCGACCGATTGTCTTCGTGCTGAGCAACCCTTCGGCGAACGTGGATGCGCACCCTCACGACGTCGTGCGCTGGAGCGACGGGCGCGCGATCGTCTCCGTCGGCAGCCCCTTCGAGCCGCTGGAGTACCAGGGCTTCACGCACCGGTTCTCGCAGGTGAACAACTTCTACGCCTTCCCCGGCCTCGGTGCGGGAGCGTGGCTGTCGCGGGCAAAGACGATCTCCGACGGCATGCTGCTGGCGTGCGCGCGGGCGATCCATCAGGCGTTGACGGCGGATGATCTCGCGCAGGGGCTGGTGCTGCCGGCCAGCGCGCGTCTGAGGGTGGTGGCGGCCGACGTGGCGGCGGCGGTCATGCAGGCGGCCGCGGATGAGGGGGTCGCGGGCATTGATCCGCCCGCCGATCCGTGTGCCCACGTGCGCGAATGGCAGTACACGGCTCGTTACCAGCGCTATGAGCCGGGGTAGCGCTGTCGTCTTCGTTGCCGCGGAGGGGCCGGTCGCTGACCGGCCCGCCGTTTGTCCCGCACGGCCGCGATTTGCGGGAACGGCCCACGGGCGAGGGCGCCCGTGGCACATGATCTTCGTGGGGTTGCCGTTAGTCGTTGGAGAGGCTGGGCCCCTCCCGCCCGCGGGCAGGACTGTGACGTTCGTCGTGCGTTCGGTGGCACGCGCTCCTGGGCGCGCTCCCCTCGCGCGTCAGTACTCGATGCGCAGGTCCGTCACGCGCGGTTGAGGCGGCTGGTTGGGCGGGCGCGGCGGTGTGGTGTCGGCAAAGACGCGCACGAGCAGGTAGCCAGCCGCGAAACCCCCGATGTGCGCGAGATATGCCACGCCTGTCTGCGCGCCCATGCTGAAGACCTGGATGACCAGCCAGTAGATGAGGAAGACCGGCGATGGCAGGTCGATGACGGTGACGAAGAAGACCAGGAAGACGAGTGTGCGCACCCGCGCATGGCGGAAGAGCACGAGGTAGGCGCCCAGCACACCTGCGATTGCCCCCGAAGCTCCCACCAGGCCGATATCCGCGGCGCCGGTGAACATCGCGAAGAGCGAGTGCGCCAGGGTGGCGATGACGCCGCAGATGAGGTAGAACAGCAGATACTTGACGTGGCCCATCCGGCCTTCGATGTTGTCGCCGAAGACCCAGAGGAAGAGCATATTCCCACCGAGGTGCATCAGACCGCCGTGCATGAACATCGAGAGGAAGAGCGCCTGGATCGCTGCCATCAGGCTGATGTCGCCGGCGAGCGTGAGCATCGCCGGGCGGAATGCCGCGTCCTGCGGCACCTGGCCACCGACCTGCATGAAGAACACGATCACGCAGGTGGCGATGATCGCCACGTTCACGACGGGGAATACCCTCGACGGAATGCTGTCGCGCAGCGGGATCATTGAATAATTCCGATCTCACCGGTCTGGCGCTCTTCGTCTGTAGAAAGCGGGGCGAGCCTCCTGTGGCCCGCCCCGCTTGAGTTGCGTCAGCGATCGAGGAGAGATTCGCTCAGTCCTCGTCGTCTTCCTCCTCAGCTTCGGCAAGCAGCCCCTCGGTGGTCATGATCATCGAGGCGATGCTGGCCGCGTTCTCCAGCGCCGAGCGGGTGACCATCAGCGGGTCAATAACGCCCGCGGCCACCATGCTCTCGTACTTGCCGGAGACGGCGTTGTAGCCGATTGCCGAGTCTTCCGACTCGAGCACGCGCTGCACAACGACCGAACCCTCGACGCCGCTGTTCTCGCCGATCTGACGCAGCGGCGCGGTCAGGGCGGCCTTCAGGATGTTGACGCCGATCTTCTCGTCGCCGGAAGCCTTGACCTTATCCAGCGCCTTCGATACGCGCGTGAGCGCCACGCCGCCGCCGGGGACGATGCCCTCGGCCACAGCCGCGCGGGTCGCCGAGAGGGCGTCCTCGAAGCGGTGCTGCTTCTCCTTGAGCTCGGTCTCGGTGGCCGCGCCTACGCGGATGACGGCGACGCCGCCGGAGAGCTTCGCGAGGCGCTCCTCGAGCTTCTCGCGGTCGTAGTTGGAGTCGGTCCCCTCGATCTCGCGGCGGATCTGGTCTATCCGGCTGCGAATGGCCTGGGCCGAGCCCGCGCCCTCGATGATGGTCGTGTCGTCCTTGGTGACCTTCACCTGGGAGGCCGTGCCGAGCATGTCAATCGTCACGTTCTCGAGCTTGATGCCGAGGTCCTCGGAGATGAACTGGGCCTTGGTGAGGACCGCGATGTCCTCCATCTGCCGCTTGCGGCGGTCGCCGAAGCCGGGGGCCTTGACCGCGACGGCATTGAGCGCGCCGCGCAGCTTGTTGACCACGAGTGTCGCGAGGGCCTCGCCCTCGACGTCCTCGGCGATGATCACCAGCGGGCGCCCTGCCTGTACGACCTGCTCGAGCACGCCGATGATGTCCGCGATGGAGCCGATCTTCTTCTCGTAGAGCAGGATGTAGGGATCGGTCAGCACAGCGGCCATCTGCTCGCGGTCGGTGATCATGTACGGCGAGAGGTAGCCCTTGTCGAACTGCATGCCCTCGACGAGCTCAAGCTCGGTCTCGGTGCCCTGCGACTCCTCGACAGTGATGACGCCGTCCTTGCCGACCTCTTCCATTGCGTCGGCCACGAGCTTACCGATCTGCTCGTCATTGCCGGCGATGGAGGCGACATGGAACATGTCGTCCTTGGTCTTGACCTCGATGGACATCTCGCGGAGCGCCTTGATGGCGGCCTCGACGGCTTTGTCCATGCCGCGCTTGACGAACATCGGATTGGCGCCGGCCGCGACCGACTTGAGGCCCTCACGGAGCATCGCCTGCGCGAGGACGGTGGCGGTGGTGGTGCCATCGCCGGCCACGTCGTTGGTCTGCGAGGCGACTTCCTTGAGAAGCTGTGCGCCGGTGTTCTCGAAGTGGTCCTCGAGCTCGATCTCCTTGGCGACGGTCACGCCGTCCTTGGTGATCGTGGGCGAGCCGAACTTCTTGTCGAGCAGCACGTTGCGACCGGTGGGGCCGAGGGTGACTTTCACGGCATCAGCCACGATGTTGGCACCCCGCTCCAGGGCCCGACGTGCCTCCTCGCTGTAGAGAATTTCCTTTGCTGCCATGGTGGTGGTTCTCCCTTTCGACTCTTAATGCCTGATGTGACTTCAGACCTCGCGGGCGAGTAGCTGGCCCACGTCCATGATCAGGTACTCTTCGCCATCGACAGTGATCTCCGTGCCGCCGTACTTGCTGATAATGACGGTGTCGCCCTCACTTACGCCGGGAGCCACGACCGTGCCATCATCGAGCTTGCGACCCTCGCCCACGGAGACGACCGTAGCTTTCTGCGGCCTCTCCTGTGCCGATTCGGGCAGATGGATTCCGCCGGCAGTGGTGTCCGCCTCGGCGCGCTTCACCATCACCCGGTTGCCCAACACACGAATGCTCATAAACGTCCTTCCTCCCTTCCTGGTCCTGCTTCTTCAAGATACATCTCACGGCCTCAGTGGGGCGGCCGTGAGATAGTTTCCCGTCACTGCGGGATAGTCATTCTACCGCGCCCGGGCTTTTGCTGCAAGCATTACGGCAGCGTCCGCGTGAAAAATGGACGCTCGCACCACCGGCAGCACCGATTCACGCTCGCCGGTCGCCCGTGCGCGCTGTCGAGATGGCCCCCCTGCCACTACGAAGAGGTCAGGTTGCGGGGGCTTCTCCTCGCGACCTGGCTATCTGCCCCATGATCCACTTCGCTATGAGGATCAGCACCAGTGAACCGATGAACATCGGCACCAGATAGACGCCGAACAGCGTCGGCCCGAACTGACCCAGCAGATACTGCCCCAGTACGCCTCCGATCAGCCCTACGATGATGTTGCCCAGCCAGCCGTAGGGCAGATTCGTTCGCGAGATCATCTCCACTATGGCCACGATGATGATCGTGACGATAAGCGACCCGATCAGAGCCATCCACTCCGCCTCCTTCGCGATCAGCGACAATGCGGGCCGAACCTGTTAACTCGTGACAAGGAGCACTACTGCGCTTGCGGCCATCAACATCAGTCCGAGCAGCATCACCGAGCAGCTTATGCAGCCCTTCTTCTTCATCACTTCCCCGGGGCTTTCGTAGTGTCTGCCCCGCTTTTCGGGTTCCGCGTCCACCTTCGCGTCATCCACGTCCTTGCCGTTCGTTGGCTTCACACGCCTCGCCTACCCCATTCAGCAGATTGCCGCGTCAGCATGGACTTGTGTGGAAGATTCGACGCGCCCCCCGGATTTCCCTTCCGGAGTGTCTTCCGGTCGCTATTCGGTCGGCACGCCCACCCGCAGCACCACCGCCCCGCCCTCCGCATCGAGCAGCAACGTGTCTCCGGCCGCGAATTCCCCCCGCAGCATGCCCGCCGACACCGGGTTCTCCACCATCCGCTGGATGACGCGGCGCAGTGGCCGCGCACCGAACTGCGGGTCGTAGCCCTCCGCCGCCAGGAGGTCTCTCGCATCGTCGGTGGCCTCGAGAGAGATGTCGCGCTCCTCCAGTCGCCGCGCTACCTGCGAGAGCATCAGGTCAACGATCTCGCGGATCTCCTTCGCGGTCAGGGAGTGGAAGACGATCACTTCGTCAATGCGGTTGAGAAGCTCGGGGCGGAAGTGCTGCTGTAGTTCGCCGACGACCATCGAGCGCATCTGCTCGTAGTGCTCGGCGGCCTGCTCCTCGCTCGCATGCTCCTCAGGCGGCGAGATGTACTGGCTGCCCACGTTGCTGGTCATGATGATGACCGTGTTCTTGAAGTCAACGATGCGGCCGGTGTTATCCGTGAGCCGACCATCCTCGAGAATCTGCAGGAGGATGTTGTACACGTCCGGGTGCGCCTTCTCGATCTCGTCGAGCAGGATCACGCGATACGGGCGGCGGCGAACGGCCTCAGTAAGCTGTCCGCCCTCCTCGTAGCCGATGTAACCCGGTGGCGCTCCGATCAGCCGCGACACCGCATGGCGCTCCATGTACTCGCTCATGTCAATGCGGACCATCGCGTCCTCATCATCGAACATGAACTCCGCCAGAGCGCGGGCAAGCTCGGTCTTCCCGACGCCGGTGGGGCCGAGGAAGATGAAGCTGCCGATTGGCCGGCGCGGGTCCTTGAGGCCCGTGCGGGCGCGCCGGATGGCGTCCGACACGGCAACTACCGCCTCATGCTGGCCCTTGACACGCTCGTGCAGGCGGTCCTCCATCTGCAGGAGCTTCTGCGCCTCCTCCTCGAACATGCGCGACACGGGGATGCCGGTCCAGTCGCCCACGATCGTCGCCACGTCCTCGGCGCCGACGGTATCATCGAGCTGCTCGACGCCCTCCCACGCGACGTCGGCCTCCGGGATGCGCTCCTGAAGCTCCTCGACCTCAGCGCGGATACGGTTGGCGGCCTCGTAGTTGCCCGCCTGCGCCTCCTCCTGCCCCTTGCGGACAAGCTCCTCAATGCGGCTGCGAAGCTCATCCGGACGCGGCGGAAGATCGAACGTGTCTATGCGCAGCTTGCTGGCCGCTTCGTCGATGACATCAATGGCCTTGTCAGGCAGCTTGCGGTCGGCAATGTAGCGGTCGGAAAGCTCAGCCGCCGCCTCAAGCGCCTCGTCGCTGATCTTCACGCCATGGTGCTTCTCGTATCGCTCGCGCAGGCCGGCAAGGATCTCGATCGTCTGCTCGACCGTCGGCTCCTCCACCACGATCGGCTGGAAGCGCCGCTCCAGCGCCGGGTCCTTCTCGATGTTCTCGCGGTACTCGTCCAGCGTGGTCGCGCCGATTGCCTGCAGTTCTCCACGCGCAAGCGCGGGCTTGAGCATGTTCGATGCGTCCATCGCGCCCTCAGCCGCACCCGCGCCGACGACCGTGTGAAGCTCATCAATGAAGACGATGATCTCGCCCTCAGCGGCGCGAATCTCGTCAATGACCGACTTGAGCCGCTCCTCGAACTCGCCGCGGTACTTGCTCCCCGCGATCATCCCCGCGAGGTCCAGCGAGAGCACACGCTTGTCGCCGATCACCTGCGTGGCGCGGCCGGAGGCGATCTCCTGCGCCAGGCCCTCCACGACCGCGGTCTTGCCCACGCCCGCCTCGCCGATCAGCACGGGGTTGTTCTTAGTGCGCCGCGAGAGCACCTGGATGACGCGCCGGATCTCCTTCTCACGCCCGATCACCGGGTCCAGCTTGTCCTCGCGCGCAAGCTCCGTCAGGTCACGGGAGAAACGCTCCAGCGCCTCGTAGCCCGACTCGGCGCCGGCGTCCTGGACGCTGCGGCTGCCACGCACCTCGCGCAGCGCCTCCAGCAGCGCCTGCTCCGTCACGCCCGCCTCCTGCAGCAGCCGCATCGCGGGCGCGTTCACATCGAGCATCGCCAGCAGCAGGTGCTCGGCGGCGACGAAGCTGTCGCCGAACTGCTGCGCACGCTCCCATGCCGCGTCGAAGAGGCGGTTGCTCTGCGGGGTCACGTAGATCTGGCCGGTATCCGCGCCGCCGCCGGAGACCTGCGGGCGCTGACCAAGCTCGCGTTCGACCTTGCCTGCGAGGCCTGCCACGTCCGTCCCGATCTTCTCGAGCATGCGGTACGGTACGCCTGCCTGCTGCTCGAGCATCGCGAGCAGGATGTGCTCGACGTCAAGCTGGCTGTGCGAGTATCGGCGCAGGATCTGCTGGCTCTGCGCGACGGTCTCCTTCGCCTGGTTAGTGAGCTTCTCAAAGTCCATCATGTCACCTGTCTATCGTGATCGGCACACGTGGTGCCGGTGTTATTGGTGGAACCGTCTGCGCTACCTGGACTGGTGCTGTATTCCGCCCTCTCCGTCGCTCCTGATGTCAGGCGGATGCTCGCTCATGGACTACGATCCCCTCGCGCATGACTTCTCGGGTGAAGAGTTCACGTTTCCGCAACTCATCCTCGATCTCGCCCGGCGTCTTCACCAATATGTCCATGGCGAGTTCCCGCGGCCAGCAGAAGACGGAGACCGAGCCGATCCGATCAAACGGGCGCTCCTCCGTGTCTTTGACCACCAGGACATCGAGGTCACTGTCATCGTTCCAGTCCCCGCGCGCGTATGAGCCGAAGACGATGATCTTCTCCGGATCGTAGCCCTCCACGATCTTGCGGATCACCTCGTGGACCGCCTCAGGCAGATCGCTCGCCTGCACCTTCGGCATCAGCGCTCAACCTCCCGCGCGTCCTCAAGATTCAGCAGGTCTCGTGCCGCATTCCGCACGCGCTCCATGGCTTCAATGGCCTGATGCGCCATGTCGGTGTCCGCCGTCCCCTCGGCGTAACGCACCGCGACCGCGAACGGATTCAGCAGGGCCAGGTCGGGAAGGAGTCCCTCTACCGCAGACTCGTAGGCATCCACTCGAGCGTGCAGCACCAACAGATCGTGAGTCCGCTCAGGTACCTCTCCATGAGCGGAGACGAGTGCCTTCAGATACTTTTCCGCGCACTGTTGGCAGTGAAAGCAGATCACCTCTGCCAGCAGCGGCAACTCCAGCCTCTGCACCGTCAAGTAGTCCAACTCTGCCTTGCGCACCAACTCGACTACATCGTAGGCATGCTCATCCGGCTTTCCGCTCATGCGCGATCACCCCGTCATTCATGATCGTGTGCATGAACAGGCTACGCCGGTCCAACATGTGCTGCACCTCGTCCGGCGTCTTAACCAGGATATCCATGGGTATCACGCGGGGCGTGCACAGCAGCGAGACCTCCACGACGCGGTCAATCCATCGCTCCTCGGTATCCTTCACTACCAGCACATCAAGGTCGCTGTCGGGACGTGCGTCCCCGCGCGCGTATGAGCCGAAGATGATGATCTTCTCCGGATCGTAGCCCTCCACGATCTTGCGGATCACCTCGCGGACCGCCTCAGGCAGATCGCCCGCCTGAACCTTCGGCATCAGCGCTCAACCTCCCGCGCGTCCTCGATGCGCACCTGGATCGTCCTGCCCCTTGAGAACGTGCGCGCGGGACCAAGCGCCTTCGGGCCCTGCTCGATGCGCGCCTCCATCCGGTCCACCTGCTCCTGCAGCTCCTCCATCTGCTCCAGCAGCCGCAGGATCACCGCCACACCGGCGAGGTTCACGCCCATCTCCTGCGTGAAGCGCTGGATGCGCCGTAGAAGCTCGATGTCGGCATCACAGTAGAGCCGCACGCCGCTGTCCGAGCGACACGGCTCGATCAGCCCCTCGCGCTCATAGAGACGCAGCGTCTGCGGATGGCAGTCGAGCATCCTTGCGGCAACGCCTATTTGATAGCGCGGCTCATCGCGATGTCTGCGCATTCATATCACCTGTCGCGAGGTCTCTGCGGCACCCCGTGGCGACCTTCTACACCCGCAAATCCCGACGCGGGTCCGTCTTCCAGGTTTCGTCAAACTGCTCCAGCATCTCCCGCTGCTGGCTGCTCAGTTTCTCGGGCACCTTCACGCTGATCTCGACGTACTGATCTCCTCGCACCTCGACGCCAGGCCGCTTCACGCCGCGGCCCTTCAGGCGAAGCTCCTGTCCGCTTTGCGTACCCGCGGGGATGGTCATCGTCACAGGCCCGTCTATCGTCGGCACCTTGACTCTTGCCCCCAGCGCCGCCTCAGTGAAAGCAAGCGGCAACTCCATGCGAATGTCGTTGCCATCGCGTTTGAAGACAGGATGCGGCTGCACTCGGATGTTGAGAATCAGATCGCCCGGAGGCCCGCCGGCCGCACCACGGCCACCCTCGCCACGCACACGCACCTTGCTGCCGGTCTCCACGCCCGCGGGCACGTTCACCTTGATGCGGCGCCGGCGAGTCGCCTCGCCGCTGCCTCGGCAGGTGCGGCAGCGCGTCGTCACTACCTGCCCGGTGCCGTGGCACTGTGGGCAGGCCGCACCGAGGTTGAAGAAACCGCCACCGCTCTGCGCCTGACCGGTGCCACCACAGGCGGGACAGGTCTCGGTCTGTCCGCCGATGCCCTCGCAGTCGGGGCAGCGGTCCGAGAGCGTCAGGGAGATCTCTTTCTCCGCCCCATGGACGGCCTCATCGAAGGTCACCGGCATTTCATACTCGACATCCGGGCCGCGCTGGGGTCCCTGCTGAGCGCGCATGCCACCGCGCCCGCCACCGGTGCTGAAGGTGAAGCCCCTGCCGCCGCCCATGTCGCCGAAGAGGTCTCCGAAGACGTCGCGGAACGATCCGGCTCCGTACTGCTGGTTGATGAACTCCCGGAAGTCGCCCTGCTGCCACTGGCCGGTGTGCTGCGCCTGCTCCCACGCCTCGCCGAACTGATCGTACTTGCCCCGCTTCTCGGGGTCCTTGAGCGTCTGGTATGCCTGCGAGATCTCCTTGAATCGCGCCTCGGCCTCGTCATCGCCGGGATTCACGTCAGGGTGATACTCCCGGGCGAGGCGCCGGTAGGACTTTTTGATCTCGTCCTGGGAGGCATCGCGGCTCACGCCCAGGATCTCGTAGAAGTCGGGCTTTTGATCAACTCGCACAATCGCTCACTCTTCGATCTCTATCTCAATTCGCCCGCCGCCGTGGCGTCTCTCCACGCGGATCTCGAGGACGCCGTTATGCAGCCTGGCGCTTGTATTTGTTGTGTCGGCGTCAGATGGCAGCCGCACGGCACGTGAGAAGCGCCCGCCTGCCCTCTCGATGCGCACGCGGCGCGCATCGCCGAGGTCCGCGGGGGGCCGCACCTCTCCGCGCACCCGCACTATGCCCTCCTCGGCCTCCGCCTGAAGCGTCTCCCGCGGCGCGCCGGGCACATCGAACGTGACGAAGTAGGCCTGCTCGGTCGCGCGCAGGTCCATCGGTGGCTGCCACGCGGCGGGCCGGGCAACGCGCCGCCGCCTCTGCATGGCCATCGCCTCACGTACGCGCTCTGTCAGCATCTGCATCTGCCGGAACGGGTCTGTCGGCCTGTTCACGCCTGTTCGCCCTCCGCCTCCGCAGGAAGCTCCTGCGTATCCTCCGCGGCACTCACGCTGATCGAACGCCGCCGCTCGCGCTGCTGCACCGTCACGCGCAGCACACCGTCCTCCAGCTTCGCGGCGACGGACTGGGGGTCAAGCTCCCACGCCATCGAGAACGAGCGGCTGAACTCGCCCATCGGGCGCTCCCGCAGCAGGTACTGCCCGTCGCCGTTGCCGGGGCGTTTGCCGCGGATCGTGACCACGCCATCATCCACCTCGACGGAGACGTCCTCGCGGCTCATGCCGGGCGTCTCGATGAGGATCACGACGGCCTCATCGGTCGCCACGATGTCCACCGGCGGCGTGAATGAGGGCGCATTGTCGTCCGAATCCTGTGCGAAGCTCTCATCGAGCAGGCGATAAAGCCGCTCTCTCAGCTCAAAGAAGTCCTCGATCGGGTCGGTCCACGCGTTTCGCATCATGTCTCCCCTGCGTCGGGTGTGGGCAAGCCGCTCTGACGGCATGCTGCAAACGACAGGGCTGGCAGAGAAGCCTCGGCGCTGGTGCGCCTCACCCTCGCTTCACGAGGGCAGCCCCTCCTGACGACACTGAGGCCGGTCAGGGGCGGGCGCATCCTCTCGAACACGCCCGCCCGATTGTCATTCTCCGCCACCGCAGCCGCAGCCGTTGTCGTTGCCAGCAGCGTGCGGCTTGCCACGGACGTCTACTTCTCGTCCTCGGCCTCGAACTCGGCGTCAATCACGTCGCCCTCGGGCGCGCCGGTCTCAGGGCCGGGGCCTGCGCCGGGGCCGCCTGCAGCCTGCGGGCCACCCTCGGCGGCCGCAGCGGCCTCATAGGCCTGCTGCGAGATGCGGGCGAACTCGTTCTGCACGTCATCAATCGCAGCACGGATCGCGGCCGGATCGTCGCCCTTCGCAGCCTCGCGCATGGCTTCGATCTTGCTGCTCACGGTATCGCGATCGCTCTGCGAGACCTGCTCGCCAAGCTCATTGAGCGTAGTATCAAGCTGGTAGGCCATCTGATCGGCCTGGTTGCGGGCCTGGGCAAGCTCCTCGAAGCGCTTGTCCTCCTCGGCATGCTCCTCGGCCTCGTGGACCATGCGGTCGACGTCATCGTCGGAGAGCTGGCCCGAACCGGTGATCGTGATGTCCTGCTCCCGGCCGGTGGCCTTGTCGCGCGCGGTCACGTTCAGGATGCCATTGGCATCAATGTCGAAGGTGACCTCGACCTGCGGCACACCACGCGGCGCGGGCGGGATGCCCGTGAGGTGGAAGCGGCCGAGCGACTTGTTCTGACTGGCCTTCTTCCGCTCGCCCTGCAGCACGTGCACCTCAACCGTGGACTGATGGTCCGATGCGGTCGTGTAGGTGCGCTGCACGCGCGTCGGGATGGACGTGTTGCGCTCGATGAGGAAGTCCGACACGTCGCCGAGCGTCTCGATGCCAAGCGACAGCGGCGTGACATCAACGAGCACCATGTCCTGCATCTCGTCGCCGAGCACCGCGGCCTGGATCGCCGCGCCGACCGCGACGACCTCGTCGGGGTTGATGCCCTTGCGCGGCGGCTTGCCGGCAAGCTCCTCGACGAGCTTCTGAACCGCCGGGATGCGCGTGGAGCCGCCGACGAGGATGACGTCGGCGAGGTCGCCGGCACTGAGGCCTGCGTCCTTCATCGCGCGCTCGACGCTGTCGGCGGTCTTCTTGATGAGATCGCCGACAAGCTCCTCGAACTTCGCGCGGGTGAGCGTCATCTCAAGGTGCTTTGGCCCCTCGCCCTCGACGGAGGTAATGAAAGGCAGCGAGATCTGCGTCTGAATCGCGCTGGAAAGCTCGATCTTCGCCTTCTCAGCGCCCTCGCGGAGGCGCTGGAGGGCCTGGCGGTCGTTACGAAGGTCGATCCCCACGTCCTTCTTGAACTGCTCGGCCATCCAGTCCACGACGCGCTCGTCAAAGTCGTCGCCGCCAAGCTGAGTGTCGCCGGCGGTGGCACGGACCTCGAAGTAGTCGCGCTCGGGGCTGGACTTGTCCACCTCGACGTCAAGTATCGAGACGTCGAAGGTGCCGCCGCCGAGGTCGTACACGAGGATGGTTCCCTCGAGCTTCTGCATCTCGTTGCCGTAGGCGAGTGCGGCGGCCGTCGGCTCGTTGATGATGCGCATGACCTCGAGACCGGCGATCTCGCCAGCCTGCTTGGTGGCCGTGCGCTGGTTGTCATCGAAGTACGCGGGCACGGTGATGACCGCCTGAGTGACCTCCTCACCAAGGAAGTCCGCGGCGTCGTCCTTCATCTTGCGCAGGATCATCGCCGAGATCTGCTCGGGAGTGTAATCCTTGCCGTCGATTGTCGTCTTGTCGCGAGTGCCCATCTTGCGCTTGATGGAGGACACGGTGCGCTCCGGGTTAAGCACCGCCTGGCGCTTAGCCGGCTGTCCTACCAGCCGCTCGCCATCTCGGGTGATCGCAACTACAGACGGCGTGGTGCGCCCACCTTCGGAGTTGGGGATAACCTTCGGTTCTCCCGCCTCCACGACCGCGACGCACGAGTTGGTGGTGCCAAGGTCAATTCCCACCACTTTTGCCAATGTGAGTCACCTCATTCTGTAAAGTACGACCGCGCATCTCTCGGCACCGATGGCTGCGCAACAAGCGCATCTCGGTCGCGCGGCGCTGGACTGTTTTGCGCGACCCCGGTGGCCTCAGATGTGCCGCCGGGGCGATGTCAAACTACCTTCAGTGTGCGCATAATATCACTTGATAGTATTGATGTCAAGGGTCTGCGGTGGAATTCTGAGGGGGGCTTGGGGGGGCAGTGTTGCGTCTGTCGTGGGAGATGTCGGCGCGGGGGAACAACGACAACTACCTGCGACACCTGTGCGCCTTCCATGTGCCACGGGCGCCCTCGCCCGTGGGCCGTTCGGAAAGCGCTTCGTAGGTATGACGCACGGGCGGGGCGCCCGTGCCACATGAACGGCAACGGCATCACGACAGCTTACGCTTTCCATGTGCCACGGGCGCCCTCGCCCGTGGGCCGTTCGGAAAGCGCTCCGTAGGTACGACGCACGGGCGGGGCGCCCGTGCCACATGAACAACAACGACAAGCGGCAGACGGCAACGACCAACGGCACAGG
>JAAYJW010000104.1 GCA_012522765.1 candidate division WS1 bacterium | reverse complement strand
GTCAAGGTACTCTGCTCAATGTGGCGCAACGGCACGACCTACGACGAACGACTCCATCAGAACAACCGAAACCGCAAGGCTGCATGAAGAACTTCACCTGACAATTGACATACACAGTCCGTACGGCCTCCGCGTCGTTGTCGTAGGAGGGGCCGCTCCCTGCGGCGCCCGTAAGGGCGGCGCGGGGAGTTGCGCGGGCTGTTGTGTAGCCCGCGGAAGGTTCCACCCCGGCCCCCCGTCATCAATGTGAGAAAGGGCGGCTTCGTGCGTTCTGGGGGCCGGGGTGGAACCTCAGGTATCTGTTCGCTGCGCTCACTGATACCTGACCCTCGCTGCGCGAGGGCGGCCCCTCCTCATTACCCGCCCTACTCCTTCTGCGCGCCGCGGTCGAGGACGATCCGGCCGGAGCGCACCATCTCCACGATCTCGTAGTCCTGCATCAGATGCACGAATGCGTCAATTTTGTCCTTGTCGCCGATAAGCTGAACCACCGCTGAACCGTTGCCGATGTCCACGATGTCGCCGCGGAAGACGTCGCACAGCGAAATAAGCTCGCCACGCATCGCGCGCTCCACCTTGATCTTGATCAGGCAAAGCTCACGCTCCACGATCTCCCGCTCGGTGTGGTCTATCACCGCCACCACATCATGCAGCTTGCTCACCTGTTTGGCGATCTGGGCCACCGTCGGCGGATCGGCCATGGTGGCGATCGTCATGCGCGAGATCGACTGGTCCTCAGTGGTGCTCACGGCCAGGCTGTCGATGTTGAAGCCGCGACGGGCGAATAGCCCCGCAACCCGGGCGAGCACGCGCGGCCGGTTCTTTACGAGCACGGACAGTGTGCGTTCCATCTCCATCTCTGAACCCTCCTCGGGTGTACAGGTCTCGGGTTACTCGGCCTCGCGGCGCGGGCAGTGGATGATCTCATCGTATGACTGGCCCGCCGGGATGAACGGGAACACGTTCTCCTCGAGTGCGACGGCGAAGTCCACCATCACAGGGCGGTCATCAACCTCCATCGCCTGCTCAAGCGTCTCCACGACCTTGTCACGGTCCTTGCAGCGCAGGCCTGCCGCCCCGTGGGCCTCCGCGAGACGCACGAAGTCCGGGTTCCCGGTGAGGTCCACGCCCGAGTAGCGCTTGGAGTAGAACATGTCCTGCCACTGGCGCACCATGCCCAGGTAGGAGTTGTTGAGAATGATGATCTTGTAGGGCAGCTTCTCGATTACACCGGTGGTAAGCTCCTGCATGCACATCTGGATGGAGCCATCGCCGGCGACATCCACCACAAGCTCGCCCGGGCGGCCGACCTGCGCGCCAACCGCGGCAGGATGCCCGTAGCCCATCGTGCCGAGGCCACCGGAGGTGCACCACTTTCGCGGCTCATCCAGCGGGTAATACTGCGCCGCCCACATCTGGTTCTGGCCCACCTCTGTGGTGACGATCGCTTTACCATCCGTCACCTCGTAGAGCTTCTCCACCACAAGCTGCGGCGGCATCAGTTCCTGGTCGTCGGTGTAGCCGAGCGGGTGTGCGAGCTTGATCTGCTGCAAATGCTCCTCCCACTCGCCGGCGCCGCGGGCGTTTACCGCCTCGATCAGCGCCCTTGTAGCGGCCTTTGCGTCGGCCACGATGCCCACGTTCGCGTGGCGGACTTTATCTATCTCCGCCGGGTCAATGTCGATATGAATGACCGAGGCTCCCACCGCGAAGCGGTTCAGGTCGCCGGTGATGCGATCGTCGAAGCGCGCACCGATCACTATCAGCAGGTCAGCATTGTGCAGTGCATAGGAGGCGGAGGACATCCCGTGCATGCCAGGCATACCCATCGAGAGCGTATGCGTCTCCGGGAAGCAGCCTTTCGCCATCAGTGTATGCACCACGGCGATGTTGCACTTGTCCACCAGCGCGCGTATCTCCTCGTGCGCGCCCGAGTGCACCACGCCGCCGCCGATCATGATCACCGGGCGCTCGGCATTTTCGATCATCTCCGCCGCCTGGTCGATCTCCGCGTCGGAGGGCAGCGGCGGCTCCTCGTAGCCATCGAGGCCCTCGATGTTGCGTGGCACCCATGGCACCGGGCCCGCGGCGACGTCGGACGGGATGTCCACCAGCACTGGCCCCGGGCGGCCTGAGCGCGCCAGGTAGAACGCTTCGCGCAGGATGTCGGGGAAGCGCTCGATCTCATGCGGGTCCTTGATGAGATAGTTGTGCTTGGTGATCGGAATCGTCACGCCGGTGATGTCCGCCTCCTGAAAGGCATCCGTGCCGACGAGATTCGTCTTGACCTGGCCGGTAATGGCGACCATGGGGATTGAGTCCATGTATGCGTTTGCGATGCCCGTCACCAGGTTGCACGCGCCGGGGCCGGAGGTGGCCATGCACACGCCGGTCTTGCCCGTCACGCGAGCGTAGCCGTCGGCCGCGTGTGCGGCACCCTGCTCGTGCCGGGGCAGCACATGGCGCACATGTTCGGCGTCCACGAGCGCGTCAAAGATCGGGATGACGGATCCTCCGGGGTAGCCGAAGAAAACGTCCACGTTCTCCTCTTGAAACACGCGCAGAAGCGCCTGCGCGCCGGGGATCATCTCCTGTGACATAGGTAGCACTCCTCAGTCCATCGCTGAACGGAAAGCTGGTTGCGAGCGCGTCAGCGGTGGGCGAGGTGGCCCTGCCGGGACCACCCTTGCAGCCACACCCTGCGGGGGCAAGGGCCGGCTACCGCCGGCCTTCGCCCCTATGAACAGATGACAGGATCATGTGTTTTCGTAGTGACATCAGAATCATCCCTGCGACTGATAGTGACTGCTTCCAATGGGCAAGCAAGGAAGCTCGCCCCTCCTACTCGTTACACTCCGTCGTCATCACAGCGCCGGTGTTGGCGCTGGTGACGAGCTTCGCGTAGCGCGATAGCCATCCGGTCTTGATCTTCGGCTCGGGCCGCACCCAACTCTCTCGGCGGCGGGCAAGTTCGGCCTCGTCCACGAGCAGTTCGAGCGTGCGCGCATCGAGGTCGATGGCGATCTCGTCGCCATCCTCGATCAGGGCGATGGTGCCGCCGACTGCGGCCTCGGGGCTGCAGTGGCCAACTGCCGGGCCGCGAGTGCCGCCGGAGAAGCGGCCGTCGGTCAGCAGAGCGACGGTCTCCTCTTTGCCCATGCCTGTCAGCGCCGCGGTGGGATTGAGCATCTCGCGCATGCCGGGGCCGCCCTGCGGGCCTTCGTAGCGCACGATCACCCACGAGCCGTCGGGGATGCGGTCGGCGAGGATCGCCTTCATGGCATCCTCCTCGGAGTCGAAGCAGAGGGCCTTGCCGGTGAACTGCCGCATCGAGTCGGCCACCGCGGACTGCTTGATCACGGAGCCATCGGGGCAGAGGTTCCCGTGCAGCACGGCGATGCCGCCGGTCTCGCGGTAGGCGTTGTCGGTGCTGCGGATCACGTCGTCGTCCCACACTTCAGCCGCCTTGATCTGCTCGGACATCTTGCGTCCGGAGACGGTCGGGTTGTCCTCGATCATGTCGCCCAGTCGCTGCATGGCGCCGAGGACGCCACCGGCGTTGTGCAGGTCCTCCATCATGTACTCGCCCGCCGGGCGGAGCTTGCAGATCTGCGGCGTGACCTGCGAGATCTCGTCGAACCAGTCAAGCTCGATTGGCACACCGGCCTCGTAGGCGATTGCGGCGATGTGCAGGCAGGAGTTTGTCGAGCCGCCCAGCGCCATGTCGATGCGGATACCGTTGCGGATTGCCGCCTCGGTGATGATCGAGCGCGCGGTCACATTCTCAGCGACGAGGCGGCAGATGGCCTCGCCGGAGTCGTAGGCGAGTCGGATGCGTTCGGCGGTGCCGGCGAGCGCGGAGCCTGCGCCCGGCAGCGACATGCCCATTGCCTCTGTCACGCACTGCATGGTGTTGGCGGTGTAGAGGCCCTGGCAGGAGCCCTCACCGGGACAGGCACGCAGTTCAAGCTCGCACATCTCCTGGTCATCGATCTCCCCGCGCTGATAGCGGCCGACGGCCTCGAAGGTGTCGCGTACCAGCGACAGGCGCTTGCCGCGCAGGTTGCCCGAGTGCATCGGGCCTGCGGTGACGAGGATCGCGGGGATATCGAGGCGTCCGGCGGCCATGAGCATCCCGGGCGTGATCTTGTCGCAGTCGGTGAGCAGAATGACTGCGTCCATCGCGTGGGCCTCGACCATCGACTCGACGACGTCGGCGATCAGTTCCCGCGAGGGGAGGGAGTAGAACATCCCTGCGTGGCCCATGGCGATGCCGTCACAGATGGCGGGCACGCCGAAGTTGAAGGGGACGCCGCCGCCGGCGCAGATACCGTGCTCCACGGCTCGCGCGAGGCGCTGAAGGCCCACGTGGCCCGGGACGATGTCCGTGTAGGCGTTCGCGATACCGATGAACGGCTTCTTCATCTGCTCGCGGGTGACCCCGCAGGCGTGGAGCAGTGCTCGTGAGGCTGCGTTGTCGAGTCCTGACTTTGCGCGGTCGCTGCGCATGGCTGTGCCCTCCTGAGTCTATCTGAACTAATCTTCCTGCTGACTGTATGCCGTCTCCGCGTCCCCCGACTGCCGTCCCCTGGAGTTGTCGTCGTTAACTCGGCCGCCGTCGTTGCCTTGCAGTGCCGTTGTCTTGCCGTCCCTGTCGTTGCCTTAGCCGTTCCCGGTCGTTGCCTTAGCCGTTTCCGATTGCCGATTGCCAATTGCCGATTGCCGGCCGTTAAAGCAAAAACCCCTCGTCCGTGCCGCGGAATAGCTGATCCGCATAGGGACGAGAGGCTGTGTAGTAGCTCCCGTGGTACCACCCTGATTCCGGCATCGGTGGAGTTGATCCCATCCGGCCGGCTCTCATTGGACGGGGTAACGACCGTCAGTCGGCAGCGCCTACGGTGCATCTATCGGCGCTGCGGCTCGGGGGCGACGTTCAGCGGATACGCGAACACCGGCTTTCAGCACATCGCCGGCTCTCTGTTGATCGCGCGGGGCCGCCTACTCCTCCCCGTCGAAGCCTGTGGGGTGTGGCATCAAGTTTGGGCGCAGTATAGACCACCTGCCCGCCTCACGTCAAGGGCAGCGGAGGGCAAATCGTTCAGCGAGTGATTCCCGTTGCGCAACTGCTGCCGGGCAGGGAGTTGCGCTCGGCCGCCGAATCAGTTACTTGACATGATCTGCGGAATGTCCTCACTGAGGAGGCGGTTGAGGTGGATAGCAAGGTCTGGCGTCATGCCGTATCGTGGCTGATACTCGCGTTGGTCGTGGCCCTGCCCGCGATCGTGCTCGGCGGTTGTGGGGGGGGTGATGGTGAAGATGACCCTCCCGGCGTTGATCTGCAGTTGACGCTGACGCTGATCGCGGATGGGTTCTTACGCCCCAACTACGTGACGCATGCGGGCGATGGCACCCGGCGGCTCTTCGTCACTGAGCAGCGCGGAACGATCCGGATCATTGAGAACGGCCAGGTGCTTCCCGGCCCGTTCCTCGACCTCTCGGGCATAGTGATCAACCAGAGTGAGGCCGGGCTGCTGTCGGTCGCCTTCCACCCTGACTACGAGAGAAACGGGCGCTTCTTCGTCAACTTCGTGAGCGAGCGAAGCGGCAGGCTCACGTCGTACGTGTCGGAGTTCCGCGTCTCCGCGGGGGACCCGAATGTGGCCGATCCGGGGAGCGAACGCGTGGTGCTGCAGTACGATCAGCCCGCGCTCAATCACAACGGCGGCCTGCTTCTCTTCGGCCCCGATCGCCTGCTCTACATCGGGACCGGCGATGGCGGCGGTGTCGTGGCGCGGCAGAACGCGCAGGACCTGACCGACCTCCTCGGCAAGGTGCTGCGGATAGACGTGGACAGCGGCAACCCCTACAGCATCCCGCCGGGGAACCCCTTCGTCGGGAACCAGGCTGCGCGCGGGGAGATCTACGCGTACGGCTTCCGAAATCCCTGGCGCTTCTCGATCGACGCGACCACTCGGCGGATCTACCTCGGAGATGTCGGTGAGAATGCTGTGGAGGAGATCAATCTGGTGGAGGCGGGCGGCAACTACGGCTGGCCGATCCTCGAGGGCGATGTCTGCTTTGGCGGCGGCAACTGTGATCCCTCCGGCACCGTTCTGCCGATCTACCAGTATTCGCACAACGGGGTCTGCTCGGTGACCGGCGGCTACGTCTATCGCGGAGCGCGCTACCCGTCGCTCAGAGGTGATTACCTCTTCAGCGACTTCTGCGCCGGCACTATCTGGCGGCTGAGGCAGACGGCGGGAGCATGGGAGGCGGAGGCTGCGCTTCACACCGGGCACCAGGTCACGTCCTTCGGTGAGGACTGGGAGGGTGAGCTTTACCTTGTCGCCATCGCGGGCGGCGTCTATCGGATTGATGCCGAACCGGTGGCGCCATGATGTGATTCTGCGGCGAATTCCATGAAACCCCTGCGGCATCTTAGGTGAATACCCCGGTGGGCATTATACGTGGCGCTGGGTAAGCTGCCAATACAGCGTCGAAGGTGTGTCAGGGGAGGTCGCAGGGGCATGGCAAAGCACGATGTGCAGCACTTATCGGAGCGCGTGAGCCAGTGGGGCGGTTGGATGCTCATACTGCTGGCCACCGCGGGCATCGCGGCATCAATCTTCATGCCGCACTGATGCGAATGGTGTTCTACGACGGGGCCGGCCGATCTCAGGCTGGCCCCGTCGCATTGTACGCGCGTTCGTTCACGGTCGATCTAGCTGCGCACGAACACGTTGTAGACGTAGGTCATCTGTACCGTCTCACCGGCGGGGAGAGGCATCTCCCACGTCAGGCGCGAGCGGGGGTTGGCCCGCTGCAGGCCCGCCGCGAGCTTCACGACCTCCGCCTGAGGTGAGGTCTCTGTCACTTCCCCCGTCAGCAGCTTCGTCACCTCGACGCTGACCTCGCGGTCCATGTGGCTGCGCATCGTCAGCGTACCCCGGACGGTCACACGGTCGTAGCGCGATCCCATGAAGGTCTGCGCATTCGGCTGCCGCGCGATCTCCACCTCAGTCTCCTCAGGCTGAATGCCCAGCGCCTGGGTGATCTTCAGCAGCGTCTTTGCGCCGCGCGGGGTGTAGTGAAGCGTCGCCTGACCGAGGATGCGACCGTCCTGCACCGTCTCGGCGGGCGCGGTGGTCCACGGCATTCCGGTCTCGTTTGTCAGCCGCAGGCTGTGCCAGACGATCTGCTGCTGACCGTCATCGCGCGGCTGGTAGTGGTCATACTGGTCCATGTAGTCGCCGATCTCCCACGTGTATACGTGATCGTAGGGGATACGCTGGGAGAAGAGGGGGTAGTAGCCGACATCGCCTCGCGCGAGTGTCACGTTCTCGATCGGGTAAAAGAACAGATCCTCGGCCTCGACGCCCTCAACAGGCGCGCCGTAATCGGGCATAGCAGCCCCGGAAGGCCCCATCGGACCGGCCGGCATATTGTAAGCAACCTGCGCCATGGTCGCCGCCTCACGCCGCATCTGTCCGGACTGCCCGCGGTAGAGCGAGTTGAGGAACGCCGCGAGGTCCTCCTTCTTTGCCAGCGGGCTGATGATGTCCTGGAACTCGAGGTACGGGAAGCCGGTGACAAGCTCCACCCGCGCCCCGGCAATGTCCTCGACCTCATTGATGATCGCTGCCTTGGCGCTGAGCAGCGCGCGCTCATCATCGGAGATGTCCACCATGTAGCTTGGCGCCCAGGTGATCCCGCGCGTGAGGTAGCTCGCCGAGAGCGTGGCATTCTGCGGCGCATTCGCCAACCAGCCCGTTATCGCCATGTGCTTGCGATCGACCGGCACATTGGTGGTCGGCGCGTCCAGGAAGATGATGCGCTGAATCTGGTTCGGCGCCAGCGCGAGCGTGCCGTTGTCGGTGCTGATGAGGATCACGCCCTGCCCCTCGGGCCGGGGCGGGATGATCGAGACATACGGGTTCACCGGCGGCTGCGCTTCGGGTTGCGAGTAGGAGAGGATCGTCCCGGTGATGCTGTCATCCTCGCCCGGGAGGTAGACCCGCACGCGCCTGCCGATGTTGGCGCGGATCAGTTCATCAATGGACAGCGCATCGCGCGTCTCACTGGCCGCCACCTCCTGCGAGCGGAGGTTCGTGAACTGAACGCCGTCGCTCCAGCCGAGCCAGAGCGTGCCATGCACGGCGGCGGGGAGCGGTCCGAACTCGATCATTGACCCTGCGGGGGGCAGCGGGCCGGTGCGGGTGAAGAAGCCCAAACCGTTCTTGAACAGCGCGATTGACTGTACCTGCGTGTCCACCGGCGTTGGCGCCGGGGCGGTCTCCTGCGCCAGCGCCGGGAGAGCCAGTGCGGCGACGAGCAGCATGGCAATCAGCGATCTGCGGATCATCATTGGAAGGTCCCCTCTCATCGTGCGGCGATTTCGGTGCGTCTCATGGCGTATGATTCGCCACGGGCCCCGGATGTTCCCGCCGGTTACGCTACCTGTGCCAGCAAATCATCGCCGAGGATAACCACGCGGCGCAAATGACCTTTACATCCGCACCCTCGCTTGGTATAATTACTTCTACGCTCGTGGGTGGGCGCTTAGTTCAGGGGGAGAACGCCACCTTGACACGGTGGAGGTCGCAGGTTCAAATCCTGCAGCGCCCACCATCTGATAAACGGCAGTGCGGGGTGAGTCGTAGCAGCTTCTGCAACGTTTCACCATGACATGCGGCGGTGCGGTGGGGCCTGAGACGTCCGTCCGAAAAATGCCGACAGCTACAAATGAGCAACACGGTGGGCCTGCAGGCCGTATCCCCAGCGCCCACCGGACACATCAATCGGTCGATTGAGCAGTAACGCGGCCCTGGTATGGCCGGCAATATCCATGAAGACACTCCCGCCCCGCATCCTTCATGGATGGGGGTTTTTGTTTGTTGTCCGAAGCGATGGAGGGCAGCTTTGCAGCCTGCCGCCGTTGCCTTTGCCGTGCGTAGGGCAGGCTTTCCAGCCTGTCATGCCGTTTGCCGTCGGATGTGCGGGCGGGGGCGACAGTGGCACATGGAAGACAACAATACGCGACTGCGGCGCTTCGCGCCCCCCTGCGAGGGCGCAGGGACCACAACGGAAAACGGCAACGGCAGACGACGACGGCAACGGCCGACGCATCTGAGCGGCAGATGCGTCGCTCCGAACGGCTACGGCAAACGACGACGGAAGACGGCAGTCACAGACGCTACGTCCATGAAAGGAGAGCCGAAGATGAGCGACAAGATCACGCTGACGCTGCCGGATGGCACACCACTTGAGGTGCCGCGCGGCACTACGGCTCTCGAAGCCGCCGAGAAGATCGGCCCGCGCCTCGCGAAAGCCGCCCTTGCCGCGGGCCTTAACGGAGATGTCGTGGATCTCTCCACGCCCATCAACGAGGATATGAAGTTCTCCGTCTACACCTTCGACTCGGAGGAGGGCAAGCATGTCTACTGGCACTCGGCCTCGCATATCATGGCCGACGCCGTCATGCAGCTTTTCCCCGAGGCGAGGCCGACGATCGGGCCATCCATCGAGGACGGCTTCTACTACGACTTCGAAGTCCCCGCGCCGTTCACGGAGGACGATCTGCGCGCCATCGAGGAGAAGATGCAGGAGATCATCAAGGCCGATCAGCCCTTCTCCTGTGAAGCGCTCGACAAGCCCGCGGCCGAGCACATCTTCGAGCAGAAGCAGAACCGCTACAAGCTCGAACTGATTGACGAGATCGAGGATGACAGTGTGAAGGTCTACGAGCATGGCCAGTTCGTGGACCTCTGCCGGGGGCCGCATGTCCCCAGCACCGGGCGCATCAAGCACGTGAAGCTCCTGTCGGTCGCCGGCGCCTACTGGCGCGGGAGCGAAGCGAACATCATGCTCTCGCGCATCTACGGCACGGCCTATCCGAGCAAGGAGGCGCTTGAGGAGCACCTGCACCTGATCGAGGAGGCGCGGCGGCGCGATCACCGGCGTCTCGGACGCGATCTCGACCTCTTCAGCTTCCACGAAGAGGCGGGCGCGGGGCTGGTCTACTACCACCCGAAGGGCGCGATGCTGCGTCATCTGATCACGGAGTTTGCGACGAACGAGCACGTCCGCCGCGGTTACGAACTCGTTCGCACGCCGCACCTGATCAAGTCGGACATCTGGATGACCTCCGGCCACGCCCAGCAGGGCTATCCGATGTACTACACGGACATTGAGGGGCAGTCATACGGCATCAAGCCCATGAACTGCCCGGGACACATTCTCATCTACAAGCAGCACACACGCTCCTACCGCGATCTGCCGATGCGCTACTTCGAACTCGGCACGGTCTATCGCCACGAGAAGTCCGGGGTGCTGCACGGGCTGCTGAGAGTTCGCGGCTTCACGCAGGATGACGCGCATATCTTCTGCCGGATGGATCAGCTCACCGATGAGATCACCGGCGTACTGGAGTTTGCCGACGACATGCTGCACGTCTTCGGCTTTGATGAGTATGAGGTATTCCTCAGCACGCGGCCGGAGAAGTCCGTCGGCTCCGATCGCGTCTGGGAGGACGCCACGGAGGCGCTCAAGGGCGCACTTGAGGCCAACAACCTGACGTGGGAAGTGGATGAGGGCGGCGGCGCGTTCTACGGGCCGAAGATCGACATCAAGATGAAGGACGCCCTCGGCCGCCTCTGGCAGGGCCCGACGATCCAGTGCGACTTCAACATGCCTGAGCGCTTCGACATGACTTACATCGGCGAAGATGGCGAGGAGCACCGCCCGGCGATGGTGCATCGCGTGGTGCTTGCCGGCATCGAGCGCTTCATGGGCGTCTTCATCGAGCAGTGCGCGGGCGAGTTCCCGATGTGGGTCGCGCCCGTGCAGGTGAAGATCCTGCCGATCAACGACCGCAACTTCGACTACGCTCAGGATATCGCCTACCGGCTGCGCTGCGAGGACCTGCGCGTGGAGGTAGACACCGAGAGCGGCACGCTCGGCAACAAGATCCGCCAGGCGGAGCTTGAGAAGGTCCCGTACATGCTCATCCTTGGCGACAAGGAGCAGGAGGCGGAGAGGGTGGCCGTGCGCAAGCGCGGTGAGGGCGATCTCGGCGCAATCTCGCTCGACGAGTTCATCGAGACCGTGCGGCCGGAGATGGAGCCGGACGCGCGCTACTGCGCGGTGCCTCAGCGCGGGCAGTCGTAGCGACCGCAACTGAACCTCTGTCAACACAGCGGCGTCCCGCAACATGAAGCGCGGGACGCCGCTTCTCATCCTGATGTGGCCGCGTTGTGTGAAGGAACGCCCGCGTCGGGAGGAGAAGTGCCGCAAGTCCCGTCCGGATGCCATCCATCTCCGCAGTCGGAGCTGCTAATGCGCCCCAGCGAGTTGCGCCGTATGTACGAACTTGAGGACAGCTACTGGTGGTTCGTCGGCAGGCGGCGGCTGGTGCGGAGGCTGATCGAACGCTTTGCGCCGCCCCGCGACACGCTGCGGATCCTCGACGCCGGCTGCGGCACCGGCGGAACGCTCTCGCACCTTGAGGGAATGGGCGAACTGTGGGGCTGCGATGTCGCTTCCGAGGCGCTGGAGATGTGCGGGCAGCGCGGCTTCGAGCGTCTCAAGGAGGCGCCGGTGCAGGAGATGGGCTTCCCCGACGAGCACTTTGACGTCGTGATAAGCTGCGACGTGCTCGAGCATATCCCCGATGATGAGGCCGGGATGGCCGAGATGACGCGGGTGCTGGCCCCCGGAGGGATCTGCGTGCTGACGGTCCCCGCGCATCAGTGGCTCTGGAGCGAGCATGATGAGGCCCTCGACCACCTGCGGCGTTATGAGCCGCGCCCTTTCCGCGACCTGGTGGAGGGCGCAGGCCTGCGGATAGAGCTTTTCTCGAAGGCGGTCGCGATCGCCATGCCCGCGATTCTTGCCTCAGTGGCTTACCGGAGACTGCTGGAGGCGATGCGGGGGAAGGACAATGGTCCGAAGCAGACGGCCCTGTTCCGGTTGCCCGGGCCGCTGAACTGGATGCTGGTCCGGCTGCTGGACATCGAGGCGTGGCTGATGCGCTACATCTCGCTGCCGATCGGCGCGTCAATAGTGGCCGTAGCACGCAAGCCCGAGCAGTAGCGTCACTCCCCGCCGCTGAGGCTCACCACGCGCCAGTGGGCGTCGTAATACACCTCTGGCAGTTCGGTAGGAGTCGTCGCATGCAGCACCGCGTAGTTCGCCGCGTAGGCCCCGGCAATCGCGCGCAATCGCACGTCGCTCACCTGCTGCCACCGCTCTTCCGCCTCATCCCATGCATAGAAGCCTGTAGCGGAGATCGGCCCGTAGCAGTCGTGGATCCTGCGATACCACTCGACCAGTCCGGCATCGCTGAACGGGATGCACTTCAAGTCGATCACCAGTGATCTGCGCGCCATCAGCCGGAAGTGCGCAGATGCCGGCGGGCCGATGAAGAGCGCATCGGGCTCGGTGGCCTCACGAGCAAAACGGGTAACGCCCACCATCTCAGGGTGGGTCCGCTCCATCGTCAGTTTCGGCGTCGCCTGCCGCAGCGCCGCTCCGACAAAGGGCAGATGCATCGTCGCGTTGACCTGCAGCAGCGCCACCAGCAGGATCACGGACGCGATGGGCATGGCGATGCGCAGCCACTCTCGCCGAGCCGCCAGCACGAGGAGAGCGAGCGTCGCAAAGACCGCCAGCAGCGCCGCCTCCCAGGGCTCAGGCTGCCACAGCCACAGACCCGTCGCAACTGATAGGCCCACGGCGGTAAGCAGCGCCAGCGCCTCAACAGGCAGGCGCCCGGAGAGCCTTCGCCGCAATAGCTCCACCGCGTGCCCCACCAGCACACTGCTGCCATGCAGGCCACCATGTGAGGCGAAGATGATCCACCCAGCCCCGGCGCTCCGCTCCTCTGTCCGCCACGCATGCGCGATGGTGCCTGCGAAGAGCAGCAGGCCCAGCCACTTGATGATGAAGACGAAGCGGAAAGCCTGCGCTGCCGCAAAGGCGCGTATCGGCACCACCTCGACGAAGAACCAGCCGCCCAGCAGCAGCAGCATGACGCTCGCGACGATGCCGATCATACCGCCAGCGACTGCGCCCGAGGCCTCCTGTCGCCTGCGGAACCACCTGAGGCTGATGGCCATCGCGATGAAGAAGGCGAACAGGTCAATCATGCGCAGAGGCGCGAATGCGCTCGGGAGGTAGTGATGCGGCGCACGGAAGCGCACGAGGATGTCGATGAACTCGCGAGCGTCAAGCTCCTGGCTGTAGCCACGGAACCACAGGAGGTAGCTCAGCAGCAAGAACCCTGCCAGTGATAGCGCAGCCGCGATCAACGACCTGCGAAGCTGCGGGCGTTCCTCTGTCGGCCGAAGCAGTCTCCACGCGACCGCCACTGCCGCCCCGAAGATCGCAACCGCGCCGGTCATGATGCCCAGCAGCGGGTGGAAGACCGACCCGGCCAGCGCGCAGGCTGCGCTTGCGGCAAAACGCCCTCTGAGTGCCGCCCACAGCGCCAGCAGCAGAAGTGGCATCGCCAGCGTCCCCGGCACGACCTCGCGGTAGACAAGCTGCGCGGCCCCACCGGGCGCCACTCCCGACACCGCGACCATGATCGTGCAGGCGATCATCGGCACGAGGTCACCTCCGCCGATCAGGTCACGCGC
>JAAYJW010000103.1 GCA_012522765.1 candidate division WS1 bacterium | reverse complement strand
CGGCCGTAGAGTGTGAGGGCATTGCCGAGGCAGGCTTCGACGCAGGCTCCGCAGGCGACGCAGAGGTCGCGGTCGAAGCTGTGGTGGCCATCGGCGATGGTGTGGGCGCCCTGAGGGCAGACGCGCGCGCACTCGCCGCAGCCGATGCAGCGGCGCGCGATGTAGCCGAGTTCGGGAGCGGGGGAGATGGTCTCGGGGTTGTGACACCACACGCACGTGAGCGGGCAGCCTTTGAGGAAGACGGTGGTGCGTATCCCCGGGCCGTCCTGTGTGGCGAAGCGGATGATGCTGGCGACGCGTCCGGACATGGGCGTACTCCTGCGCGTGCGGTCGTGAGCCGTTTGCCGTTGTAGGGCGGGGGCTTGTACCCCGCCCCGCCTTTGCCGTTTGCCGTTGTTGTTGTCGTCCCGTGGCACGCACACTCCTGTGCGTGCGTCGTAACGGCTGCCCCTCCCCCTCGGTCCCCCTCCCCCTTTGCGCATAGACGACATACATGCACAGGCGGGAGAGGGGGAGGCGCCGTTAGCCGTTGCCGTTAGCCGTTGCCGTATGGAGTGGCGGCGCTTTAGCGGCGCCAATGTCGTTCTCTACAACTGTCGGAGCGGCTGAAAGCCCCTCCGCTCCATACGACTGGGCAACTGCAGCGGCTTCCTCTCCGCTCACGCCCCCACGTGCTCTGCCTGCTCGATGAAGATCTCCTGCTCGAGTTCGCTCACGTTGACGAAGTGTACGTTCCAGCCGCAGACGCGAACCTGCAGCGTCGCGTAACGCTCCGGCTCGCGCTGGGCCTCGCGCAGCACGCCCGCGTCAAAGATGTTGAACTGCACGCCGAAGCCGCCCTCCGCGAAGTAGCCGCGGATCAGCCCCACCAGCGCATCAAGCCCCGCCTCGCCCTGCACGGCGCTCGGGTGCAGCACAAGGTCGAGCACCGAGCCGTTCGGGAACTGCGTGAAGTCTATCCGCGTCACCGAGCCGATCAGCGCCGTCACGCCCTCGCGGTCCATCCCCGTCACCGCGCACAGGTTCTTCGACAGCGGCTCGCGCGCATGGCGCCCATCCGGCAGCGCGCCCGTCGCCTCGCCGAAGCGGATGCAGTGGTTGATCGAGTTGATCGCCGCGCAGAAGCGCCCGCCGCGCTCGTTCGGCGTGCCGTTGATGATCGCCGCCGCGCGGTCGGTGATCTCTCGCGCAAGGGCATCGGGCGCCTCGCGGTTGTTGCCGAACTTCTCGCGCCCATGCATGATCTTCAGCCGCAGCAACTCTTCGCCCGCCCAGTCACGCTCCAGCGCCTCCGCCAGCGCCGGCAGGGAGATCGTCCCGCGCGCGAAGACCTGCTCCCGGATCGCCAGCAGCGAATCGATGGTGCTCGCGATGCTGGCGAGGCAGACGCCGGTGTTGTTGTACTTCGCGCCGGCGCAGGAGATGTCGCGGCCATCCTCCACCGTCTCTACCATCGTGCCCGACATCAGCGGCGAGGAGTTCATCTCCGCCCACGGGCGCTCGAACTGAAGCTGTGTCGCCATGGCGCTGCGCAGGAGGTGCTCAAGCTGCGTGTCGAAGGCGGCGCGGAAGTCATCCCACGAGGCGAACTCGTCCGCGCGCCCCGTCTGCGGGCCCATCTGCCGGTCGCTGAGCGGATCGCGCCCATCATAAAGCGCCCACTCGAGGGCCTTCGCGATATTGATCCACTGCGAGCCCGAGCAGGGGACCTCTTTGCCGAGGATCGCCGGCTCATAGCAGCCCATCAGGATGTAACTGCGCGCCTCCTCGACCGGCACGCCGCGCTTCAGAAGGCTCTCGATCGCCACCTCGTCATTGACCAGCACGAAGCTGCTGCAGCCGCGGCGGATGGCGCTCGCGACCTGTCTCAGCAGGCGCTCGGGAGTGCCGGAGTGGACGCGGATGGAGAACTTCGGGTCCACCGTCTGCATCTCTTCGTAGGCCTCAAGGGCGGTGTAGGTAAGCTCGTTAGTGGCGTCGCTACCGTCTGGTGCGATCCCGCCGAAAACGTGATTCTTGCCGTACTTGAGGCCATCGGTGCGGGCGTAGAACTTGATGAAGTAGAACTTCATCAGCTCCTTGAGCTGCTCGCGGGTGAAGAGGCCGCGCTCGAGGTCGGAGCGGTAGAAGCGCTCGTGGAGGCGGTCGAAGTGGCCCATTG
>JAAYJW010000102.1 GCA_012522765.1 candidate division WS1 bacterium | reverse complement strand
GCCGTCGCCGAGGAACACTGGATGATGGTCCTGCCCATCAAGCCGACAGAGACGCCGGTGCCGATGCAGTCCGCTGAGATCTTCATCGATCTCATCCACAAAGATGTCGGTGTCCCCGTGCCGGCGATCGGCTGAGTACACGATCGCCGTGCCATCCGGAGACAGGCTCGCTTGATCAAAATGCAGATCGGGATAGTGCCCCCGCTCCAGGTAGCTCCCCTCCCGGAGGCGAAGAAGCTGTAGTTGGTGGCGTTCGACGTTGCTCCCGGCAACAAGGCCATCGGCGAGTGAGAGTACCCGCAGCCTACCCTCAGTCGGCGCATGGACGCATTCAGTCGCACCCCTGTATAGCGACGTCCGCATGATTGACGGGACCCGCCGCCACCATGGCGCCCCCGGGCGGGGGCGTTGCGACAGGAAGAAGAGGTCGCCGCCATCCTCCCCCCAGACCGGCCATCGATCATCCACTGCGTGCGTCGGCTGAAGGCAAGCCGCACCACGTTTCAAGGGATGGTCCAGCTCGAAGAACCGTGGCGCCACTCTCCTTCTATCTTTCTCGCTCAACGCCTGCCACGCTGCGGGAAGAGACTGGATTACCACATCGGTTATCTGCTCGGCATCGAGTGTCAAAATCACCCACTCAGGAGGAAGCGTCAGCGAGGTGTAGGCGTCTAGAGACGCGGCTATGATCTGCCAGACGGGGCGACGGGATGATGCGTTTGGATGTGTCGGATAATAGTCGGCGTCGCTCAACCATAGCTCATCAGGCGACACACGCAATCTCTCGCTGGCCACTCTGTGGCACTGCCTAAGAATCTCTGACGACGGAGTGATCTCCAGTGGATTCGCATCCACCGACAGGCCACTGCCTTCAAGCTTGACAACCTGCCCGGTATCCACGGCGATCCCGACGTCTATTCTCTGCGGCAACCATACGTCGACATCCAGCACGCAGACCCTGGCCCGGAAACTAAGATCGAGGCAGCCTTCACGTGTCACGTCCGCCGCCGACCGCAGTTGCATGAATGTACGCAGATCGCCATCTGTCATGAACTCGACTACATCCTCTGCGTTTCTCAGCACCTGGTTCCAACTCGATGTCTCCACTTCGTAGTCAACCACAGGCCGCCCTACACTTAGCCGAAGGAACTGATGCTCATCGTGACGTACCCATAAGTCGCCGGCCAGACTGCCATCGCCTCGTTCCAGGTGGAAGCGGGTGAACTGCGGTGGCTCACCGTGAGCAGAGGGTATAAAGACGGACGAGCCGACGCTCAACTGGGGAAGATGGGGGCACTCAAGAACATTCCGCGCGAGCCGAATGCAGTCATCGCACTGATCCGCGGTAGCTGCGACGCTCACGGCGAAGAATGCGTGGAACAGCAGCAGCCAGCCGAGTATCCAGTAACGTGTTCGTGTTGCCGTGTAGGGCATCACGTAAACCTCCTTCGTTCGGAACGATCACCATGTCGGGAACCTACACATCGGCATCGCTCGCAGATGTCCCAACGCCTATTCAATCCACGTCTCAGAAATCTTCTGTGGGCCAATGAGCTCTGACACGTGTGCATCGGTCGCAGTCGCAGACCTCAAGATGCGCCTCTCCGGAGTAGATGCCCCTCAAGTAGCTGTACTCACGGTCCCCGCTATTGTGTCGATTGTTTATATACAGATCAAGCGCAAGAGGGCTGACAGCGACGTACTTAGAGCATTTGCCACTGACCAAGGCTGCGAAATGAGCGCAGTGATGGGAATCTGCACCAGGCCCGGTGATAATACCCCACCGACGCGACGTATAGCCCTCGCCCAGAAGTTCTGTGTTGCCCGCCGGCATACCATAGTTCATGCAGCTGAAGAATAGCGCGCGTCCCGTGTCATTCAGCCAGTCAGACGTGACCCGCTCCAGCACGTCCCGACTTTCCTTCTCGCTGCCCACCATCTCGCGCCCATGCTTACTGGATCCGTGCTCAATCTGCTGGCCGAGCGGTTCAACTCCTGGTTCAACCCAGGCCAACTTCAGTAGCCCGGGAACAGGATGCGGAGCCACCCAATCTATCGCTGGGTACCATCCCATTACCCACGTGCCGCTCCCCCAACCGTCAATTGTGGTAACACCTACGGCGGCATGCCCATGGTAGACGGCGTCAGCCCAGTCGCGCGCGTACTGGAAGGTGTAAGTTGCCCACCCCTCAGGCTTAGCCACGTTCGCCGTCAACATCCTCACTGGCTCATGCGTGCGCCACTTGGGGCTGTGGACGCCGCCGTTGTCGTTCGCCATGAAGATGCCGCGCCACGTGCCCGCCGGGTCGTTGTCCTGATAGGTGTAAAGCGGTAGCCCATCAAGCTCGCCATCGCTATCGGCGTCCTCCGTGCCGTAGTCCGCGCCGAGCGTCGCCACCGCGCCGGGGCCGATGGTCTGCGAGCACTCGTTCAGCTCCGGGTCCACGATCACGATCTGCGCGTCCGCTCCGCGCAGCACCTGCGCCTCCAGCGCTCCCCAGTTGCTCTCAAGTGCATAATACCCCCGAAGCTGCGCGTTTTCCTCCTCCGGCACCATGGGCGAAGGCGTATGCTGCGAGCGCGACGAGAAGCAGAGTGGCGGTGAGACTGAGGAGACTGCGGAGACTTCG
>JAAYJW010000101.1 GCA_012522765.1 candidate division WS1 bacterium | reverse complement strand
GTCGGCGCCACCCGCTGCTCGAAGCCGTCCTTCGACAGCGAGAAGTGCATGTACCACGGCGCGCGGAAGTGATCGGCAAAGCAGTGGATGTACACCGGCGGCGTCTCGGCGGGCCCGAGCCTCACGCGTAGCCAGACCTTCGGCTGCCAGTGCTGCACATCCGGCTGATACTCGGTGTCGGTGGTCAGGGCGATGCAGTCGATCTGCCGCGTGTAGCTCGAGCAGATGAGCGGGGAGAGCTTGTCTATCGCGAGGTTGAGCAGGCCAGCGGGGAGGTCGGCCTCGAAGTGGCTCCAGTCGTAGCGGTGGATCATCGCCGGATCGCTCTCCGGCGCCTGCTCGTCGAAGCTCGCGGTCGCAAGCTCCTCCTCACCGCGCATGATCCGGAGGCGGAACGGCCCGCGGAGATTGCCGCGCCCGACCGTATGCCGCACCCAGACGGCGTAGCGCCCGGCGGCGGGGACGTTGATCTTCGTGGTGGCCACGCCCTGCCCGCCTGCGGCGCCGTAGAGATGCCGCAGAGCACTGTCGGGGGCATAGCGGCTGGACTGCTCGCGCGCGACCCACGCGTCGGTCTCGCAGGCGAACTCCTCGCCCTGCACCACGATCAGGTCCTCGGGCTGCGCCGACGCAATGGCGCAGCCCGCTGCAAGTATCGCGATCAGGCCGATACGCATGGGCCGGTCACCTCCGGGTGCGTCGGCGCCCTTACATCATCAGCGGCTTCGGGTCGTCCACCCGGCCGGCAGGGCGGCGGCCGGGGCCCTCAAGGCCCGTGTCGCCGAGATCCGCGCGCATCTTCTCCGCCAGGCCCTTCAGCCGCTCCACCACGTCCGGATGCTGCGCCGCGAGGTCCGTCGTCTCGCCCGGGTCGGCCACGAGGTCATACAGCAGCGGCTGGCCGATCGGGGGCATGTCGCCGCCGCGGCCGAAGACCGTCCGATCCTCGCGCGCTAGGTGCAGCTTCCACTGCCCCGAGCGCACCGCCTGAAGCTGCTCGCGGAAGTAGTAGTAGAACGCCTCGTGCGGCGACTGCGCACCCTCCTCGGCGCGCATGAGCGGCGCGATGTCCCTGCCGTCGATCACGCGGTCCTGCGGCTCAGTGGTGCCCGCCATGCGCGCGAAGGTCGGCAGGAGGTCCAGCGTGGTTGCGACTTCCGCGCACTCGGCGCCCGCGGGGATCGTGCCCGGCCAGCGCATCACGCACGGCACACGCATCCCGGCCTCCCACGTGGAGTAGCCCCAGCCGCGCAGTGGCGCGTTGGAGCCACCGTGGTTGAGTGGCGTCCCGTTGTCTGAGACGAAGACGACGCAGGTGTTCTCATCCAGCCCGTGCCACTGCAGTGCCCGGATGATCTCGCCGGTGGACCAGTCAAGCTCCTCCACGCAGTCGCCGTAGGCCCAGTTGCCGGAGCGCCCGCGGAAGCGCTCGCCCACCTGCGGGATCTTCACGCTCCCCGGCAGCGCCTGCGGCAGGTAGAGGAAGAACGGGCGGTTTTTGTTCGCCTCGATGAAGCGGATGGACTCCTCGGTGTAGCGCTCGGTGATCGTCGTCATGTCCACCGGCGCCTCGATCACCCGGTCATTGCGCAGTAGCGGCAGGTTCGGCCAGTCTTTGTCGGGCCGCGCGACCATGTCCTCGCTGTAGGGGATGCCGAAGTAGGAGTCGAAGCCCTGGCGTGTCGGGAGGAACTCCGGCTGATCGCCCAGGTGCCACTTGCCGACGCAGGCGGTGGCGTAGCCCTCCTCGCGCAACACCTCCGCGACTGTGATCTCATCCGGATGGAGGCCCTTCGCAGCGACAGGCTGCAGCACCGCGTGGCCCTTGTCCGACTCGTCGAGGTTCAGGCGCTGGGCGTAGCATCCGGTGAGGATGCTTCCGCGTGATGGCGTGCATACTCCGGCCGATACGTAGAAGTCAGTAAAGCGCATGCCGTCACGGGCCATCGCGTCAACATTGGGAGTGCGATGGACCGAGTGGCCGTAGCACCCGAGGTCCCCGTAGCCGAGGTTGTCGGCGAAGATAACGATGAAGTTCGGCTTGCGTGTGTCCGGCATTTCTATCAGGCCTCCATCTGATCACTTGCCCTGCAGGTTGAGCCACGTTCGCCATGATGCAGCGAACGGCCTTCACTCCTCGTTGCCGGTTTCTCTCAGCGGTGGGCGGTAGACGCGGAACGACGCGATCGGCACTGCGCCGTCGCCGTTCGGCACCAGCGTCAGCGTGTGCTGCGCGTTGCTCAGCCCCTGCGCGAGCGTCGTCGCGTACTCGCGCGCGGGGTCATCCGTCACGGGCGCCTGGTAGACGTCGGTGAAGAGCGGCAGCACCCGCCACGTTACTTCGTAGTCCTCCGGCAGCGGCACATCGCGGTAGTTGAGCGACCAGTTGACCATCCACTGGTTCGCGGGGATCACCACGCGCCCGGAGTTGCTCACAAAGCGCTCCTTGTGATTGCCCTCGCCGTCAGGCCCGGTCACCGAGCCGATGACTTCGTAGCGTAGGATGTCCACGCCCTCAGTCGGGTCGCACTCGAGGATGCGCGCGGTCCATGTCTCCAGCACCAGCGGCGCCTCATGCTCAATGCGGTTAAACGCAGGACGCTCGGCCACCGGTGTTGGCCCGGGGCGCTCGTGGTAGTAAAGCTCCGGGAACTCCGACGGCGGGCGGCCGTCAATGAGCACCTGCGCCGTCCCCGGCTGCGCCTCATCCGAGTGTGCGGCGATCACATCGACGCGGTTGCCCTCGAAGGTGAGTGTGAGCGAACCATCCTCGCCGCGGGTCACGGGCGCGTCATCTACCGGGATGTCCGTCACAAGGTCCTGCCACGGCTCCGCGGAGAAAGCGGGATCGTAGCGCAGGTGCGGCTTGACAAGCTCCGCCAGCAGGAAGTTGCCAAGCTCGTTCGGGTGCACCGTGTCGCGGATTGTGTCCTTCACTACGAGGCCCTGCTCGGCGAGATAGCGCTGCATGCCCGCGCGCACATCCGCGACTTCGCAGCCAAGCTCAGCGCCGAGGCGGTGATAGAGGTCGGCGATCGCCTGGTCCTGATCGTCCACCTTGCGCACCAGCGGGTCCTGCGGATCGCCATCGGGCGGGACGTCCTTCGGCCAGCGGAGGTTGCTCGTCCACAGCAGCACCTCGGCGGTGGTGCGCTCTCGGACGCGGCGGATGATCTGCTCCTGCTCGCCCGTCTCGACCCCCGCCCAGACGTGGAAGATCAGCAGGTCCGGGTAGAACGGGTAGAGGTCGAACTCGGCGGTGTTGATCAGGATCGGCCCGCCGTAGCCGCCGATGGCGCGGTTTTCAATCTCCAGGTCCGCGTGGGGGTAGGTCTCGCGCAGGTAGTCCGCCACATCCTGCCACCACGGGTTTCGCGTGACGGACTGGCCGTAGAAGAGCACGCGCACGCGGTTGCGCTTCTGCGTGGTGCTCGTGGCCAGCAGCGTCATCGTGCGCTGGATCTTCGCGCCGAAGACTGCCGGGTCGCCTACCGGCGTCGGCGGTGCGAATGGTTCATCTGCGCCGCCTGCCGCGATCGTCATCAGCATCATCGCCATGCACCACCATGCGCGCGTCATGGTCGATCACCTCGTGAGGGATGTTCCCCGGGAAGAGCCGAGGTCCTTCGCGGCTTGGGCACTCACCCCCTCCGGCTGCTACGCAGCCAGCGCCGCGGGCGACGCATCAAGGCGTCGCTGTCCAGGCGAGGGCGCCTGGACTCCGGGGGGCCAAGGGCGGGGGCCTGTACAGCGCCGCGTCGTTGTGGCCCTCGCGCCCTCGCGAGGGGCGGCGCGAAGCGACGCTGCCGTGCCATTCTCCGTCGGGCCTCACCCCCTCCGGCTGCTACGCAGCCACCTCCCCCTCTCCCTCGCAGCGCAAACGGCGCGCTGCCTCGGGACGAGGGGGAGGAAAGGCATACGGCAACAACAAAGGCACAGGTAGGCGCGGGGGCCGACCTCTCCAACGGCAGACGGCAACGGCAACGACAGATCTGAGCCGGAGGAGCCTAACGCTCCGATGGGGAACCCCTGCGCAAGCCGCATGCCGAAGATACCGCGCCGGGAGGCCAGGCAATGACCGCCCGCAATTCGCTCTTCGTCGCCGCAATCGCCCTCGCACTCGCCCTCATCGGCGGGGGAGACGTGACCTTCGCACAGGAGGCGCCGATGCCTGCAGATCTGCCCGCCCAGGACGCGCCCGTCGTCCGTCTGCCGTCCGCACTCTCGCTTCAGGCCTCAGCCGACCTGCAGGACGGCAGCGTAATCGAGACCCTCGGCTTCCACGCGCCCGGTGACGGCGGCGCCGCGCTCTATCACATCCGCCAGCTTCCCGAGGGGCTTCAGCCCAACGGTGCGGACGTGCTCGCGCTGCCCGGCGGCCTCGTCGCCGTGCTGCTTGAGCGCGAGGGCGTCAACTACCGCATGTTCGGCGCCGTCGGCGACGGGCAGAGCGATGACGGTGTGCAGATCAAGCTTGCGCATGAGTACGCGAACCGCCACGGCATCCCCGTGATCAACCTCTCCGGCGAGTTCTGGCTTCGCGAGACCAACAGGATCCCGATCCGGACCAGCGTGAACTGGGGACAGACGTTGCTTCACATTGATGAGGAGTTCAACACACTGCAGGACCCGCGGTTTGAGGTGCTGGGCGATGAGTCCACGCTGTCGCTCGTCGAGGATGAGGAACTCAAGGCGGCGCTGCTGGGGCAGATCCGCCCCGGAGTGCATATCATCCCCGAGTTGGCCCCGTACGCCGACCACCTGATCAACGTCCGTGACAACAACGACCGCATGGGCATCCGCGCGGGCTACGAGGGCAACCGCGGATGGGCGCGCGAGGAGCTTTTCTACGTTGAGGAGGAGGGGCGGATCGTCGGTGACATCGCCTTCGCTTTCAGCGATCTCACCACCATCACCGCCACCCCGTGCCCCGACACTTACCTCGTCATCGAAGGCGGCGGCTTCATCGTCTCCGGGGAGAATCCGAACACCGGCTCGACCGGATATCACTGGAACGGCTTTTCCATCCGCCGCAGCCGCACGATCATCCGACAGCAGTGGGTGGGGCTGGAGGAAGGCGCGCGCGACGCATCGCTGGCGGCCCGGAACGGCTTCTACTCGTTCAGTGGCGTCTATGACGTGACCCTTCAGGACATCCGCCTGATGCCGTGGGAGAAGACCCGCCGCGCACCCGAGGTGGCGGTCCCGCACGGGACCTACGGCATCGGCGGCTCGCGCATGCTCAACTGCACCTTCCGCAACCTGACAGCCGAGGCTGGCTGGGTCGCGTGGGGCGTCTTCGGCACGAACATCAACAAAAACTTTCGCATCGAGCAGTGCCGGCTGAACCGCATCGACGTGCACTTCCACTGCTGGAACCTCTACATCGAAGACAGCGAGATCGGCTTTAAAGGGATCTCAGTGACCGGTGGGGGAGACCTGTTCATCGAGGACACAGTCCGCGATGGCAACAACTTCGTGAGCTTCCGCCCAGACTACGGCTCGAAGTGGGACGGCCGCATTCGCATGCGTGGCTGCACGCTCAGACCCACCGGAGGCGGCAACGTCTCCGTCCTCGGCTACGGGATGCGCGACTTCGACTATCAGTATCAGGTCGGCTTCGCGCGCAGCATCGTCATTGACGACCTGCTGATCGACTACTCCGCTGCGCCCGCCTCGGCGGAGCCGTGCTGGCTGATGAGCATCGTGCCCTTTGCGCAGACGCAGGGTGACCGGCGGCTGTTCTTCCCAACCTTCGTGCGCTTCAGTGACATCCGCGTGATCGGCCGCGAGCAGGGCGTGCGACTTGTGCGCATTCCAAGCCCCTACGGCTACGACCTCGGCAGTTCCGGCGGCTACGACGGCTCCACGGTCCAGCCGAACTGCACGATCGTCGTGGATCGCGTTCAGCTTGAGCGCCTGACGGCCGAGCGACCGGATGATGCAACCAACGTCCACCTGCTCATCGGCGGCAGTGAAGCGCAGGAATACACCGACGAGTCGGCGCTCTACCCGAAGATCCTCTTCCGCGATTGCGATGGCCTCAGCGCGTACCTCGGCAACTGTGCCGCAGAGGCCTCATTCGAGCGCTGCTCGATCAGTATGCTGACCGCGGACGAACTGCAGGGCGCGCTCTCGTTCACTGAGTGCGGCTTCCAGCCGCGGCTGCAGGAGGTCGAGGGGGAGATATACGCGCTTGACAGCACGCTCGGAACCCGCTTCACCAACTGCACGCTCCACGCGCCCGTGGTGGCTGGAGAGTCAGTGCCTGCACTGGTGGATAAGTCCGGCATCCTCAGCATCAACGGCCCTGTGCGCTACTTCCACCTCAACACGACGCTTGGCAACTCGGTGCTGCAGTACTGCCGGGAGGCCGGGATCGCGCTCACCCCGGAGTTCATCGCAAGGCTTCGGTCGCATCACGCGCTGGAGGAGTAGCGGCGGGCTTCAGCCCCTTCGGCTGCTATGCGGCCCCCGCCGCGTCGTTGTGGCCCTCGCGCCCTCGCGAGGGGCGGCGCGAAGCGACGCTGGGTCGTTCAACGGCAACGGCGGCCCCTCCCCGTAGCTTGCTTGCGTAAGCTACTTCCCCTCCCCCTGCACTTCGCTGCGCGAAGTGGGCGGGAGAGGGGAACGACTTCCGGCATACGGCGCCGTTGCCGTCCCGTGGCACGCACACTCCTGTGCGTGCGTCGTCAAGCTGTTGCCGTATGCCGTTGTGGCCCTCGCGCCCTCGCGAGGGGCGGCGCGAAGCGACGCTGCCGTTGTTGTTGTCGTTCATGTGGCATCCCGCCCCTGGGCGGGACCCGTGCGCGGTACGGAAGGCACAGGTCGGCGCGGGGGCCGACCTCTCCAACGGCAGACGGCAACGGCGACGGATATGTCGGAGGAGCCGCCGCCTCCCG
>JAAYJW010000100.1 GCA_012522765.1 candidate division WS1 bacterium | reverse complement strand
ACCTCTGGCGCCCACAGCGGCCTCACCGGCTTCGTGCGCGATGGCGCGGAGAACATGCACTGGCTCCTCTGGCATGCCGGCCCGACGGGCCGCGAGCATCTGCGCTATCGCTGGGAGTGGGACCCGACCTCCGGCGTCGTTCCCGGTGACGCCATCCTGCCGGTCAGCAACGCCGGCGAAGGCGCCCAGGCGAACTTCTTCCTGGCAGGCACCGACCGCTACCGCAAGCCGGCGCACAATCCATTCACCTACGTCACCCAGCCGAGCGCATTCGGCGGCTACACCAGCACTGGCGAGTTCACGCTCGATGTCTTCTTCACCGGCCACATCCGCTCGCTGGGCAACTCCGACATCTGCTGGACGCACTTCAACTTCGGCGACCCGGCAGCCGAGGACTTCCCGTTCAATGGCATCGGCTACAACTACGGTAAGACACCGTTCCCGCGCGTCGTAGGCCTGACGTATCCCTACGCGGACCCGCGCTGGGACGCGCGCGGCATGGGCGCGATCTATGACGCAGACGGCGTGATCCGCGGCTACCCGGGCGAGCAACTTGAGAACAGCCCGCGGCGGCAGTCCTTCCAGGCGCGCGACATTGACTGGCTGCTGACCCAGCGCGTTGCCGATCCGAATGATGCCGCCAACCCGTTCAGCTTCGAGGGCAAGCCCGACTGGACCGGCTGGGCCACCACGACGCTTGATCCGAAGCCGACTACGGCATCTTACGTTGATCCGAAGTTCTACCTCGGCGTAGTGGTAGACACCGGCACTGGCCCGATGGAGAGGCTATACGACATCGAGTGGGCCAATGGCCGGTACGACGCTTCAACCGGTCTCTACCAGGTGACGCCGGTGCTCACACAGCTCACCAGCGCCGGCCTCGCGGACCTGCCGCTGAACCCGGGACATCCCGACAACGATCATCTCGGCGAGCTGCTGGCGCCGACAGTGCGGAACGACAGCGCGGTGCAGGACGCATTCACCGCCGGCGCGGGCGATTACGAGGACTGGCCGTCCGTGACGCTGATGATCGACCCGGCCAGCGGCACGCTGAACTGGTCGGCCGCGCTCTTCAACCCGGACAATCCCAGCGATCGCCTCGCGGTCTTCAATGAGACCAACACGCCAGGGATCGCGGACGTAGTCATGTATGCCGACTACACGCCGTTCGTGCGACGAGTGACCACCGATCAGGCGAACGACGACTCGCCGTCGGCCTTCTACGACCTTGGCGGCAGCAGCCGACTGACCGTCTTCTGGCGCCGCAACTACGGCGATACCGATACGCCGCACTTCGGCCGCCCGTCATTCATGCACCGGACGCTCACGACGGCCGTGCAGGTGGGCCGCCCGCCCATCAACGCGATCACCAGGGTCACCGACCTCACCACCGGTGAGGATCTGGTGGACGGTATCTCCTACGTCGTCGCGGAGCCGAGCGGCGGCATCATCGTGGTCGAACCGGGCGAGCCCGCAAGCCTTCCCAGGGCAGGGCATCGCATCGAGGTGGCCTACACCGATGGGGGCGGCGCTTCAAGGACCGAACAGCATCGGGTGATCGGCTGGAGCATCGAGACGCCGGTCCCGGTCAACACCGTGGTCTCAGAGGGGCCGCTGCGGGTCATCCCGGAGGTCTACGAGACGACCGTCGGTGCGAGCACCTTCAACAGCGTCAGGTTCTGGCTGGTGTGGTCGAGCACCCGCGGCGTCTACGACCTGCGATCGGCCGCCGCGGGCGGTCAAAGGGTGCATGAGGCCGCCGATCTTTACCTCGCTGTCGTTGCGCCCGAATACGCGAACCTCATCTCGGATCTCGAGATACCGCAGCTTACGCAGTGATTCGCACTGCGGGTGGATGTTAAATCTTCTACACTAGAGGAGACCTGCGGGTAGGTGGAGAAGATGCGAAAGATCGTTCACTTGACACCGGGCGGCCCGAAATAGTAGAGTAACCGAGGATCAGGCTGTCCCAAGAGGCCGCTGACCCGGCAATCTGAGGCTGCTCCACGGCAGGAGGCGCGCTACATGGCCAGGGGCGCAACGCATGTCCTGGGCCTGGACATCGGAACAGCATTCATCAAGGCAGCGGAGATCCAACTGCGGGGCGGCGAATATCACGTAGTGGGACGTCCGGCCGTGATACCCACGCCCGCAGGTGCCGTCCGGGGCGGGGTCATCGTAGATGCCCCGGCGGTATCCGAAGCCCTTGGTGAGATTCGTGCCCGCTACGGCATGAAGGTCAAGAAAGTCATCGCCTCCGTCGGCGGTGACTCCTCTGTCGTGGTGCGCATTACCGAAGTTCCCAAGATGTCAGGCAAAGAGCTCGATGAGGCCATCCAGTGGGAACTTGACGAGCAGACGCCCTTCCCCGTTGATGAAGTCATCTACGACTACGCGCCTATTGAGCGGCCCGACGCCGACCCCGAGGCCACCGAGATGGAAGTCCTGCTCGCGGTGGCGCAGGAGGACCTCGTCGCCGCTCATGTCGAGGCTATGCAGGGCGCGGGGATGCAGCCCACGGCGGT
>JAAYJW010000007.1 GCA_012522765.1 candidate division WS1 bacterium | reverse complement strand
GGCAGTCAACGCCCGCGGTAGCAGGCGACACGGTGTATGTCGGCTCCGATGACGGCCATCTCTACGCGTTCGCCCTCGCCGATGGTGAGATGCTGTGGAAGCACAACCTGGGCGTGCCGCTGAAGGGATCGCCGGTGATCTCGGGCGATGCGCTCCTCATCACCGACTTCGACGGCAATCTCTACTGCTTCGCGGGGCGGTGAAACGCTTCGAAGAGGATGCACCCGAAGCCACTCCAGCCAAGGGAGCGATGATACGATGAGCGCAGCGATGAATGATTTCGCGCAGCGGCTTGAGCCGGTGGGCCGCATACTACAGCTTCCCGACTGGCATGTCTGGGGCTCGTCCGCGATCGATGGCCCCGACGGCAAGGTGCACCTGTTCACCTCGCGCTGGCCCACGGAGAGCGGCTTCCGCGGCTGGTCAACCCACTCGGAGATCATGCACTCCGTTGCCGACAGCGCCGAGGGGCCGTTCGAGGTGGTGGATGTGCCACTTCGGGGCCGTGGCGGGCGGCACTGGGACGCGGCGATGGTGCACAACCCTACGATCCACGAGTTCGACGGTCGCTACTACCTCTTTCACATCGGCAACCTTGACGGCCGGCCCTTCACTCAGCAGATCGGCGCCGCGGTCTCCGATGACCTCTACGGTCCGTGGATGCGCCTCGATGAGCCGCTACTCGGGCCGGGAATGTATCGCGCGTGGGATTGGCTGATGGCGACGAACCCGGCGATCGTCAGACACCCGAACGGCCAGTTCTGGCTCTACTACAAGTCATGGGACCTCAAGGACCTCAAGCGCAAGATGGGGCTCGCCATCTCCGATCACGTCCTCGGGCCCTACGAGAAGCACCCGGAGAACCCGATCGTGGACTACTCCCCCGAGGGCAAGCAGGTGGAGGATGCTTACGTCTGGGTGCAGGACGGGCTCTTCTACATGCTGATGGCCGATGACAACGAGGGCGTGGTGCGCAAGCACGGCGGGGCGCTGATCACCAGCGAGGACGGCATCCACTGGTCGGAGCCGGTGCTGGGCTATGAGACCACCGACGTCTACTTTCCGGGCGAACCCGTGCGGCGCTTCGAGCGTCCGCAGGTCCTGATCCGCGACGGTCGTCCGGCGTACCTTTACCTCGCGATGCAGAGTGACGCGAACGCAAGCTCCGCGGTGCTTCGTGTAAGCGACCGGGCCATTTGACGCCTGCGCTTCGCGGCGTATAATGATCGTGATGGAGCCACGAGACTACCCAGAGGGATGCCGCCCCCGTGCCTGAGATCCGCGATCAAGCCACACCAATCGACGCCGGTACTCCCGGCGGTAACGGCAACGGAGGCGCCATGCGCCTGATCAAGCGCATCGGCGCCACCGTGCTTATGCTTGCGCTGCTGGCGTGGGTGGTCTGGCGTGCGTGGCATGACGCGCAGGAGATACAGTGGCACACGCTCGACATCCGCTGGGGGCTGCTCATCGCCTCCGGGCTGCTCTACGGCCTCGGCTTCATCTGGCAGGGGATCGTGTGGGTGCTGATGATGCGCATGCTGGGCTACCGGCTGGCGATGCTGCCGGGCGTCCGCGCCTGTGCGGCCTCGCAGCTTGGTAACTACATCCCCGGTAAGGTCTTCATCGTGCTCTTCCGGGTGCAGGTGGCCGCAAAGTACGGTGTGCCTGGAGTGCCGGTGGCGGGGAGCATTGCGCTCGAGACACTGCTGCGGAACATGATGGCGGCGGTGCTTGCGGCTCTGGGGCTGTATCAGGTCGGCGCCGGGATGAACTACATGTGGGGGCTGGCGATCCTCGTGCTCATTTCGGCGGTATTCGCCCAGCCGCGGGTATTCCATGCGATAGGCGACTGGGTGCTGCGCAAGCTCAAGCGCCCGCAACTGCCCGACCGCCTCACGGGCCCGCAGGTCGCGCTTCTGCTCTTCTACTACTTCGTTTACTGGGTGATCCAGTGTGGCGCTTTCTTCCTGATGGCCCGCTCGACGCTTGGTGCCGAATTGGGCGCCCTGCCGCTGCTTTCCAGCGCTTTGTTGGCCTCACAACTCGGCAGCACACTCGCGGTATTCGCCCCGGTGGGTCTTGGCGCGGCGGAGTTCACGATGGCGGGCGTACTCGCGCTTACCGGGGGAATAGTCTCGCCCTATGTGCTCGCGCTGATGATGCGCGTGTGGCGCACCGTCTTTGAGTTGCTGCAGATCGGCATCGTGTGGCTGATCCCGCTGCCCCCGCCGGCTGATGAGGCAGACGCCCCCGCTGATGCAGACATCGCGGAAGCTGCCGCCGTCGTCGAATCAGCGAGCGACTAAGCCAGCTTGACCGCGATCTCCGTTACGCGCTTACCCAGCGCCCGGCAGATGGTCGCCTCTGTCTCATCCACCGGCCGATCTGCGTTGCGTCCCGCTACGTGCGACGGCCCATAGGGCGTACCGCCGAACTGCGTGGTGTGGATCTCCTCGATGATGTAGCCCAGCGGCACGATGATCATCCCCAGGTGCGCGATCGGCGCCCACATCGTGAAGATCGTGGTCTCCTGCCCGCCGTGCATGGTGTTGCTGGAGGTGAAGCAGCCCGCAGGCTTGCCTTCGAGCGATCCCTCGACCCACAGCGGCCCCATCATGTCGAAGAAGTTGCGCATCGGGCCGGCGGCGTTGCCGTAGCGGGTGGGCGATCCGAAGCAGGCACCATCGCACTCGGCGAGGTCCTCGATCGTTGCGCGCGGGTATTCATCCATCAAACGCTCGTGCGTCTGATGCCACGCGTCAAAGTCCTTCCTGATCTCTTCCGGGGTGCAGGGGTCGCCGACGAAAGCGAGGATCGCCTCCGCGCCTTCGACCTGCCTGACACCCTCAGCCACGTACTTTGCCATGCTCTCGGTGTTACCACCACGGCTGTAGAACGGAATGTAGATCCTCATGTCCTACCCCTCCGCCTGATGCGTCTGCATTGTGTCGCCGATGAGTCGATTCGGGCCGGGGCGACCATAGTCCTGCGTGGGGTAGGGGAGTAGCCCCAACGACAGCGCCCGCCACTATCCGAAGGCACTCCGTGGCAGGGAACAGGCGGTCGCCGCTGCAGCAGGGCGCACCTGTACCGGCGCGGCGGGGAGCCGCCACGATAGCCCTGGCGCGGTCTCGTTGAGGGTCAGTCCGCCCCCGTGCATCTCGCAGATCCTCCGCGCGGCGTCAACGGACAGATCCGTCAGCGTCAGTCCGCCGGCACGGGCAGGGAGGCGATCGTCCTGCGACTGCACCGTAACCGTCAGCTCCACGAGCGCCTCACCCGGTCCCGGCGAAAAGTCCGCCAGTCCGACAACGATCCTCTCACCGGAGCGACTGAGGGCCATCACCGCGCGCACACTCCCCACCAGCGCCTGGCGCAGAGCGTCGCGCCTCCCCCGCACGGGCGGGATGGTCCCGGCGGTGTCAAGCACGAGCCAAACCCCGACGGACTGTGCCTCGGAGGCCAGTTCGCGGACGACCTGCCGCGTCAGGTGATACATATCCACCGTCGTCTCGTGCCCGCGTGCTCCCGGGCGCGCGTTCGCCACGACCAGGAAGTCCTCGAGCAGGGCGTCTATCCGGTCCGTCTGCTCGGAGATTATCACGAGCATCTCGCTCTGCACCGGCGGCTCCAGATTGCCGGACTGCATGTATCGAGCCGCGGCGCCGACAGAGGTCAGCAGTGAGCGCAGGCGGTGCGAGAAGTGCTGGATTGTGTCACGGCCAACCGTAAGGCCATCCGTCTGTTGCGCCGCTACCTCGCTTGACGCCCCCGCGATCGAATGATCCAGGTGTCTGTCATGCATGAAGCTCCGGAACCTCCCCAATGCCGGTGTAGGCACAGCCACCTCCCTTAACGGCAGCGGGCGCGCATACTTGAGCCACGGCGCCCTCGGGAGCCGTGGCAGAATATTCTTACGCCCCGGCTCAAGCCGTTTTCAGGCTTGCCGATAATGCAGATGCCGGCGCCGCTCCCGGCCAGCAGGCTCCGGTGCGGTCGTCGGGCCCCAGATGTTCACCCGGGGACGCAGGTGCGCCCCCTCAGGAGCAGACGCATAAGGAGGAACGCCAGATGTCTCTGACGCGGATCAACAACAACATAAGCTCGGTCAACGCACAGCGCAACCTCGCGATCAACTCCGACCGGATCGGCCAATCGATCGAGAAGCTCTCCAGCGGTTTGCGGATCAACCGTGGCGCCGACGATCCCGCCGGTCTCGTCATCTCGGAGCTGCTGCGGTCGCAGGTGTCGGGGCTGGGGGTCGCCCAGCAGAACGCCTCCCAGGGCGTGAACCTGATCAAGACGGCTGAGGGTGCGCTCAACGAGGTCTCCGGCCTTCTCCGCCAGATGCGCGACCTGGCGGTGGACGCCGCGTCGGACTCGAACAAGAACGCGGACGCTCGTGCGGCGCTGCAGTCGCAGGTGAAGTCCGCGCTCAACACCATCGACCAGATCGCGGTCAACACCAAGTATGCCGGACGCGCGCTCCTCGATGGCTCGGCCGGCACCAAGGTCAGCATCATTGACAACAGCACGGTCGCCATGAACGGGCTCACCTCTCTGGGCGAGCAGGACAACGGCTACGTCTCGATCCAGGTGACGACGGCCGCCGAGAAGGCCGCCAGTTCATCCGATACCGGCGCTGCCGTCGTGGCCGGCAACACCGTCACCGGCACGGGCGACATAGACCTGTCCGGCGGTGGTGACGCGTTGAGCCTCTATATCAACGGAGTGCAGGTTCAGAATGGCGGCGCCGGGCTCTCGATCGATGCCACCACCACGTGGCAGGATGTCGTCACCGCAATCAATACCACCGCCGCGCTTGAGGGTAAGGTCACGGCGGCGATCAGTGGGGGAGAGCTGGTCGTCAGCTCCGACGCCTACGGCTCCGACCAGCACATCTCGGTCGAGTACTCCGGCACCGCGACCAACGCCACCGACCTGCTCGACAGTGGCGGCGCGGTGATGTTCGAGGCAGACTACGGCGTGGACTGCGTGGCCGACGTGGCATTCGGCGGGCAGGCCCTCGATACCGATGACGTGACCTTCAACGCCGGCAGCGGCCTGACGATCAGCCACGCGACCTACGGCTCGATCACACTCACCGAGACGGCTGCGACCACCGCGGGCGACTACGCCGATGCCCTCTATGCCGAGCAGGGGCAGCTTTCCTTCCAGGTCGGCTACAGCGCGGGGGAGACGGCGTCAACCACGATCCGCTCGGTCAAGACCTCCGACCTGGGGACCACCGCCGCTCTGTCGAGCATCGACGTCTCGACCGTCGCGGGCGCCGAAGCCGCCCTCGGCATCGTTGACGAGGCGATCAACCAGGTATCCACCCTCCGTGGCGACCTCGGCGCCTTCCAGGTGAACGAGCTTGAGGCGGAGGCGAGGTCGCTGGCGGTCGCGCGTGAGAACCTCTCCGCGTCGGAGAGCGTGATCCGCGACACGGACTTCGGCCAGGAGATGGCGGAGTTCACCACCGCCCAGGTGCTGGTGCAGTCGGCAACGGCATTCCTGTCACAGGCGAACTCCCTGCCTCAGCAGGTGCTCCAGCTCATCCGCGGCTAGTGACGCGGACATGACGCGCAGGGTCGGGGGGCGCCTCCGAGGCGTCCCCCGACCTCTGTGACACTCCCGCCGGATCCGGCGCAGAGGAGGTCCACCCGTGAACATCGGCAACATGGCGATCTCAGGCCTCGTGGCAAGCAACATAGACATCCAGGGCATCATCACGCAGCTCGGGCAGATCAGGCGCCGGCCCGTCGAGGTCATGAAGCAGGAGCAGACGGTGCAGGCCGCCCGGCTAACCGCCTATCAGCAACTCACGGCCCGCTGCCTCTCGCTCTGCTCGTCGGCCGCCACGCTCGAGGACGGTAGCGCCTTCGGACAGGTCGTCGCCTCCAGCGGCAATGATGCCGCGGTCGCCGTCAGCGCCTCGGCGGGTGCGCCCGCGGGCAGCTACAGCATCGTGGTGGATGCGCTGGCGCAGTCGCACAAGGTCGCCTCGGCCGCGGTCTCATCCGCCTCCGAGGAGCTTGGCATGGCGGGGGAGATCATACTCAACGGGAAGACCATCAGCATCGGCGCCGCAGACAGTCTCGCCGACATCCGAGACGCGATCAATGCCGCTGGCGACGGCGCCTCCGCCTCCATCCTCACCGCCTCGCCCACCGACCACCGCCTCACCATCGCCTCGCTCACCAGCGGCGCGGCCGGGGCACTTGAGATGATTGACGCGAACTCGTCGGACATCCTGCAAGCGCTGGGCATTCAGTCGGGCCCCGCTGAGGTGCTGCATGTCATCAGCGACGGGGCCGCATCAAACGCAATTGCCTCGCGGGTGGAGCCGGTGGGGCAGGCGCTGGGGCTTGCGCAGGCCCCTGCCGGGACTGTGCAGATCAACGGGACCGACGTCGCGATCGATCTCGCGACCGACAGCCTGCAGGAGATTGCCGCGCGCATCTCCGCCATCGACGGCGTGGAGGCGACCACCGAGATCATCTCCGTGGACGGGCAGGCCGCATACCGGCTTGAGATCACCGGAACTGAGGGCCAACCGACCTTCACGGATGCCAACAACGTGCTTGTGACGCTCGGAGTGTTGGGACATGACTTCGCCAACACCGTCTCGGCGGCGCAGGACGCCATGTTCTCCATCGACGGTGTCGCGATGAGTCGCTCCACGAACGCAGTGGATGACGCGCTGGAGAACGTGCAACTCCAGCTTCGGCAGGAGACGGCGGGAGAGGCGGTCGCCGTCAGCGTGCAGCGCAACGACGCGGCAACCGTCGCGGCCGTTGAGAGCTTCGTGGCCGGCTACAACAGCGTCATCGGCTTCGTCAACCAGCACCAGCAGTTCGACACTGAGACCGAGCAGGGCGGCCTGTTCTTCGGCGCTCATGCGGTTCTGAGCCTGGAGTCGAACCTGCGCAGCCAGGTCAGCGGCCTCGTCAGTACGCTCGGCGGCGAGCTGAAGCTGGCGGCGCAGGTCGGCCTCACCTTCAACAGCAGCGATCAGCTCGTCTTCGACAGCGGCACATTCACAGATGCCCTCGCCAGCAATCCCGAGGGCCTGCGGCGGCTCTTCGGCGAGCGCACGGATGCTACGAGCGCATTCGTGGAGATCGCCTCCACGACGGCCGCAACGCCGGATTCGGGCGCTGCGGGCTGGGCGGTG
>JAAYJW010000099.1 GCA_012522765.1 candidate division WS1 bacterium | reverse complement strand
CACCTTCATGCCATCGCCTCCGGTTCGACTAAGCAGCGGCGGAAGGTTGGTCGCGGGAGCTTCAATACCTTCATGAAGGACCCACAGCGACGGCCCCGAATACTCCGCCTGCGCAGACGCCACACCAGCGGGAGTCATGATTGATGAAGACCACCGCAGTTATCTTCGACGCACCACTGAGCGCAGCATTCGTCGAGGAGGAGCTTGCTGAGCCGGGACCGGGCGAGGTCACCGTCGAGGCGATCCTCACGCAGATCAGCACCGGGACCGAGATGATCTGCTACCGCGGCGTGGCCGATGAGGGCACGCACTGGGCGCCTTTCATGCACTACCCGCGTCACAACGGCTACTGCATGCTCGGTCGCGTGACGAAGGTGGGGGAGGGCGTCGAGGAGGTGACTGTCGGCGACCGCGTCTGCGCCACCGCGGCCCATGTCAGCCACTACAATGTGACGATGAAGCAACTCTGGGCGGCGCCGGTGCCGGACGGTGTCTCCGACGAGGACGCCGTATGGGCGATCCTCGGCGTCATCACGCAGACCGGCGTGCGCATGGCCGAGCATGTCATGGGCGACCGGGCCGTCATCATCGGCCTCGGGCCGCTTGGGCAGCTTGTGACGCAGTATCTCCGCGCGATGGGCCTGCGCGAAGTGATGGTGATAGATCGCTCTGGGGGGCGCGTGCAGGTCGCGCTGGAGCATGGCGCTAACGCGGGATTCGCCGGTGATATCGCCGACGCGAAAGCGTTCGTGGAGGAGCTTACAGCGGGGGAACTGGCGGACGTGGTCTATGATGTGACCGGCCACCCGGCGGTGCTGCCGCAGGCGCTGCCGCTGGCGCGCGATCACGGCACGCTGCTGATGCTGGGCGACTGCCCGGTGCCCTCGCAGCAGTGCCTGACCTACGATGTAGTGTCGCGGCAGGTACGGATCGTCGGTACGCGCTCAAGCTGGCTGCCCGATGCCCACCGGCGCTGGACGCCACAGCGGCAGACGGATCTGCTCTTCTCCTACCTGCAGCGTGGCGACATGCGCCTCGCTGACCTCATCAGCCATCGCTTCACGCCGCAACAGGGCGCGGAGGCGTACGATCTGCTTTACACGCGCCGCGAGGAGCCGCTGGGCGTGGTCTTCGACTGGACGCAGGAGGAATCGGGTGGCTGACAGACCGATTGTGCTGACGCGTGATGGTGCGATCAAAGATCGGCCTGTCAGGCGACAGGCCCCTCCGATCACAAATCATGGGAAAAGCAGGTCCGTTCGCGCCAACGTGGAAACATCACGCGCTCATTGCTGACTCAGGCTATTCGCTCGGGAGGGTCGTGCGATGAAACAGATCAACGTCGGTCTTGTCGGCTACAACTTCATGGGCCGCGCCCACTCCAACGCCTACCGGCAGGTCCCGTTCTTCTTCCCCGAACTCGAGGCTGTTCCGGTCATGAAGGCGCTCTGTGGCCGCACGAAGGAGCGCGTGGATGCCTGCGCCCGGCAGTTCGGCTGGGAAGAGGCCATCTATGACATGGACGAGTTGCTCGCGCGCGACGATATTGACCTCGTGGACATCACCGCGCCGAACAACCAGCACGCGGAACTGGCGATTAAGGCCGCCGAGGCGGGCAAGCACGTCTTCTGCGAGAAGCCTCTCGCAACCAGCGTCGAGGACGCCGAGCGGATGGTGAAAGCCGTCAAGGACGCCGGCGTCATCAACATGATCTGCCACAACTACCGCCGCGCCCCGGCGATCTCGCTGGCGAAGAAGATGATCGAGAACGGCGACCTCGGTGATATCTACCACTGGCGCTCGCTGTATCTGCAGGACTGGCTGATGTCACCGGACGTGCCGATGATGTGGCGCGTACAGAAGGACATCGCTGGCTCCGGCTCGCTCGGCGACCTGATGGCGCACTCGATAGACCTCGCGCTGTGGCTGCTCGGCGACATCGAATCGCTCGCCTGCACGATGGAGACATTCATCGAGGAGCGGCCGCAGCTTGACAGCTTCGACTCGGGCCTCGGTGGCCGCGCCGCAGCCGACGCGCCGATGGGGCATGTTGACGTGGACGATGGCGTAATCGCGCTCTGCCGCTTTGCCAATGGCGCCCTCGGCACGATGGAGGCCACGCGCTTCGCCGCCGGGCATAAGAACTACAACTGGTTCGAGGTCAACGGCTCGAAGGGTTCGCTGCGCTTCAACCTCGAGCGGATGAACGAGCTTGAGTACTACAGCACCGAGGATCCGGGCGACCGCACCGGCTTCCGGCTGATCCAGGCCACCGAGGACGTGCATCCGTACATGGGCCTGCCGGATGAGGGCGGCCCGCGTTACTGGCCGGTGGCGCACATCATCGGCTATGAGCACACCTTCATCAACACGGTTTTCGACCTCTGCCAGGGCATCGCGAAGAACGAGCAGCCGTGGCCGAGCTTCGAGGATGGCCTGCGGACACAGCGGGTGCTCGCCGCCTGCGACGAGGCCGCGGCCGCCGGTATGTGGGTGAAGGTGTAGCCGCAAGCCAACGAACTGACGGTACCTCGCAATAAGGTTCCGACCTGCCCGGAAGCGGGTAGGCTGTAAGCCGTAAGCTGGCAGCTTTGAGCTGGCAGCCGAAAATTGTTACTGCCAACTAACCACTATCGACACCGTTGTGGATCGATGCCACATCAACAGAGGGTGAGCCGCCGATGCTGACGGCCGTACTCGCGCTGGTCGGTGTCTTTGCAGTGCTGGCGTTGGTCTTCTTTGTGATCGCCCCACGCCTGATGAAGGTCGGAAAGAAGAAGCGGGGTCCGGGGGCGCGGAGGTAGCTTCAGATGAACCGCAGTCGTCGCAACATCGTGATCGTGGTGGCGACCCTATGGGTGCTGCTGCATGCCGCATGGGTCGTTGCATGGCATTTTCGCTGGAATGAGCCACTGCCGAGCGTGCTTGGCGGGCTGATGGGCGCCGCCGACCTTGCGGCGGTCGTGATCCTGATCGTCGCGTGGATCCTGAGGATGGTCAAGAGCCGCCGGCGTCCCGATCAGGGGGAGGAGCGGCGGAGAAGATAGCCGGGGCCGTTTCACCGATAACCGCTGTCTCGCACTGGAACGGACAACTGAGGGAGGAGCACAGCCATGAAGGTCGGAGCGCTTTCTGCTGCGTGGAGTGACATGCCGCTTGAGGAGGTCTGTGAGTTCTTCGCCGAAGCCGGGCTTGACACTATCGAGATCGGCACCGGGGGCTTCCCGGGCAACGCACACGCCAACCCCGCTGAGCTGAAGGGGTCAAAGAAGAAGCGGGACGAGTTTCTCGCCTGCATCAGGGACCACGGTCTGGAGATCTCCGCATTCTCCTGCCACGGCAACCCGCTGCACCCGAACAAGGAGATCGCGCAGGAACACCACGATGCCTGGCGCGCCACCTGCGACCTTGCCGCGCAGTGCGAGGTGACCTGCGTCAACGGCTTCTCCGGTCTGCCCGGAGGCGGCCCCGATGACAAATACCCCAACTGGATCACCGCCCCGTGGCCGCCCGATCATCTGGAGGCGCTGGAGTATCAGTGGAGCGTGGCGATTCCCTACTGGAAGGCCGAGAACAAGTACGCCGATAAGCGCGGTGTGAACTTCTGCTTCGAGATGCACCCGAACTTCCTCGTCTACAATCCCGAGACGCTCATCAAGCTCCGTGAGGCCTGCGGCGAGCGGATGTGCGCGAACTTCGACCCCTCGCACCTGTGGTGGCAGGGGATGGACCCGGCCTCGGCCGTCCGCTGGCTGCAGAGCAAGGGCCCGGTGATTCAGCACTTCCACGCCAAGGATGTAGCGGTCTACGACTGGAACGTGCGTGTCAATGGCGTCCTCGACACGAAGCACTACGGCGACGAGCCGAACCGCTCGTGGATCTTCCGCAGCCTCGGCTACGGGCACGATGATCTTGTGTGGAAGGACCTCATCTCGACGCTGCGCATGTGCGGCTACGATGGCCCGCTGTCTATCGAGCATGAGGACTCGCTGATGACCGCCAACGAGGGCTTCATCAAGGCCGTGGACTTCCTCATCGACTGCGCGATCTTCGAGGCCCCCGGCGCGATGACGTGGGCCTGACCCACTGAGAGGGATACACGAGACGATCATGCGCCCCCGGCTGTTTCGGCAGCCCGGGGGCGTTCTTTTGGCAGAGATCCCGGCGTGTCCACCGACCTTCCTGGAGCGGCAGCAGGGGCTTCTTTCGGCCCCTGAACAGGAGTTAGCCTCCCTCGTCACGAAGTTGCGGGTGGGGTTGATCTGTGCTACAATCTGACCGTTGCTGACGCCGCTCGGCACTGGATCCGGGCCAGCGATACGGGCGACACTACCGGCAGTTTCACCGCCAGACGGGGAGCCACCACCATGGATCAGTTGATCTACCTCGACGGAGAGCTAGTAAAGCGCGAAGATGCGAAAGTCTCGGTCTTTGACCACGGGTTGCTTTACGGAGATGGCGTCTTCGAGGGCATCCGGGCATATCACGGCCGCGTCTTCAGGCTCGACGAGCATATCGCGAGGCTTGAGCGCTCCGCACGCGCGATCATGCTGACCCCTCCGCTCTCGCACGAGGAACTCGTTCTGGCAACCGTGGAGACCTGCCGGGCGAACAACATCGAGGACGGTTACATACGTCTCGTCATCACCCGCGGCGTGGGCGATCTCGGGCTTGATCCGCGCAAGTGCCCGAAGCCGTCCGTGATCATCATTGCGGCGAGCATCCAGCTTTACCCGGAGGAGTTCTATGAGGTCGGGTTGCCGCTTATCACCTGCTCGACGCGGCGCAACTCGGCGGCGAGTCTCGATCCGGGGATCAAGTCGCTGAACTACCTGAACAACATTCTGGCTAAGATCGAGTGCATCGAGGCCGATGTACAGGAGGGTATCATGCTCGCGCAGTCGGGCATGGTCTCCGAATGCACCGGCGACAACATCTTCATCGTCGCTGGAGAGAAGCTGATCACACCGCCGGTTGATGCCGGCATTCTCGAGGGAATCACCCGAAAAGCGGTCATCGAGTGCGCGGAGGCCGAGGGCATCATGGTGGTCGAGAGGATGTTCCCGATCACCGCGGTTTACACGGCAGATGAGTGCTTCCTTACGGGCACCGCGGCAGAGTTGGTGCCGGTTGTGAAAGTAGACGGACGAATAATCGGTCAGGGGAAACCTGGGGACACCACCAAACGTCTACTGAAACGGTTCCGCGACCTGACCAGATCAGAGGGAACACCGATCCGCGAGTAAGATGCTCCGGCCGAGGGAATAGTTAACTCGGCTGGCGAAGGCTACAGTGGGGCTCATGCCCCCGCGGATCTAAACAAAGCGACAAGCCCGCCCATGGCGCCCGCGTGGTTGCTCGTTGCAGGCGCTCGGGGAGGGTGACGCGCGGCGGAAGGCTGACGGAAACATCTGGCGCAATCGCGGCGAACGTACATGCGAATGCGCCCTGGCCCCCTCCCGTGCGCCTGCAGGTGACGCCCCAAGGGGGCGGCGCAGGACTCTGCGGAGTTCGCGTGCGGAACCTGACAATCACGGCGCACTCTCACGATAAGGAGCCATACGCGGCATGGAATTGTGGCAACGCTTCACAAATAGAGCGCGCAGGGCCATCCTCATCGCTCATGATGAGGCCTCGCAAATGCGCATGCACCTCATCGGCACCGAGCACCTGCTGCTCGGCCTCATCAGGCTTGGCGAGGGCATGGCGGCGGAGATCCTGCGGTCCCTGAACGTGGACCTCGGGCAGCTCCGCTCGGACCTGCGCCGCAACATCGACATGGGCTCGGAAGATCAGCCCTCAAACGAAATATCGTTCACACCCGAGGCCCAGCGGGTCCTGCAGCTTGCGTACACGCAGGCCAAGGAACTGAGCGATCATCATATCGGCACGGAGCACATCCTGCTCGGACTCGCGCGGGAGGGTCGCGGTGCGGCCTATCGGACTCTGCGCCGGCACAACATCAACGGCGAGCGTGTGCGGCAGCAGATCCTGCAGCTTGCGCGCGCGGATGCCGAGGAGGCCGACGGCCCGAGCGAAACGCCGACGCTGGACCACTTCAGCCGCGATCTGACCGAGCTTGCCCGCGAGAGCACCCTCGATCCGATCATCGGCCGGGATGTGGAACTCGAGCGCGTGGTGCAGATCCTGTGCCGGCGCACGAAGAACAACCCGTGTCTGATCGGCGATGCCGGTGTCGGTAAGACCGCTATCGCCGAGGGGCTTGCACAGCGCATCGCCTCCGGCGAGGTGCCCGAGCCACTGCGCGACCGCAGGCTCGTGGCGCTCGATCTCGCCAGCCTCGTGGCGGGCACGAAGTACCGCGGTGAGTTCGAGGAGCGCATGAAGCGTGTCATGGAGGAGATTCGCGCCTCACAGGGCCGGATCATCATCTTCATCGACGAGCTTCACACCATCGTCGGTACCGGCGCGGCTGAGGGCGCGATGGATGCGTCCAACATCCTCAAGCCCGCTCTCTCGCGCGGTGAACTGCAGTGCATCGGGGCCACCACGCCCGATGAGTTCCGCAAACATATCGAGAAGACACCGTCGCTGGAGCGGCGCTTCCAGGCCGTGCGCGTGGAAGAGCCCAGCCCGGAGGAGGCGCTGGATATCCTCTTCGGCATCAAGAGCCGCTACGAGGACTTCCATCGCGTGGACCTGACCGAGGACGCGCTCAGCGCGGCGGTTGATCTCTCCAGCCGCTACATCACCGACCGCTCGCTGCCTGATAAGGCGATTGACCTGATCGATGAGGCGGGCTCCCGCGTGAAGCTGCGCCGCTACCGCGAGCGCTGCGAGACGGGCGAGTTCAGCAGCAGCTTCTGCCGCGAGCTTGAGGACGAGCCGGCCGACATGCTGTTCTTCCCGGACGCCGAAGAGGACGAGGTGGAGCTTGTTGATGCAGACGAGGAGCCGCGTCCGGAGGTACTCCGGCATGACATCGCCGAGATCGTCTCCACCTGGACCGGTGTGCCGGTGACGCAGCTTTCTCAGGAGGAGTCACAGCGACTGCTGAAGATGGAGGGCGCGCTCGTGCAGCGCGTTGTCGGGCAGGATGAGGCCATTACGACAGTCTCGCGCGCGGTACGCCGAGCACGTGCGGGCGTCAAGGACCCGCGCCGGCCGATCGGCTCTTTCATGTTCCTCGGGCCGACCGGTGTCGGTAAGACGCTCATGGCTCGAGTGCTCGCCGACTATCTCTTCGGCGATGAGGACGCGATGATCCGCATCGACATGTCCGAGTACATGGAGCGCTTCGCAGTGTCGCGGCTGATTGGCGCACCGCCCGGGTACGTCGGCTACGAAGAGGCGGGGCAGCTTTCCGAGGCTGTCCGGCGCCGGCCATACTCGGTCGTGCTCTTTGACGAGATCGAGAAGGCCCATCCGGAGGTCTTCAGCATCCTGCTGCAGATCATGGAGGACGGGCGTCTGACCGATGCCCAGGGCCGCGTGGTTGACTTCAAGAACACGGTCATCATCATGACCAGCAACGTCGGCGCGCGCACCATCAGCGACAACACGCGCATGGGCTTCAGCACCGACGCCAACGCCCGCTCGGTCGAGCAGGAGCGGCGTGAGTATGACCGGATGAAGTCGAAGGTAACCGACGAGCTGAAGAAGGCCTTCAGCCCCGAGTTCCTCAACCGCGTGGACGATGTAGTGGTATTCCACTCGCTCACGCAGGAGCAGATTCGCGACATCGTTCAGCTTGAGATCGGCTACCTTAACGAGCGGTTGGTCGAGCGTGAGTTGCACGTCACGATCACCGGGGAGCTTGAGGACATGCTTGCAGAGCGCGGCTTCGACCCATCCATGGGCGCCCGCCCGCTCCGCCGGCAGATCCGCTCGCTCATCGAGGACCCGCTCGCCGAGCAGATCCTCGCCTGTGAGACGCGATCGGGCTGCGAGATCATGGCCGATCTCGATGAGGACGGGCGCGTGACCTTCCGTTTCGTCGAGACCGCGGTCAGTCCGCATCCGGCCTGATCGGAACAACACGGTCCAGCGAAACCAGTCGTCGCCGGTCGCGAAAGGCCGGCGGCGACTTCCCTTTTCGGCAGCTCCACTTCATGCCCAATGTTCCGCTCTGATGCGTTTGTCTCCGAAGGAGGAGCGGAAGCAGCGAGGGCGAACTTAGCACAATATCGTGCACGTTGGTCGTAGTGTCATCTACATAACTGGACCGGAACGCCGCTACCGCGGCTGATGCCGGTCTGCGGGAGGATGTATCAATGCTCATACGTTGGTTGTGGTTCCTGTTCGTGGCCGCCGTGACGTTCGGCTTCGTGGTCCTCGGTCACTGGGCCGGACGCCTCCTCGGCGAAAGGCTTGTCGGGCCCGAGCCGAGCACTGATCTGCTCTATTTCCAGGTGGGCGTGAACACGATCTTCGGCCTCATCGGCTTTCTCGTGGCGCTGTTCCTATTCCGCAAGCTGATCGTATGGCTTCAGCACATGGAGGCCGTTCCGGTCCTCGACAAGCTCGCCGCGGTCGTGGGCACCATCGTAGGTCTTGCGGTCGCGCTGCTTGCCACCATCCCCTTCAATTCGACGGACTACGCGCTGCCGGTCCAGATATTCGCCTCCATCAGCGGCGCGATCCTTGGCGTGATCTTCGCGATGAGCGCCAAGGAGCAGCTTGTCTATGTCTTCCCGGGCCTCGCTCAACTGGGGCGCAGCGCGGATTCTGACCTGCCGCCGGGCACGAAGATGCTTGATACCAACATCATCATCGATGGGCGCATCTATGACATCTGCGCGACCGGCTTCATAGAGGGCCCCATCTGCATCCCGAACTTCATCCTGCAGGAGCTGCGGCATATCGCCGACTCCGCCGAGGGCCTCAAGCGTGAACGCGGACGGCGTGGTCTCGACGTCCTGAACCGCCTCAAGTCGCTGCAGGACGTGGATGTCATGATCTACCACGATCCAACACCTCCGAAGGAGCACATGGAGGTGGACGCGCGCCTGGTGAACATAGCCGCTCGCACCGGCGCGGCCGTGGTCACCAACGACTACTCCGTCAACCGCATCGCCAGCCTTGAGGGCGTGCGAGTTCTCAACGTCAACGAACTTGCGGGGGCGATGCGCCCGACCTTCCTGCCCGGCGAGGAGATCACCGTCACCGTCATCAAGGATGGCAAGGAGCCCGGACAGGGCGTCGGCTATCTCGACGACGGCACGATGGTCGTGGTTGAGAAGGCGGGAGGCATGGTCGGGGAGACGCTTGTTGTGATGGTTACGAGCGTCCTGCAGACGAATGCGGGCAAGATGCTCTTTGCGGATGTGCGCGGCAGGGCGCCGTCGGAGGAGGAATGAGGCGGTTGGGAGGTGCGGCCGCAGTCATTGCCGCGGCCGGTCGAGGCACCCGCTTCGGAGCGCCTGTGCCGAAGGCGTTTGTGCCACTCTCGGGCCGCCCGATGGTCGAATGGTCGCTTGCCGCGTACAACGGGTGCGCGGCCATTGACGACATCGTCCTTGTGATTCCAGCCGATTGCGTCGAACTGTCCTGCGGCATCGTGCAGGATGGCGGCTACGAGAAGGTAAGGGAGATCATTCCCGGCGGTGCAGAGCGACCCGACTCAGTCCGGGCCGGGCTGGAGGCACTGCGACAGGCGTCTCCGGAGGTCGTCTGTGTCCACGATGGCGCCCGCCCGCTGGTTGATGAGGCGACGATCCTGCGCTCGATTGACGCCGCGCGGCGCTATGGCGCAGCGGTGACGGCCGTCCCCGCAGTTGACACGATCAAGCAATGCGACGCCGATGGACGCATCGAGGCAACACCCCCACGCTGTGACCTGCACCACGCGCAGACGCCACAGACTTTCCGTTACGACCTTCTGCTTGACGCCTACCGCCGCGCGGAGGCGGAGGGGCTTGACGTCACCGATGACGCCTCGCTGGTGGAACGAATCGGCCATCCGGTCTACGTCAGCAAGGGGCATCCGGATAACTTCAAGGTGACCACCGCGGAGGACCTGGCGCGCGCTGAGTGGCTGCTGGGGAGACGGACGGGGCATCATGCGACGCAGATCCGCGTCGGCACGGGCTATGATGTCCATGCGCTCGTTGAGGGAGAGAGCCTGATTCTCGGCGGTGTAAGCTTCGACATCGGCGTCGGCCTACGGGGCCACTCAGACGCCGACGTGCTCTTCCACGCGATCTGTGACGCCCTGCTGGGGGCCGCCGCCCTCGGTGACATCGGGCGACACTTCCCCGATAGCGACCCGTCCCTCAAAGGAGCCGACAGCGCCGAGTTGGCCGCCCGCGTCGTGGAGACGCTCGCGGAAGCCGGTTGGCGGCCTGTGAACGTTGACGCCACGGTCATCTGTGAGCGGCCGAGGCTGGCGCCGGAGATCGCGCGGATCCGTCACAACATCGCGCTGGCGCTGGGGATGGATGAGGCTGCGGTGAGTGTGAAGGCGACTACCACGGAGAAGCTCGGTTTTGAGGGCCGCGGCGAGGGGATCGCTGCCCAGGCAGTGACGCTTATCGCGCCGAAGTAGCACCTCGGAGGGTACCGCCATGCAGATCCGACCCCTGCTGATGGTTGCCTGCTGCATCTGCGCGCTTTGTTCGGTAGCTCATACAGACGACCTCATCCCCGAGCACGGGAAGTACTCGCAGACCTACCTGAGCGACTGGTCAAAGCTGCCGACCGGCCGCGAACTTGCGCGGCACGACCTCAGCCAGATGGAGTTTACGGACGTAGCCGGCGAAGACGTGCGCCAGGTCTTTACCGACGAGACCGACGAGATTCGCATCTCCGGCCAGCGACTGCGCGTCTCGTGGGCAAGCCCCGAATGCGAGAAGTACAGACACGCGCTGTACTACTTCCGCAACTGCGAGCGCATCGTCATTGAGGACATGGCGGTAATTCAGAACCACGGAGACTGGCGCGCATCCTCGACCTTCTTCTTCGAAAGCTGCGGGAGCATCGAGATACGCAACTGCTACCTCGCGGGCACCAGCGAGAAGCCGTTCATCCGCCTCGATGGCTGCGAAGAGTACTTCATTGACGGGGTGGAGATCGCCGGGATGGACTTCGGCGAGGGCTATCGGTGTGCGCAGGGGATCGTCATCAATAACGGCGCCGGACTCGATCCCGAAACCGGTCGGCATCGTGGGATCTACCGTGATGATGCGCGCGACCTGAGGTTCGGCGTCATACAGAACAGCTACTTCCACGACTACGGCCTTACCGATCCTGTCTTCAACCACGATGGCATCGCCTTCGCCGCGCCTGCCGATGGCCTCATCTTCAACTGCTGGTTCGAAAACTGGGAAGCGGATGCGGCAATTGACAATTCGCATCGCCGCAATGATGAGGACTATCAGAACCATCTCCACCGCACGGAACGCTGCGTTTTCGTCAACTGCCATCGCGTGAAGACAAACGGAGCGGTAGGCAGTCCAACCTGCTCGCTTTTGTGGTGCAACAACCTCTACGTAGATAGCTCGCTCACCGACTACCATGTCGGCTGGGAGAACTGGCGAGTCCACGAGACGTACATCTTCACGCGGCCCAAGGGCTACTTCCACGTGATGCACTACCGCGAGGGGCCCAAGTTCTTCCGCAACTGCCTGATGTATTCGCCCGTGTCAGTCGGCGACATATACCAGTCGATGGGGGAGACGCCCGAACAGGATATTACTCTGCTTCGTTCGAACTACTTCATGTATCTGATGCCCGCGCCGCGCAACTGGCTGACTGCGCGCACGGGCAATACCCCGGAGATCGCAACGTGGGAGCAATGGCGCGAGGCCGGCTTCGATGCGGACAGCACGCTCGCCGAACTCGACCCGCTCTTTGCTGACGCCGCTGCCGGTGATTACCGCCTGCTGGCGGAATCCCCCGCGGCAGGGGCGGGAAGCGCAGAGACCTTGCAGCCAACAGACCGCCGACCGGCGGTAACACATGACTTCTACGGCAACCCGCGCCCCGATCCGCCAGGCTGCGGGGCGTTCGAGGTTGTCGCTACGCCAGGAGGATGAACTTGATGCGAGCAATTATCTGCGCGGCACTGGGACTGATGACGGTGATGGCAGCGTGGTCGCAGCCTATCGAGATCGTGACTGAGCCGGAGGCTATCGCGGTTCAGGCCACACATGAGTGGCAGATCGCGCCGGTGGAGACACAGGATCGGACGGCGCTGCTGGAACTGACCGCTCGGGTGGATGCACCCTCGCCCTCGGGGTCCAACTACCTGATGCAGGTACAGGTCAACGGTGAGCTTGTCACCGGCGCGAAGAGCCGCACCGTCGAACGGCTTGTGAACAAGCCGATGAGCTTCGCGTACTCGGGCGGGCTCACGCTGCTCTGGCAGGAGCGCGGGCAGTGGAGAGTGGTATACGCGCCGGATTTTGAGGTCTGCAACGCTCAGCCCTGGTATGACGGCGAAGCATACCGCTTCGTTCTCGACATCAGCGACCTGCTGCATGAGGACCAGCAGAACACGATCGCGATCACGAATCTGAGTACACCCTCACTGGCCGCGAGGGTTGGCGGCGACCTCGATCTCGTGGTGGGAATGATGCGCCTCGAGACGCGCGATGGTCGCAGCCCGACCCTCTCCGCCGACGCGGTGATGGATCAGCCGGTAAACCGGGGAGAGCCGGTCGCTGGCCCCGCGCAGTTCGAGTGGGGCGCATTCAACACCGGAGGCTTTGAGATCACCGTGGATGGCGTGCGTTATCCGTTCGAGACGCTGGTCAGCTACCCCGGCGGTGGTTTCAACCGCCTGGAGGCCTCTCCCGAACCCACGGTCGAGGGGCAGGGTGCCTGGAGCACCTCATTGCGGAGCGGGCAGGAACCGCTGATCGTCGGCCGCGGGCCGGACTACGAACTGAGGCGCGCGATCACGGTGCATGAAGACCGCGTCGAAGTCGCCGACACGTGGGTCAACCTGCGCAACCGCGACCTCGGCCTGATCGTGGACAACCGCGTTATGCTCGACGGCGACAGGCGCATTCACATTGCCGGTAGCGTTGATCCAGGCCGCAGTCGCTACTACTCGCCCGGCAACCCGTCAGTGTATGTGGCGGGCGAGGATCACGGCGTAGGCATGATCTGCGAGGATGACGTCTATCGCAACCAGGCATGGCTGCATTACGATGCTGAAGAGAATGCCACCGGCCTGCGGACGGAGATGCTCTGGCTGCCGCAGGGCGGCGAGCATACGCTGCGCTGGTCGGTCTACCCGATGGCGTCCAACGACTACTTTGACTTCATCAATGCGGTGCGCGATGACTGGGACTCGAACTACCTCACTCCGGGGCCCTGGGCGTTCTTCAACCCTGACACGGTGATAGACATGCCCATCGAGGACCTCCGGGCGCAGCTCGATGAGCGCGGCATAGACTACTTCATCTACTGCGGCGGCTGGGTTGACCGCAAGGCCAACTCGCATACGATTGGCTTTGGAACCTACGTGCTGGATGAGTACTGGGCGAGCTTCCGAGACCGCCTCCGCCGCGCGATCGACAAAATCCACGAGGCGCGGCCCGGGTCAACCTGCCTCGTCTACTACGACACCCAGCGCGACAGCTTCCCCGACGCCAACGAGCGCTATCCCGACAGCGCCATCACAAACGCTGAGGGACAGCACCACTTCACCGAGTGGAGCGGGCAGTACTCGATCTCGTGGAGCATGCTGGCGACGCTGGAGAACTCCTACGGTCGCGCCATGCTCGACGCGGTGGATGATTACTTCGAGCAGATGGGCATTGACGGCCTCTACTGGGATGAGATGGAGACGACCGGCTACGGCGCGCCGCTGGTGACGCACCTCTTCGGCGACGGCTATTCCTGCGTGATAGATCCGGAGACGCATGAGGTGGACCATCAGATTGCCGTGCAGTCCATCGCCGGCGCCGACCACCGCGTCGCCGTGGTGGAGAAGGTCCGTGAGCACGGTGGCATGGTGATGGGCAACGGGCCGACCAGCATCCGGCGCCTGCTTGAACTGGAAGTTCCGCGCATGGTCGAGCAGCAGCATAACGATGTCTGGTGGTATGAGGGCCTGCTGGACACCCCGCTCGGTTACCTCAGCAGCTATCAGAGCTTTGACCGCTTCGTCCGCGTGGTCAACCAGGCGAGCCTGCCGGTCGCGACGAGTTGGATGGGCTACGAGCACCAGGTTCAGCCCTACCTCTTCCCGTTCACGCCGATCGAACTGCATCCGGGCTACCTGCTCGGGCAGGAGCGCATCGTGGTCAGCATCTCCGGCGACTTTGGCTGGCATGGTGAGCGGACACTCGCGCGTGTGACGCATTTCGACACCGACGGCATGATTACCGACCGCGGCTTCGCTACTGTGGTCGGGGCTGAAGCGAAGACGCAGGTTGATCTGGAGGAGGGCGAGTTGGTGGTGCTGGAGCGCCTGCCGATCACGATCACGCCTGTTGAGGGCGAGGTTACCGTCTCTGACATCGTGTTCAGTGACGATGAGGTGGCGATGACCGTCAGCAGTGAATCAGGTGCCACGGTCAACATCGAGGGGATCGCGCAGATGCAGGTCGGTGCGGGCGAGCAACAGGTGCGTGTCTCGCGACAGGCGCAGGAGGAGTGACGCCAGGTGAATGACGAGCTTGAACTGATCGCCGACGGGCTCGCCTTTCCCGAGGGGCCATGCT
>JAAYJW010000098.1 GCA_012522765.1 candidate division WS1 bacterium | reverse complement strand
TGCAGGTCGCCAGCCTGCCCGAGTGGAGGCGCAGGTAGAGGTACTCGCTGTCGAATAGCTGGGCGGCGAGTGTGCGAGTGGGGAGTGTGCCGCCGGACTGGCGACCGTGATGCAGGACTTTCGCATCCGCCACCATCACTCGGCGGTAGCCGGCCTTGCGCAGCTTCTGCCCCCAGTCTATGTCGTCATACCACATGAAGTAGCGCTCATCGAGCGGGCCAATGCGCTCCAGCACATCCCGGCGGGTCATCAGCGCCGCGCCCGAGAGCCACCCGACATCGGCGATCGGCTGCTCGCTCCCCAGCAGGCGCTTCTCCACCGCGAGATCGTGCGCATGCTCGAACTTCGACGGCAGGAAGCGGTGAATGACGCTGGGGAAGGGCGCGGCGGATACCTGCTTTGTGCCATCGGAGTTGAGCAGCCGCGGCCCCACTGCGCCGATATGCGGGTCTGACGCGACGACCTCCACGAGGCGCTCGATCGCCCCCGCCTGCACCTCGGTGTCGCTATTGAGCATGAAGAGGAAGTCGCCGGTGGCGGCACGCAGGCCCTGGTTGTTCGCCATGACGAAGCCGAGGTTGTCCTCGTTGCGGATCAGGCGGACCTGCGGGAACTGCGTTTCGACCATCTCGGGGCTGCCATCGGAGGAGCCGTTGTCCACTACGATGGCCTCAAGCCTGATGTCGTCTGAGTCCCACGGCAGTGATGCGAGGCACCCGCGCAAAAGCTCACGGGTGTTCCAGTTGACGATGACCACCGAGACGGTGGGCGGTTGCTGAGGCGTTGTCGCGGCCCCGCTGGCAGTCAAACACGTACCTCTTTCGCGAAATGTATCCTCCACATTTCTATGACGAGTACACTGCGCGGCTGTTCGCCCGTCGGGGCCGCGTTACCTGCCGCCGGAGCCGGCTCAGAGCTTGATCTGCTTCCACTTCCCGCGCTTGAAGATCCAGGCGACCATCAGCGACTGAAGAACCGTTCCGATGCCGATCCCCGCCCAGGCACCGAGCGGGCCGAGATCCATCACGATCGTTCCGACGTATGCCGCCACCGGTCCGACCGCCATCGTGAAGATGAGCGTGGCGTAGAGCGGCGAGAGTGTATCGCCCGCGCCACGAAGCGAACCGGAGGAACCCATCGAGAGACCGGTGAACGGAAGCGACAGGGAGAGGATAACGAGCGAGATGACGCCCCAGCGGATGGTCTCCGGGTCGCTGGTGAAGAACCCGATGATGGGGCCCGCGAGGAGTATCTGTACGAGGCCCATCGCGCCCATTGTGGCCGCCGCGATGGCCGCGAGCGTCCAGCCGCTGCGCTCTGCTCGCTCGGGTGACTGAGCGCCCATGTTCTGGCTGACTGCGGTCATGGCGGCGCTCATCAGCGCGAGGCCGAACATTACGCCGAACATGCGTATCTGCACCGACACCGCGTAACCGGCCACGGCAAGGCGCCCCGCGTCGGTCTGGTTGAGGATCCAGAAGAGCGAAAGAAAGCCAAGGTTGCGGGCGAAGCTCTCGATTGATGATGGGACGCCGATGTAGGCCATCTTTCCCCACAGCGGCAGGTTGATTGGCCATCGTTCAAGTAGCGGTACATGGAGCGCGAACTTGCCGCTGGTGACGATCCAGAACATCAGCAGGCCGGCGACCGTCCGCGCGATGACAGTTCCCCAGGCAGCCCCAATCACGCCCATCGCGGGTAATGGCCCGACGCCGAAGATGAACATCCAGTTGAGCACGATGTTCATCAAAACCACCCCGATGTTGACGTAGAGCGGGGTGAGTGTATCACCGGCGCCCTGCAGCGAGGCGGTGAGCATGAAGCCCAGCAGCAGCGGGATGGTTCCGATGAAGAAGGTCTTCATGTAGGCCGTGCCGAGGGCGAGGGTCTCAGTCTTCGCCCCCAGAGCGGCGAGGAGGTCCCCAGAAAGGAAGTACCCTGCCGGCATGATGATGAGGCCGAGAAGCACGGAGAGGATGATTGCCTGGCGACAGGCATCCGCGGCCTTCTTCGGGCTGTGCTGGCCCATGTAGCGCGCCGTCATGATCTGCGCGCCGGTGGCGACGGCAAAGACAAGCGTGAGAAAGGTGAAGATAGCGTCGCGAGAGGTGCCCACGGCCGCAATGGACGCAGGGCCAAGAGTGCCAACCATCTTGATGTCAACAACGCCCATCATCCACTGCAGAAATGAGCCCGCCACAATGGGCCATGAGAGCCGGACTATCTGACCAAGCAGATGACCGTGAGTGAGGTCCACGCGCCGAAACGCCGGCGACGGTTCAGGCTCACCCTCGGCGGGAATCACGCCGAGTTCATCGTCGGTCTCGAATTCTCGCTCCTGAGCGTCGTCTTCCATGCGGTTCACCGGGTATCGGGGCAAGCGCTCTCGAGGTTCTATTTGAGCGCAGCAATTAATTCACGAAGAACGCCGCCGGCATCAGCTCCGGCGGCAGAGGCAGTCTCACTGTCCAGTATAACTAACAGGGATGATGATGGCAAATCGGGCATTCGCGGACACGCGAAACTGATTTGTTCGGCGACGCAGCATGTGCTAACATTGCGCCATTCAGCTCAGTGGACGAACGGACGAGGGAGAGCGACAGATGAGCGAGCAGCTTCGCGCTATAGGTCAACGAGTTGCCGAACTGCGTGAGATCGAGGGGCTGTCTCCGGAGGCGCTGGCCCGGCAGC
>JAAYJW010000097.1 GCA_012522765.1 candidate division WS1 bacterium | reverse complement strand
TGGAGGTCCAGCCTGGGACCTACTCCATCGAGGCTACCGCGCCGGGGATGGAGCGTTCCGCCCCCGTCGGCGTCACGGTTGACGCCGCGGAGACCGCGCAGGTGACGATCGTCCTCCAGAGCGAGCCGCCCGGCATCGCGCTCGCGGGCCTCATCACCCGCGGCATCACCGGCGAGCCGGTCGCGGGAATGTCGGTCGAACTGCTGGTCGGCAGCCAGGTCCTCGCGTCGACCACAACGAGCGACACAGTCTCTACCGCCACCGACGGCAGTCGCTACAACTACCGCTTCGAGAACGTGCCGACCGGGCAGGTAACTGTCAGGCCCGATCCGACCGGCTTCACCGTCTCTCCAGCGGAGCGAATCGCCACCGTCGTCAGCGGCCAGGAGACGACCGGCATCAACTTCACAGTGAGCAGCATCCGGACCTTCCCGTCCGGCCTGCAGCTCATCTCGCTGCCTTACGATTATCCGAGCGCGGACCCGGCCGATCTGCTGGGCGCGAACCCGGCCACCTTCCAGATGGCCACCTGGGATCCCGAGACCGGTCGCTACAGCCTCTACCCGTCTGCCCCCGCGGATCGTTTCCGGCTGGGCTACGGCTACTGGCTGAGGCTCGACCAGGTGCGCGAACTTTCGCGTGAGGGCATTGAGGCCGAGGACATCCACGAGGTCGCCTACGACTCCGGCGCGTCCGGTTGGAATCTGCTCGGCTGCTTCTTCACCGAGCCAATCGACTTCTACTCGCTCCAGGTTCGCGATCAGGCCGGAGTAGTGCGCTCCATGCAGGCGGCCATGGCCGCCGGGCTCGTGCGCAGCCCGCTGTTCGCCTACGTCCTCGGAGGCTACGCGACATCCGCAGTGGCCGAGCCTTATGTAGGCTACTGGTTCAATGCCGGCGCGGACATTACGCTGATCGGCGATCGGCGCACCGACACGCTGGCCTCTGCTGAGGACGCCGCGCGGCCCGCCGTCGTAGCCCCCGAGGGCGGCTGGCTGATGCCGCTGGTGGTCACCTCAGCGGGCATGTGCGACACCTCGACGTGGGTCGGTTGCGCGCCGGCGGCTACGGGCGGCTTCGACGCGGGCATGGACATGCTCAAGCCGCCGCCGCCAGGAATGGGTGCCTCTGTCTACGCCGCGCTGACCGGGGAACTCGGCTCGCAGGCCGTGGATGTGCGCCCCGCCACTGCCGAGGCGCTCTGGACGCTCAGCGTCGAGGGGCCGGCAGGGGAGACGGTGTCGGTTCGCTGGCCGGATCTGTCGTCCGTGCCTGCGGACGTGCGCCCGATGCTGGTTGACACCGCGACGGGGCGGCAGGTATACATGCGCACGTCCTCCAGCTACGACTTCACAGCGCGTGAGGGCGCGCGGGAGCTCGAGATCCGGCTGCTCGACAGCACCAACCTTCTGGCCGTGTCGGTGCCCTCAGCCCGACCGGTCGGCGGCGGGACGGAGATCAGCTACACACTCTCGGCCGACGCGCAGGTCGAGGTGCAGATACTCAACATCGCAGGACGCGTGGTGGATACCGTCGCCGACGGTACGCTCCAGACAGCCGGGGTCCAGCGGCTGGTTTGGGACGGGATGACCACAAGAGGGACGAGGGCCCCGAGCGGGACCTACCTTGTGGTCGTAAGGGCTCGTGGTGAGGGCGGACAACAGACACAGGCGATCGGCACAGTCGCGCTTGGACGGTAACGAGGGGCCCCGCCGGGAGGATATCCGGCACCCCTTGACGCATGTTGTGCTTGCAGTGTGTGCACAATTACCGGGCGCAGCGCGTCTCTGAGCCGCATGCCGGGAGGAGCAACGAGATAATGCATCGACTACACGGCAGCCGCACCTGGAAATACGTCGCTCTCTACGTCGCTGCAACTATGATCGTTCCGTACGCAGTCGTCAGTTTCCCGGCGGTTGCGGAGGCACAGGCGCAGCCGGTCGTCGAAAGCGCCTCCGTCATTGTGCTTCCCATCCGCGACACCGATGGCTCCATCGACTCGGTGCTCAGCCAGAAGGCGACTGATGCTCTGGCCCTGGCGATGGAGGGTTCGGGTCAGTACAGCATCACCTCGAAGATGGACCTGGAGCGGGAACTGGCTGCCCTGAGTCTCGATCCGCCGCTGTCGATAGTCGAGCAGATGCGCCTCGGCGAGCGCCTCGCCGTGGATCAGGTCGCCACCGGTGAGATAACCGAGCTGCACATCAATGAACGGACCGGAGAGGCCACCATCGGGCTCTCGGTCGGTCTGCTCGATGTGGAGATCGGCGAGCATCTCAACGGTGCGAACCTCAAAACGGTCACAAAGATCATCCCCGGGTGGCAGGGCGAGGAGTCGCGGGTCATCAATGACGCCGTGCGTGAGATTGCCGAACTGGCGGTCTCGGAGCTTCTCAGGAACCGGATGGAAGTCGGTTACGTAACCTCGGTGAACGAGTTCGGCGTCGCCACCTTCAGCCTCGGCCATGATGACGCGCTGCAGAGCGGCATGGAAATGATGCTGCTGCGCCCGGTCTGGCAGCGCGACCTCGAGCAGATCATGATGGTCAAGGTCGGAGCCTACCTCGTGGACGAGGTCGGTGCCCGGACCTCGAAGATGACTGCGCTTGGTGAGGGTCGCGCGCGGATTGGCGACCGGGTTTACAGGCTGTACCGAGGGCCGGAGCGCGCAGAGGCGGAGAAGCGCAAGTCCTCACACCAGCAGACAATCACGGTCGCTCTGGGGCTGCTGGCGCTCTTTGGCGTTGTGACAGTCGCAACAGGTCCGTCGTCAGATGATGCACCGGTCGGCGTCCGGTCCTTCCTCTTCCAGCAGGCGCCCGGTGATGAAGCCGTTATCCGCGTGAGCGTCCCGGAGCGTTCGATACCACTCGAAGACCAGATCTTCGCCTGGCTGTTCTTCCGGGCCGAGACCCAGAACTTCAGCCTGATGCCCGACAAGCTCGTCGGCGCCGTGCTCGAGTCGCGGCTGCCGAACGATGTGTGGGACGACGGGCCCGAGTTTGAGACCTTTGAGGTCGAGCGGGAATTCACCTTCCTCACCCCCGAGGGCGATGAGGAGGATGGGAGCATCGAGCTGCTGTTCCACCACTGGGCACTGCAGCCGGGGCACACCTACTTCCACCGTGTCCAGCGCGTGATAGAGCCTATCCGGCGCGCCGGAAGTGGCTCCCCTATCACCACCGGGCAGGTCGTGGACCTCGACGATCCGGAGATCAACGTGGATCCGGACGAGGCGCTGTCGGAGGGGAGCACACCGACGTCAGGTGTGACCTACTTCACGCCTCCGGTACTGCAGTCGCCCGAGAGTGGCGCGCAGAACCAGTCCACAAGCTCCGTGACATTCACCTGGAACGCGACCCTTGGGGCCAACCAGTACGTACTGCAGGTCTTCCCGGAGGACGATCCTGAGGGGCAGCGCTCGCCGCGGTACCAGGCCGAGATCCGGCAGGACACCGGCGGCACCATGTTCTACACGATCAACGACACCTTCGCCTCCAACAGCCGGTTCTACTGGAGAGTGGGCGCCCGCCGCACCGGCGAGCCGCTTCCGGTCAACCGCCTCGGTCAGGCTGGCTGGATCTTCAGTGACATCCGCACCTTCACGACAGCCGCCGCGCCGCCACCTCCGCCCGGGACTACCGGAGCGGGCTACCAGTCAGGCGGCCAGGGCACGTATCCCGGCGGCTTCAACATCCCGCGCTACGGCCATCAGACGCCGGGCGTGGGCAGCCGGGGCATCAACCGCTGACGTGGCGGAATGGTCGGCCATGGAGCGTAACTGAATGACGCACGGATTGAGGCCGTTGTACGCGGGAGCCGTAGCGGCAGTGATCGTAGCGCTGATCACTCCGCACGGCGCCGCCGCCTCGGGTGACTGGACGCTGATCGGCGCAGTGTGCGCGGATGGCGACTTGAGCGGCCTCGGTCCACAGTACGCGCAGAAGTTGATGGAGGCCGCACGTGTCGGGGGCTGGACACTCGCCCTGCAGATTGACAACGGAGAGCAATCGCCGACGAGGCGGCTGGTTCGTGGCGGGAGCGATGCTACCGTGGTCGAACAGCCTGGCGCCGCGGCCGCGAACATGGGGGATGCGACCACGATTGCAGAGCTGCTTTCGTGGGCGGCACGCGAGGCGCCCGCGGAGAGGTACGCCCTGATAGTATTCGGGCACGGACTGAGCCCGACGGGCATATCTTCTGAAGGCGGCCAGGTGGCGGAGGGCGCGGCGGTCGCGGTGGATGCCGCCAGCGGGGGAGACCCGCTCACTCCGGCGGAGTTGGCCGCGGCGATCCACGACGGTCTGGGGCGGCAGGTTGACATTGCGGTGCTTGACTGCTGCTACGGGGGAAGCGCCGAGCTAGCGTGGGCGTTGCGCGAGCAGGTGCAGGTGATGCTCGCCGCGCCGGGACGGGTTCCCAGCAGTGGCCTCGCGTGGGACGAGATGCTGGCGAGTGGCGCCGATGCTGTCGACGCCGCCGAACTATCGCGACGATGGCTTGAGGGCTCAGGTGAGTGGCCGCTGATGGCGCTCAGACCTTCGGGTCTGGAGCAGGTGGCCGAGGCTGCAATGGCCCTTTCGCGGGCCACAGTTCTGCAGATGGCCGAGACCGCGCCATGGCTGTCGGCCGCGCAGGCCTCCGCGCAGAATGGGGAACAGGCCGAGGAGATGTGCGACCTTCGGGAGTTCTCGAGGGTACTCGCTGAGAACTGCCCGGGGGCGGTCGGGGCCGCCGCAAAGGACGTGGTCGAGGCCCTCGATCGCTGCATGGTGGCCGCCAGCGGTGCGTATCGGAACCGTATCGGGCCCGCAATACCGGTCGCGTCGGCTATTGGCAGCAGGCCCGACGCGTTGGCTCTCGGGGGCGAGTTCGCACGGTCAAGCGGGTGGGACGAACTTGTCCGGGCATATCAGGACAGGATGGACCACCTGATGAGACGGACAACCAGAGAACAGAGCAGGGGCGCGGACGCGGCTTAAATGCCCCTCGACAGGCTCTGAAGCTCAGCGGGATAGCAGATAATGACGCGGCAGATGCTCCACTGCTGGTTGCACGATGTGCGGCCACGAGGAGGAGTCAAAGTGAGTCGGCTTCGCAAAGGACGAATCCCCGCGGGCGGCACCAGCATTGCGCTGGTGGCACTTGTTATCATCATATCCGGGACGGCCTGGGGGGCCACGGGCGCCGGCGACCTCGCCGGCGGACTACGTGGCCTGGCACTACAGGCTGCGCAGGGCACTGCACCGGCGGGTGCCGGTGAGGTACTTGTGGCCGTGCACTTCAAGAGTGCCATGGCAGCCGCTGCGAACCGGTTGGCGGGCCACGGCGCTCGGGTCCGCTTCCGAAATGAGGAGCGGGTGGAGGCGTTTGTGCCCGCAAACCGGCTGCTTGAGATCGCATCGCTGCCGGAAGTCGCAATGGTTCGCCCGCCATCGATGGTCGTGCCGGCGCAGGCCTTCGGCGCACATCAGACTGAGGCGCTGCAGGTGGTGGGCGCGACGGCCTTCCATCGCGCCGGGTATACCGGCCGCGGAATCCGGGTGGCGGTCATTGACACAGGCTTCGGCCAACTCAGTGGCGCCGAAGTGCCGGCCACAGCTGAGACCATCAGCTTCCGCGCAGACGGGACAATGGGCACCAGCGATCACGGTACGCAGGTCGCAGAGATCATCGCCGATTTCGCCCCCTCTGCCGACTTCACGCTGATTGCGGTGGACACCGATCAGGCTCTGATCACGGCGGCCGACTACGTCGCCAACCAGGGCTTCGACGTGGTGAACGCCTCCGTTGGCCTGCCCATCCCGCCCTATGATGGCACTGCCGCTGTCGCGCGCGCCATCAACCGAGCCCGAGATGCCGGGGTCTTCTGGGTCAACGCGGCGGGCAACAACGCGAAGAGCCACTGGCAGGGCACCTGGCAGGACCGCGATCGTGACGGTCTGCTCGAGTTCGGTGCCGGCGACGAGTCGATCGAGGTGCGTCTCGGCCCATGGGGCAGCTACCTTGGCTCGGGGCTGTATGAGTTCCACCTCAGTTGGTTTGAGAGCGCCGGGGCGCTGACCGACCGCGACTACGACCTCGTGCTGCGCGATTCCTCCGGCACGCTAATTGCGCAGTCGCGCTGGACACAGAACGGTGACGACCCGCCGTATGATGTCCTCTCCGCGCGCATTGACACTGATGACATATTCAGCCTCGAGGTTGTGCATGTCTCGGGCCCGACCGATCCGCTCGATCGCTTCCAACTATTCGCCCCCGGTGTGGAGTTCGAGCAATCCCACCAGGTAGCGGTATCGAGCCTTGACACGCTGGCTACGGCACGCGGCGCCTATGCGGTAGGTGCGGTGCGCGGACCGGTGATGGACATCCCGGGCTTCCCCATCCTGGCGATGGATCAGCTTGAGGAGTTCAGTTCGCAGGGTCCGATCCTCGGCCAGCCTCTCAGCGTCAAGCCCGACCTCGTAGCGCCCGATGGCGTCACGACCAGTTTCACGGACACAAACGTCCCCCCGTTCATGGGCACCTCGGCGTCGGCCGCACATGTTGCCGGTGCCGCCGCGCTTCTGCTGTCGGAGGATCAGCTGCGCACTGCCGACGAGATCGAGACGCTCCTGCGGCAGCAGGCGGTGCGGCTGGGCGATCCCATCCCCAACAATCGCTTCGGGTGGGGCAGGCTCGACATGCGAGTGGGCGCCGACGCGCGGCCGCCTACGATAACGATCGCCTACCCGCAGACCGGGACCACAATCACCACGCGCACCCCGACCATCATCGCCTTCATCAGCGATCAGGGGAGCGGCGTTGATCCGACCACGATCATTGTTGAACTCAATGGCGAGGTCATCTTCGACGGCAGCCAGGTCGCGCGGATCGAGGATTTCTTCGATGCCCGGACCGGCCAGTTCTCGCTGCGGCTCGATCAGACGCTCGCGCGCACGAACCACACCGTGCTCATTCGGGCATCGGACGTTGGCGGCAATGAGGCCGACCCGGCGGTGACGAACTTCAGAGTGGCCGCGCCGACGATCGTCGCAGGCGTCTCGATGGTCTCATTCCCGTATCGCGATCTGGCGGTTACCGACCCCAGTGTGATCCTCGGCATGCCGCTTTCCGAACTGGCCCTCGTGCGCTGGTGGCCGCTTGACACCACGGTAGACAAGTACCACTTCTACCCCGATGCGCGCGCCAGTCTCGTCCCCCCGGATTGCCAGCAGGCGAATCTCGAGGACCGCACGGTGCCGTATCCACCCGCGGGGCTTGGCTACTTCCTGAGCATCCCGCGGCCGGCGGTCCTTGATATCCAGGGACAGCCGCTGCAGGATGTTCCGAGCACTCACATCCGCCTCTATCGGGGGCAGTCGGCCCCTCGCGGCTGGAACCTGATTGGCAACCCATTCGACGAGCAGTTGGGCTGGGGCACGGTGCAGTTCGAGACGAACGGACAGCGCCTCGACCTGCGTGAGGCCATCGCGGAGGGCATCACCGAGGGCGTGCTCTTTGAGTACGTCCAGGGCAGCGGCGGGCGTCCGGGCTTCTATGACTTCAATCCCGATCCGGCCGCGGCGATAATGCAGCCTCGGAAGGGCTACTGGCTGCACGTCAATGAGGAGACGCGTGCCCGCATCTACTCAACCGGCGTGGGCATCTCTGCTACGACCGACGGGGCGGGCTCGGAGCCGCAGGTGGAGGACGGATGGACGTTGACGCTGCAGGCGCGGGCGGGCGAGTACCAGGATCCGCGCAACATCATCGGCGTCAAGTCCACCGCCAGCGCGGGATACGACCCCCAGTGGGACATCCCAAAGCCGCCGCCCATCGTTGAGGGCCTGCAGATGAGCATGTCGGGCGCAGCGTGGGGCGACAACGCGGGTCGCTATGCGCGAGATATTCGCGGCATCAGCGAGTCGTCGGTCTGGGACGTCGAGGTGGCCTGCGCGCTGCCAGACACCGAGGTCGAGGTCAGTTGGCCGCAGATGAACGCCGAGGTGCCCGGTGACGTGCGACTTGTGCTCGAGGACCTTGAGACGGGCCGCAAAGTCTACATGCGCACCAGCAACGGCTACCGCTTCCGGACCGGCGCAGACGGCGCCATCCGGCACCTGCGCGTGTCCACCGCCGGCGGCGGACAGACACTCGCGGTGCAGAGCATGAGCGCTCAGTCCACGGCGGGCGCGGTAATGATCACCTACTCTCTCGCCGCACCGGCGGAGGTCTCGGTCGAGATCATCAACATCGCCGGTCGGCTGATCAGGCAGTATGCGGCGCGAGAGGTGGATGGTGGCACCCAGGAGACGCTGTCGTGGAACGGCGTGAGTGACCGGGGCAGTGCTGTCCCCTCCGGACGCTACATCGTGCGCCTGACGGCACTGGGCGCCGACGGACAGACCGTGCAGGCGATACGCCCGTTCAGCATCACACGATAACTGGCTCATCGCACCTGCGAGAGGAGCTGACGTTTTAGTGGAGCGGCAATTTGGTCTACGGACGCTGAAAGCAGCGCGGGGGTTGAACCTGTGGGTGCCGGCACTATGTCTGCTGGTGTTCGCCGCGGGCGTCTCTGAGGCACAGAATGTTCGTGCCAGTGTGCAGCATCCCGCCGGTCTCACACGACTACTCGTGGACGTGCCCTCGCTCATCAACGTGGGCAGCGCGACGACTCCCAGTTTCGTCTATCAGCCGGCCGGGCGTTTCCAACTCTGGACCGGGGCCAACGCTCCTACCGGGGGCAACCCGCTGGTGGTCGGTGACGAGGACCGTCCCATCGCGAGCCTCGAATCGGTGGTGAGCACATGGGATCTCGCCCGCTTCAGCTCCAAAGTCACGGTGTCTGTTGACGGTGAAGTCTACGACCCCTATCAGCAGCAGTTCGAGCAGAGTGCCAATTCGGATCCCTCCGAGTTGCCGATCTTCTGGACGCAGGACCTCACGGCAGGCACTCGTGACGTAGCTGGCGAGGTCCTTATTCCGCTTGATGAAGGTGTGCCTACCGAGGACGAGCCGAACGTCCGCCTGCGCGTGAACTACATGCTCGTGCATGACGGCGTGATGATCGAGCACATCATCTACAATGACGACACCGTATCACACAACGTCGGCTTCCGGGTGATGGTTGACGGCCTCTTCGGTGTCAACCCGCGCGACGGCAGCCCGATCATCCTCGACGATGGCACGGTCATCACGTCAGAAACGCGAATCCCTGACCCGAGCAACCCGCAGATCGGGATGCCCGACACCTGGGTCACTCATGACGACCCCGATGATCCGCTGGTGAGTATCCGCGGCACGATCGATGGTGACGAAGTCCGCGACCCCGGGATCGCCTCATCGTCGGCGGGAACCCCCGATGAGATCGCGTTCGGTCAGTACCGCAACATCGGCAACGTCTACCAGTTCGACTTCCAGCCGAATTCCCGCGCTTCGCTCCTGGGTGAGGACTGGGCGTATGCGGTGAAGTGGAACGAGCGGTCACTGCAGCCCGGACAGAGCAGGCGCTATGTGACTTACTACGGTCTCGGAGCCGCGGCGATTGATTACGACCCGCCGTATGCCCTGGCCGCCTATGCACCGGCGCGGTTGCAGGTGCAGGAGGGCGACGACCCGGAGACGCCGGAGATCGAGGAGTTCTACCTCAGCGATCCCGACGGCAACTCGGTCTTTGAGATCGTGGCGGCCGTGGACAACTTCGGCACCGGCCCGCTGCTCAACGCCAGCGCGCGGATCAGTCTGCCTGCCGGCCTTGAACTGTACCCCGAGACGCAGCCGCACACCATCTCGATGGGAACGGTGGCGCGCAATCAGGCTCCGCTGCCGATGGCGCGCTGGACGGTGCGCGCAGATTCCGCACGGCCCGGCGCTGCCGAGGTCCGCATCACCGGTCCGCTCGGTAAGGTCGTGACGCGCGAGATCAACATCCCCGCGGTGCCGATCATCGGCGCGCGCGACTCGCTGCTGGGCCTTGAGATGATCTCGATCCCGTACACGTTCATCAACTCCGACGCCTCGAACGTTTTCGGCTCGCTCAGCGACTCCGTGTTCCCCGGTGGCCCGGTTGCGTTGTGGCGCTGGAATCCGGATCGCGAGGAGTATCAGACCTATCCCGAGCCGTTCGTGGCCAACATCGAGCCCGGTGAGGGCCTCTGGCTGCTCAATCAGAACCGCGAGACCATCCGGCTGCCGGCAGGGGCAGAGCCGCTGCCAAACAATCTCGCCTACAACTTGCAGATATCCGCCGGGTGGAACCAGATCGGCAATCCGTTCACGGTGCCGATTCGGTTCGACCGGGTTGAGGTACTCGGCCCCGATGGCAGACAGTGGCCGCTACAGGAGGCCAGCCAGCGCGGTCTGATACTGCCGGTGCTCTATGCCTACGATGCGGCCGCGAACGAATACACGTGGGAGACTTCGCTGCAGGCGGCCACGATGGTCCCGTTCGAGGGCTACTGGGTCCTTGCGCACCGCGACGTCACGCTGGTCTTCCCGCCGTCAGGTCTCTTCTCGACGGCAATCGCGACGGCCCCTGCTGGTGTTAGCCAGCGGTCCGACTGGAGTTTTGGACTTGAGGTCGAGTGTGGCGATCGCGCCCGTTCGGCGCGCTACCTTGCGGTCTCACAGGACGCCAGCGATGCGATCGACAACATGGACGTCCCCGCGCCTCCCGCGACACTGCAGTCGGGGCCGGCACTGGATGCGTACTTCACGATAGGTGGCACCGACGGTTTCCGCTACCTCATGGATACCCGCCCTGCCGGCGGGGCCAACACATGGGATCTGACGGTGATCTCCGAGGCACCGGGCGCACCGGTGACGGTGCGCTGGCCGAGCCTGTCCGCCAACCTGCCTGCTGACCTTGTTGCTACGCTGGAGGATGTCGCAGCCGGACGTGTGGTCTACATGCGCACGAGCGAAGCATATACGTTCGTTTCGCAGACAGGTGGCGCCCGCCATTTGCGGGTGACGGTCCGGCCGAGGGCCGAGGCCACGCTTGGTCTGACTGCGTCCGCACAGGGGTTGGCGGGCGGCCGCGGGCTGGAGATAGTCTATTCCCTCAGCAGCGATGCCATGGTGGACGTGGAGGTCCGTAACATTGCCGGGCGGGTCGTCCGGCGAGTGGTGCAGAATCGCGCCGCCGCCTCGGGACAGAGCACTCTGACCTGGAACGGCCTCAGTGACGCGGGGACGGCCGTTCCGGCAGGGACCTACATTATCCAGGTCACCGCTCGATCACCGCAGAGTGGCGAGCAGATGAGCGTCATCCGCACAGCAACCATTGCCCGGTAACGCCGGGCCACGTTCTGAAGCAAGCAGCCGACACGCGGACAGATAGGAGAAATGAAATGATGACGGCGCTACGATCAAGTAGGCTGGTCGGTTACGTCAGCATCCTGCTCGCCGGGATGATGATCATGACGCTCGCACCGGCCGGCATTCTGTCGCAGGCTGAAGCACAGGGGCAGGACAGGCTGCTGCTGCTATTCCCGGTCACGGACGCCAGCGAAACGCTGCATCAGGGTGTCGGTGCGCGTATGACCGATTACCTGCAGATGGCACTGAACGAAGTCGAGGGAGTGCGTGTGACGGAGTTCTCGCGCACCTCGCCTATGGTGATGCGAGCGGTCGAGGAGGGGCGGATCCGCGCTGTTGATGTCGAAGCCGACGTCACCGACGCGGTGACCGCCATCCAGATGGGCTACGCGCTCGACGCCGACGAAGTCTGCCTGGCGACGGTGGTTTCGATAGACACGACCGAGGATCCGATGGAGGTCGAAGTGCTGCTCAACGGGCAGTGCTACGACGTCCGGGCGAATGTGGACCCCGTGACAATGCAGGTGGCCGAGCGGCCGCAGCCCACAAGCACCTTCGGCGTCTCGGGTACGAGCATGGTCCGCGAGGGCTACGCCGGTGCCGTGGACCCGCTGCTGCGTGAGGCGTTGCGGGATGCCGCAGGCGCGGCCGGCAGTGTCCTCGCCGGCACGCCCGCGGAGGAAGCAGTGCAGCAGGTGGAGAAGAAGCGCGACAAGAGCTGGCAGTGGATCCTCGCCGCCGTGGTTGTCGTTGGCCTGACCGCCCTCATCACCGGTTCGGATGATGGCGGCGACGATGGTCCTGGTGAGGGCACCGTTCCGCCCCAGCCGCTCAGAGTCGAGGTTGAGCCTTCCGCCATCGAGCTGTTCTGGGCGCCGCCGAACACGAATCTGACTCTGCTTCGCTACGACCTGCAGCGCTCCACCGACAACGGCGCCACGTGGAACCCGGTGCCCGGTTCGCAGGGGAATGTTCTTGCAGATGATACTGTTTTCGCCGACTTCGACGTGCAGCAGGGAGTGTCGTACCGCTACCGGATACGGGCGCAGTACACCACCACCGGCCCGTCTGACTGGGCGGAATTCCGTTCGATACTGTTCCCCGGGTAGGAGGACGCTGCCGGAGTTGATTTCCCTTTGCACCTCTATCGACGGCTGCCCGCGGGGCCCAATCGGCCCGCGGGCGGTGTCGCTTAAGCGGATCATGGTGCGGATTATCCCCGCGCTGGTGCTTGCGCTGCTGCCGTGCCTGGTGGCGGCACAGGCGCCGCGCTTCAACGGCGTACGCATAGACCTGTGGCCGACTCCGCGAGTCGTGCCGGCGGATGGTAAGACCGAGGCAACGATCAGGGCCGAATTGCGCGGGCCCGACGGCAGGCCCGTGCCGGACGGCACCGTGGTCGTCTTCCGCATTGATGGCGGCGACTTGAGCCTCGATGGCGCCGAGCGACGCCAGGTTGTGACCGCCGAAACGATTAATGGCGCGGCCACCGTCTACGCCACCAGCACGGTGAGCGGCACCGGCACAATCCACGCCGAAGTCACCACCGGCGAGGGCAAGAACCGGGTCTCGATCGCGTTTGTCGAGGAGGGGAGTTCGCTCCTTGGCGGCACGAGCGTTGTGCATGTGCGCGGCAACTGGGTGGGCTATGCGCTGGACATGTCCATCGTTGAGGCGAGAGATGAGGCGGAGGTGGAGTTCGCCGGGGTGAGGATTACATCGCCCGATGTGCTGCAGGTGGATGTACGGAGCCTGACACTGAAAGCGATGAACGCTACCGTGTCTTCGCGCGGAGAGTCGCTCCACGCCGACGACCTCAGCTACGACTTGATGGCCGGACAGGGCGTGCTGCGGCGGGTAGGCGCGGCGGGGGTCGAGCGTCTCTGCTTTGACTGCTACTCGCTGCAGGAGCGGGAGCCCGAGGATCCTGTCGTTGGGGAGACGTTCCGGCTGGACACGGCAGACGCGGCTGTCTGGGCGGTCGCAGATGGCATCTCCATCCATCCGCAGGAAAAGGTCGTGCTGCGGTCGGCGTCCCTGTATGCGGGTGGGAAGCGGGTGGTCGAGCTGCCGAAGTACTGGATCATCGGGATGCCCGGCTATTCAGGCACGACGCACTCGCGGGTGCTCGGCCTCAACTCCAGCGGACAACTTGCGATCGACTTCCCCTACTTCTATCGCGTGACGGAGAGCCAGACAGGTGCGGTGAAGTTGCAGCACGGCGCATCCGCGGGCAGCGTGGTGGCTCGAAGCGACTGGTCGCTGGCGCTCGAGGAGAGCTATGACACCGGGCTGGCGGAGGGGGCTGTCAGCCTCATCGGGCTGCCGCGCGATGACTGGGGGCTGCAGTGGCGCGATCAGCGCAGGCTCGGCGAGCGGCGCGATGGCTACTTCACCATCTACTCGCCGGACCACCAGAGCTACTACGCCGACGCGAACATCTATGAGACGGGCGCAGACCTGCGCACCACGTTCACGGCGGCGGTGCAGAAGCCGCGCGGTGAGGACTTCTCCTATGCGGTGGCCGCCGACTGGCTGACCATGAACCGCCCGCTCGGAGTGTGGGACGCCAGCTATCGCCTCGGTGCGACGCTTGGCGCCCGGCACATCGCCGGCTTCGATAGCGGGATCGTGGGGGAGAACCAACTGTATGCCGCGCTCGACTTCCCGCGCCAGCACGTAGGTTCGCGGGGATCACTGACGCCCTCGGTCAGCAACCTCTTCTCCTGGAACACCGCGGGCTTCAATCATAACTCGCTGCGCGGCGAACTGAGGTACCGCCAGATCGTCAGTAGTGATAAGTCAATCTACCTTTCGTACCAGGGACAACTCAGCAGCGGGAGCCTCTCCGACGACTTCAGGCACGCGGTGAATGTCGACCTGCGAGCATGGCACGGGCGGAAGGTCTCGAGCTACCTGACAACGACTTACGACCTCAGCCGCAGCGAGTTCTACGGCTTCGGCCTGGTGGATTACTACGTTGACGACAACTGGCGCCTCGGTCTGGCGGGGACCTACTACGACGTCACCGACGGCAGCTACGACGACCTCGAGGTGACCGTGGCGCGGAGGCTCGGGCCGACCGAGATCGGGCTGCGGTGGTCTGAGGCCAGCGGTCGCATTTCACTTGAACTCGGCGATCTGGCGGGCATCGGCCTGTAGCCGCAGTCTTCGCCGACACACGGCAGTGCGATAAACACGCAGCCGCGCCACCAGGAACCGCCTCGCGGTTCAATATCAGGCGGCGCGGGCAATTGTTGATTCAGAAGAGCTACCCATGAACAGATTCGAGGTCGTAGCTGAATTCGAGCCGACCGGCGATCAGCCGCAGGCGATAGAGGCGCTGGCCGAGGGTGTGCGCGCGGGCTACCCCGACCAGGTCCTGCGCGGGATCACGGGCTCAGGCAAGACGTACGCCATCGCGAAGGTGGTCGAGCAGGTTCAGAAGCCGACGCTGGTGATCGCGCACAACAAGACGCTCGCGGCGCAGCTTTGTGCAGAGTTTCGGGAGTTCTTTCCGCATAATGCCGTCGAATTCTTCGTGAGCTACTACGACTACTATCAGCCTGAGGCCTACCTGCCGACCACCGACACCTACATTGAAAAGGACTCGCAGATCAACGACGAGATCGAGCGGCTGCGCCATTCCGCGACGCAGTCGATCATGGAGCGCCGTGACGTGCTGGTGGTGGCCTCGGTCTCGTGCATCTTCGGCCTCGGCTCGCCGGAGCAGTATGAGGAAGTCACGCTGCGCCTGCACGCCGGGCAGCGGATCGAGCGTGACGCCATCCTCGAGCAGCTCATCAAGATGCAGTTCGCGCGCAACGATGTTGAGCTGAAGCGCGGGAGCTTCCGCGTGCGGGGGGATGTCGTTGAGATCACGCCGATGGACAACGATGAGGTCATTCGCGTGGAGATGTGGGGGGATGAGGTCGAGCGGATGATGGTGGTTGATCCGCTCACCGGTGAGATCATTGATCAGAAGGGCACCGCGGTTATCTTCCCGGCCACGCACTTCGTGGCCTCGCGGGAGCGTGCCGAGAACGCGCTGGAGGCGATCCAGCGCGAGCTGTATGAGCGCGTGGCCTACTTTCATCGCGAGAACATGCTGCTGGAGGCCCAGCGCCTTGAGCAACGCACGATGTATGACCTGGAGATGATCCGCGAGGTCGGCTACTGCACGGGCATTGAGAATTACTCGCGGCACTTCGACGGCCGCGATCCGGGGGAGACGCCCTTCACACTGATGGACTACTTCCCCGATGACAAGCTGCTGGTGATCGACGAGTCGCACCAGACGATCCCGCAGATCCAGGCGATGTACCATGGCGACAGGTCGCGGAAGATGAGCCTGGTGGGCCACGGCTTCCGCCTGCCGTGCGCGCTGGACAACCGGCCGCTCACCTTCCGGGAGTGGGAGGAGCGCCGCTCACAGGTGATCTACACCTCGGCAACTCCGGCGGAGTATGAGCTTTCACGTGCGCGGCAGATCGTGGAGCTTGTCATTCGGCCGACGGGCCTGATTGATCCGGAGGTCGAGGTGCGGCCGACGAAGGGGCAGGTGGATGACCTGATCGGCGAAATCCGCAAGCGGGTCGAGCGCAATGAGCGCGTGCTGGTGACGACGCTCACAAAGCGGATGGCCGAGGACCTGTCGGACTACCTCGCAGAGCTGGACTTCCGCGTTCACTACCTGCACTCGGACATTGACACGATCGAGCGGACGGAGATCCTGCGCGACCTGCGGCTTGGCACATTCGATGTGCTGGTGGGCATCAACCTGCTGCGCGAGGGCCTGGACCTGCCCGAGGTGTCGCTGGTCGCGATCCTCGACGCCGATCGCGAGGGCTTCCTGCGCTCCGAGACGTCGCTGATCCAGACGATGGGCCGTGCGGCGCGTAACGTCGAGGGCAGGGTCATCATGTACGCGGACAGAGTCACCGACTCGATGCGCCGCGCCATGGAGGAGAGCGACCGGCGGCGCACCAAACAGATCGCGTACAACGAGGAGCATGGCATCACGCCGCAGACTATCCGCAAAAAGGTGCATGACGCCATCCGCTTCCATCAGGAGGTAGCTGAGGAGGCGGAGCGGACGGTGCCGCTGGGGCTGGAGGGCGAGTTGGCCGCGGCGGATCTCGACGCGCTGATCCAGGCGATGGAGGAAGAGATGCGCTCGGCGGCGGCGGAGCTTGAGTTCGAGCGTGCCGCGGAGCTGCGTGATGAACTCGAGGAGTTGCGGGAGAAGGCGTCGCGAAAGCAGCCATGAACGAGCAGATCGCGCGCAAGCTCAAGACGGTCCCCGACGAGCCGGGGGCATACATGATGCTCGACGGGAAGCGCGAGGTGATCTACGTCGGCAAGGCGAGATCGCTGCGCAAGCGCCTGCAGCAGTGGTTCCGCGACGATGACAAGCACAGCCCCTGGGCCACGAAGATGGTCAAAACCGCTGAGGACTTCGACTACATCGTGACCAACTCCGACCTCGAAGCGATGACGCTTGAGTACAACCTCATCAAGGAGCGCGATCCCCGCTTCAACATCCGCCTGGTGGATGACAAGAGCTACCCCTACCTGCGGCTGACCGCGGAGCGCTACCCGCGGCTGATCGTGGTCCGCGATCTGCCCTCGGACTCGCAGGTGAAGATGCCGGGGCGTTACAAGCAGCAGCGTGGCCTGCACGACCCGAAGCAGCACGAGGTGCTGAGCCTGCGCGAGGGCCGACTCTTCGGGCCGTTCCCCAGCTCGAACGCGATGCGCCGGACGATGCGCGTGGTCCAGCAGCTCTTCGGCCTCCGAAGCTGCCGCCGTGCTCTCTCAGGTGCGGCTGAGGGCAGGCCCTGCCTGAACTATCACATTGACCGCTGCGTCGGCCCCTGCACCGGAGAGGTGACACCGGAGGAATACGCCGCCATCTGCGATGAGGTGGCGCTCTTTCTCTCCGGCCGCTCCGACGATGTGCTCGATCGCCTGCGGGAGGAGATGCGGGAGGCCGCCGAGCGGCTCGACTTCGAGCGCGCCGCACAGCTTCGCGACCGACTTCAGGCCGTCGAGACCGTCACCGAGGGGCAACTGATGGTGGCCACCGAGGAGCGGGAGCAGGACGCGCTCGGGGTGGCGGTGGAGAACGGCCGCGCGATCGTGGCGATCCTCTCTGTCCGGCGCGGGCGGCTGCTTGAGAAGGAGCAGCACACGGTCGAGAGCGTGGGTGATCGCGAGGCCGCGGAGGTGCTGGAGGAGTTCCTCGGCAGGCACTACGCCGAGGCGCATGTGCCCCGCGAGGTGCTGCTGGGGCACGACATCGAGGACGCCGAGGGTTGGGCGGAGGTGCTCAGCCAGATCCGCGGGCAGAAGGTGCGCGTGACGGCGCCGCAGCGCGGTGAGAAGAGGCGGCTGGTGGAGTTGGCGGTGCACAACGCTACGCTCGCGCTGAGGGGCGATGCCGGCAGCCCGGAGGAGCGGCGGGCACGGACTGCGCTCGCGCAGCTTGCGGAGGTGCTGGAGTTGGACGAGCCGCCGGAGCGGATGGAGTGCTACGACATCTCCACCACGCAGGGGCGCGAGTCCACGGGCTCGATGGTCGTCTTCGCGGATGGCATGCCGCTCAAGAGCGCGTACCGGCGCTTCCGGATGCGCGCGACCGAGGGCAAGCCGGATGACTTCGCGATGATGGGCGAGATGCTCCAGCGGCGGCTGCGCAGAGCGGCGGAGGGTGATGAGAAGTTCCTCCCGCTGCCGGATTTGCTGGTGGTGGACGGCGGCAAGGGGCAGCTTGGCGTGGCGGTGCGGGCGCTGGAGGCGTGGGAGATCGAGGACGTCCCGGTCGCCTCGCTGGCAAAGCGCGAGGAGGAGGTCTTCGTGCCCGGTGAGCCGGAGCCGCTGCAGATGTCCGCCTACCCGGAGGCGCGGGCGCTGCTGCAGCGGATGCGCGATGAGGCGCACCGCTTCGCGATCACGCACCACCGGGGCGTGCGTGAGAAGCGGCTGACCGAGTCGGTGCTGGAGCAGGCGCCCGGCATTGGCCCCGCGCGCCGCAACATGCTGCTGACCACCTTCGGCTCGATTGACGCGCTCGGGGAGGCGTCGCTTGAGGAGATCGCGGCGGTGCCGGGCATGACAGAAAACGCGGCTAAGGCCGTCGTGGCGTTGCTGGCCGAGTACGCGGAGCCGGCCATTGAGGCGGAGGAGTAGCCCCCTTCGGCTATTCTGCCGGAACCAGCGTCAGGTAGTCCAGCGCCAGCCCCTCCGCGAGGTTCGTCATGCGGATCACATGCTTCCCGGCGGTCAGGTGAACCGGCTCCCCGAGCCGCTTGACCGCCCAGTTGTCTTCGACGGTGCAGAAGCCGCCGGTGGAGGCGAAGCGCAGATCCTCCCACGCGGCGCCCGGTGACTGGCCATCGATCGTCAGGCTGCGCACCGCCTCGTCGCTTTGCGTCGCATAGCGGGCGTAGATCACGTAGTCACCGTCGGCGGGCACATCCACCGGCCACTCCAGCCAGTGCCCGGGGTTCGCGTGCCACATCGTGATCATTCGGCCGACGTTGCCGATGCGGCTGACGATGCTCACCTCGCCGTCGCCCTGCCCGCTGAAGTCCTCCGCCTGCGCGGTTACCGCGCCCTCAGCCGCAAGCTCAGGCTCCGGCAGCCGCACGATCACCGTCGCCTCGCCGATGTTGCCTGCCTCATCCCGGGCGACTGCCCGCACCCGCAGCCGCGTCGTATCCTCCGGCGCCTCGAACTCCAACCGCTCGCCCTCCACCTCGCTGCCGTCGGGCAGCAGCCAGTGGACGTTCCGCAGGTCATCGTCAAAGTCACGCACCACCGCGGCCAGTTGCACCGTGCGGCCCTCGCCGGGCGAGAACGCGGT
>JAAYJW010000096.1 GCA_012522765.1 candidate division WS1 bacterium | reverse complement strand
CTACCGCACCGGCGCCTGCCTCCAGCCGCCCCACCACCGTCAGGCCAACCGCGGCCACCGCGGGCAGTTCGGCAACCGCCTCCACGTTCGCCTCATCGAGCGCTATCAGCAGCTCGAACTCCTCACCCCCCGCCAGCGCCCAGTGGATCGCGTTTGCATCGATGCGCTCAGCAATTGCCGCGCAACCATCGGCAATCGGCACCCGGGCGGCCTCGATCACCGCGCGCACGCCCGAACGCTCGGCGATGTGCCCGGCATCCTGCACGAGGCCGTCGCTGATGTCGATCGCCGCCGAGACGAGAGCGGAGGCGGCGAGAGCACGCGCGGCCCTGACGCGCGGCTCAGGGTGGGCGAAGCGCCGGCAGATGGTCTCATAGTCGCCATCTGCGAGCGCATCAGGCCCCTCGGCCTCCATCAGTTCCACGGCGGCGGCGGGTGCTCCGAGGACGCCGGTCACCGCCAGCACCTGTCCGGCGGAGGCGCCGTCGCGGGTGAGCTGCTGGCCGCGCGGGACCTGCCCGAGCGCCATGATGTCCACCAGCACGTTCTCCGACGCGATCAGGTCGCCGCCGGCGAGGACCGCGCCGACCGCCTCGGTGGCACGCGCCACGCCCTTGAGCAGGTCCTCAGCGCCATCCACCGGCCACTGGGGGGGCAGGCCGACGGAGCAGAAGAGTGCAGCCGGGGCGGCGCCCATCGCGGCGAGGTCGCTGAGCGCGCCTGATGCCGCTCGCCAGCCGATCTCGACGGGGCTGAGCCAGTCGAGGCGAAAGTGCCGGTCCTGCAGCATGGCGTCGGTGGTGACGGCGACAAGCTCCGGCCCGCCGAGGTCGAGCAGCGCGGCATCATCGCCGATGCCGAGCACCACGCGAGGGTCATCCGCGCGGACCATCCCGGCGATCCTGTCAATGAAGCCGAACTCCCCGATCTCTCGCAGCAGCATGGCACCTGCGCTCCCTTCGTGGTGACAGCGATGAAGGAGATTCGTCGCTGGCGTGGGACAACCCTTTGTGGGGCGGGGGCGCGGGGCCGACAAAAGCAACGGCTCGCAGCGACCTCACAAATGTCATGTGCCATCCCGCCCCGGGCGGGACCCGTGGGCCGTTCGGGCAACCGCTTCGTACGGTACGACGCACGGGCGAGGGCGCCCGTGCCACATGATCGGCCACGGCTACGGCAAACGATCGCGTCGCTTCGCGCCGCCCCTCGCGAGGGCGCGAGGGCCACAACGACATTACGGCAACGGCGCGGCGGGGTACAAGCCCCCGCCCTACAACGACACCACCCCCGCGGTCCGGGCGCCCTCGCTCCCGCCCCTCGCGAGGGCGCGAGGGCCACTACGACAACAGCAGGGAGGTGGCGGGCGGACGCACTATGCCCGTACATGCAGCAGGGCCCGCCGGGAATGCGGGCCCTGCTAACCATGGCTGCACTGATGAGGAGCGATACGAGACGCGCGCAGTGCAGAGGGTCTGACGTGCATTTACTCAGATCAACGTGCGGCGCTCAGCGGTAGGGCGAATAGCCGTAGCCGAAGTTTGAGCCGCCGCCGATGTTTGTTCCTGAACGATAGCCGCCGTCGGCCCCGCCGTAGCCGCCGCCGTAGCCACCACGCGGCTGGCCCGCGTAGCCCTGCTGCGGCACGGCCGGAATGACAACGCCGCCGAAGATCCGGGCGGCCATCTCGGCGCTCATGTACTGCATCGGGATGACAACCGTCATTTCCTGACGTTCCTGCTGCGCCAGGGCATTGCCGCTGACCAGCAGTACGCCGAGGACCGTCATGACCGCCGCTACGAGCAGAAGCTGATGCATCGGAAAGACCTCCGGGTGCGCCGGAAAAGGTGTTTTGCGAGGGCGGAGCGCGCCTGTCACGTGAAGGAGGGAGGGTTGGAACCTTCGCGTGGATCACACAGCCGTCGCTATCGCTTCAGGCTTTCCGCCCCCGCAAACTATGAGACGTAGTAGCCCTCACGAGGGTTCAATGCTCTTCGCATTTTATTCGCCCTCCGTGACATTGTCGGGAGCATGTCGCTCATACCTTAGAAATCACGCGCCATCGGCAGGCCACATGACGTAGCCGGCATCATGCAGCAGCCGCAGCAGCGCCGCCGTATCGGCCACGTCAACCACCGGATCCGGCACCGGATTCAGACGCCAGAGGCCGCGGTAGGCCTGCCGCATGCGGATACCGCCCGCGCCATCTAAGCACTGCTTTTGCTCGGGGATAGCGGCAAGCTCACGCAGGCCCTCGATCAGCCCCGGCACGAGACAGCGGAAGTTGATAGGCCCCTCGTCGGCCCCACGCAGGATCGCCTTCAGCACCTCGTGCGGCCGATCGGCCCATGCTACCTCCCGCACCTCGGAGCCGCCGCGGTAGTAGTAGCCGAGCGCGGCGCCATCAGCGCCCTCGACGATGGTGTATGTCGGCCCCCGGCCCCATGGCCGCGAGGAGAGTACACGGCTGCGCCAGTACGCCTCCGTGCGCACCGTCGGCCCGGTGAGGTCGGCGTTGAAGCGCTCGTGCAGCCTCGTGAGCAGCGCGATGTCGGCGTCACTGTCGGGGTCCGCGTGTCGCTCGGTGAAATCGCTTGGCGCATCGTCCCGAAGCTGCAGGTCGGTGCTGAGATCGAGCGAGGCCAGGTTCAGCCAGCCGCTGCCGCCGTAGACCTCGGCCTTGCCGTAGAGGAACGACCACTCCCAGCGCCGGGCGGTCATCCACTCGACGCACTCGGTGAGAATCTCGCGCACATAGCCGCGACGGCGGTAGTCGGGGTGGGTGCAGACGCTTCCGATGCAGGAGGCCTCCACCTGTCGCCCGGCGATGTATGTCGGGCGGTAGTAGCAGGTGACGCTGGCGACGAGGCGGCCGTCCACCTCCATCACCCGCGTCTGCTCGGGCTCGTAGCAGGGGTCGCGCTCAATGCTGCGCACCCACCAGTCGCGGTGCGTGAGCATCGAGTCCGCGGGTATCTCGCGCTCATGGGTGTAGGACCTGTATACAAGCTCGGCATGCTCGTCGAATTCATCCTCGCGCAGCGCCCGGATCGTCATAGCTCTCGCTCCCGCAGTTTCGGTAGTCTTCCGCGGCCTCGTTCCGCGCAACCTGCTCCAGCCCCTCTACTTGGATGATTCGGCGCGCAATTGACCGGCCCTTCGGGCGGGGGATATAATGACGGCCAAGTTGGTGTTAGTGACCCAGGGGGTAGAAGAGCCGGACGCGATCCGGCAACAGGGAGCGTGGCAGTTGTGAGCGACACCATCCACACCGAATGCTTCGACGAGACCCCCACGCGCGTTGTATCCGGCCAGGGCGCGCTGGAGAGCAGCCGCGCCTGCCTCGCCGGGATGGGCATTGACCGGGCGCTGATCGTCTGCGGGGGGAATGTCGGCAAGCTCCCCGAAGTTGAGGCCTTCACGCGCGCCTGCGAGGGCTGCATCGCCATCGAGGTCTTCAGCGGCGCCGAGCCTGACCCGGCGGACCGCAACGTGCTTGACGGCGGCGCCGTCGGGCGCGATTTCGCGGCGCAGGTGGTGATCGGCATCGGCGGCGGTTCCTCCATGGACTGCGCCAAGGCCATCGCCGCCGAGATCGGCCGAGAAGGCTGGATCACCGCTCAGGACCGCCCCGGCGAGCCGACGCAGATCGAGCATGACGTGCCGCCAATCGTCTGCGTCCCCACCACCGCAGGGACCGGCTCCGAGGTCAACCCGTTCTCCGTCATCACCTTCGCGCAGACACAGCGCAAGCTCGTGCTCAATCATGAGAAGCTCTTCCCGCACTGCGCGATCCTCGACCCGCGGCTGCTGGTGAGCGCGCCGAAGATGGTGCGCGTGGCGGCGGGCCTCGACGCGCTGACCCACGCCGTCGAGTCGTACGTGAGCAAGCGCGCCACGGCGGATACCCGCAGGCGTGCGGGGGAAAGTATCCGGGGCGTGGCGAAGTATCTGAAGAGGGTCGCCGAGGACGCCGAGGACATGCAGGCGCAGGCGGGCCTGCAGCGCGCCGCGATGATCGCCAGCCTCAGCTTTGCGCACACGCGACTGGGGATCGTGCACGCGATGGCACTGCCGCTCTCGGCGCTCTTTGGGGTGCCGCATGGCGTAGCGAACGCCGTCCTGCTGCCGCATGGCATGCGCTTCAACTGCGAAACAGAGCCGGAGCATTTTGCGGCCATCGCGGCGGCACTCGGAGTAAAGACCGAGGGCATGTCCACCGAGGAGGCTGCCGCGGCGGCACCCGAGGCTGTTGAGGCGCTGGCGCGCGAGGTCGGGGCGCCTGCCACGATGTCCGAGGTGGGCGTGGAGGCCGGCGCTATTGATCGGATGGCCGACGATGCGATGAAGTCGGCGCATGTGCAGGTCAACCCGCGGGAGATCGCGCGGGAGGATGTTGTTACCATCTACAGGGCCGCGATGTAGCCGCGGCCGATTGTTGCGCCAGCGCAGAAGTTGCCGTGAGCGGAGGGAACCATGGAACTGTCCCAGGTACCAGGTTGCGCCAGGAAGATCATCGAGTCGATCGAGACCGTCATCGTGGGCAAACACGAGGCGGTGGAGTTGACCGTGGCGGGATTCCTCTCCGGCGGGCACATCCTCATCGAGGACATTCCCGGCGTGGGGAAGACGATGCTGGCGAAGACGCTCGCGAAGTCGGTCGGCGGTGTCTTCAAGCGGGTGCAGTTCACGCCGGACCTGCTGCCGGCGGACGTCACCGGAAGCTCCATCTTCAACCAGGTCGAGGGCTGCTTCATCTTCCGCGAGGGCCCGGTCTTTGCGAACGTGCTGCTGGCGGATGAGATCAACCGCGCGACACCGAAGGCGCAGGCGGCGATGCTGGAGGCGATGGAGGAGCACCAGGTGACCGCCGATGGCGTCACCTACGATCTCCCGCGCCCGTTCTTTGTGATGGCGACGGAGAACCCCATCGAGTACGAGGGCACCTACTCGCTTCCGGAGGCGCAGCTTGACCGCTTCATCATGCGCGTATCGCTGGGCTACCCGAGCTCCGACGATGAGGTGGAGATCCTCACGCGGCAGATGAACCACCATCCGGTGGAGGACGTGAAGATGGTGCTCAACGAGGGCGAGTCTCTGGATATGCAGATTGCGATTCGAAGCGTCTTCCTCGAGGAGTCGCTGAAGCACTACATCGTTGACCTCGTTGGGCGGACTCGGCAGCATCCGGACCTGGAGCTGGGCTCGTCACCGCGCGGTTCGCTCGCGCTGATGCGCTGCTCGCAGGCCGTAGCGGCGGTGAGCGGGCGCGACTACGTGCAGCCCGACGACATCAAGCGCGTGGCGGTGCAGTGCCTGGCGCACCGAATGATCGTCAAGTCCGAGCAGAGCATCCACGGCCTGCGGGCGACGGAGATAGTGACGGAGATACTGAGAAGCGTGCCGGTGCCGACAAGCTGACGCGACGGGTGGTGGCGGTGGAGGATGACGGTTGCGCTGATAGCGGCGCTGACGGTGGTCGCGGGAGGCGTAGGCACACTCAGCGGCTTCGGTACCTCGACGATCATGGTCCCGGCGCTGCTGATGTTCTTCCCTTTGCCCGAGACGCTGCTGCTGGTCGGCGTCATTCACTGGTTTGGCGACATCTGGAAGATCGCGTTGTTTCGGCAGGGAGTCCGCTGGAAGCTCTGGGTCGCCTTCGGGATAACCGGTGTGCTCTACAGCCTCTGGGGCGCTACCTTGTCCGTCTCGGCGCCCGAGGAACTGATGTCGAGAGTTCTGGGCGGCTTTCTGCTGGCGTACACGATCTTTCTCTTTGCGCAATCGTCATTTCATCTCCCGCCAACCACCGCGGTGGCAGGGATTGGCGGGGCGCTGTCGGGCTTTCTGGCCGGGATATTCGGCGTGGGCGGTGCGGTGCGCGGGGCATTTCTCGCGGCGTTCGATCTGCCGAAGGCGGTGTACATCGCCACCTCCGGCGCAATCGCGCTGGTCATTGACAGCATGCGCATCGGCACCTACCTGTATGGCGGGACGCGGCTGGATCCGGCGCTGGCGTGGGGGCTGATCGCGTTCCTTCCGGCGTCGTTCATCGGCGCGAAGCTGGCGGAGCGCGTGGTGGAGCGCATCCCGCAGGAAAAGTTCCGGCTGGTAATCGCAGGGTTTCTGCTGCTGGCGGGACTGAAGCTGTTGTTGTGGCCGTAGTGCGACAGAATGGCATCGCGACTTGTGACTGGCGACTGAGTGCATGGAATTCGGCAAGAAGCACGTGCTAATCTGGGGCTCGATCTTTCTGCTGCTGGTGGGGCTTGTACTCGCCATCAGGCAGCTTTACGTCATGTTTGCGGTGCTCGCGCTGCTCGCGCCGGTCTCCTACTACCTCTCGCGCGGGACGCTGGAGACGCTCGAGGTTAAGCGCGAGGCGCCGGGGCTGATGAAAGCAGGCCAGCAGCGCGCGGTGAGGCTGACCGTGACCAACATAGGCGTGCGGCGGCGCTACTTCTTCACCATCCGAGATAGACTCCCCGACGGACTGGAGCAGGTCGGTGAGGGGGATGGCAGATCGCTTGTGCCGAGCCTCGCCGCCGAGGAGCAGTTCCTGCACGAGTACGTGCTGAACGCGAAGCGCAGGGGCGTCTACAGGATCGGCCCGGCACTGCTAAGCCACTCCGATCTGATCGGCCTCTTCAGCTTTGAGCGCGAGGTGGGGCGCGCCGATGAGCTGGTCGTGCACCCAACACCGGAGCGTATACCCGCAATCTGGACGCGGGTCGCGTCCCTGCGCAGCCCCGAGCGGCCGCGCCGCCGATTCCGCGGTGAGGGCAACGAGCTTTACGGCACCCGACCCTTTGTGCCCGGCGACGACCTCCGGCGTGTGGATTGGAACGCGACGGCGCGCCGTGGGCATCTCGTGGTGCGCGAGTACGAGCGGGCGGAGGCGACCGACGCCGCCATCATCCTCGACCTCAGCCGGCGATCGCACAGTGGTGAGGGCGATGACAACACGCTCGAGCGCGGCGTCAAGCTGGCCGCGTCGGTCGCGGTACAGATGCTTGAGCGCGGCTCAAGCGTTGGCCTGATCGCCGCGGGGGCGGCGGATGCGTCGGTGCCCCCCTCGGCCGATCCGCGGCAGCGCGTGCGCATTTTTGATGTGCTGGCGCGGGTGAACGCCGACTCGGACGAGCACCTGAGCGAGGCGGTTACGGGTCACCTTCAGTACATCCCATCGAGCGGTATGGTGATTGTGATCTCGCCAACGCTGGAGACCGAGGCGCTGGAGATAGCCGAAGGCCTGATGGGCCGTGGGCATGCGGTACTTTGGGCGACCGTGGAGGCGCTCGGGCAGGCGGTCGCGCGGGCGGGCGAAGTAGATGCCCAGCAGCTTGCGGCGCGTCTGGCCGACCGCGGTGTGGATGCGTGGACGCTGATGGCCGGGCGCGAGCTTCCGGTGGCGATGAGGAGGGCGCAGCGTGGGCGTTAAGAGGCGTGAGGAGCTGCTTCGCACCAGCCCGCTGCTGCTGGCGGGAGCGATCGCCTTCACCGCGGCGGCAGGCGGCCTCACGAACATTCTCGACGAACCCGCCTTCGAGATGCTGCTGCACGTGATGATCTTCCTCGGCGTGCTCTCAAGCGCGCTGATCACGGGTTCTGTCAGCACCATCGTCGGGTTGTGCATAATTGCCGTGTCCGTGGCGGCGCTCTCCCAGCGGATGGCACTGATCGGGCCGCTGCAGCTACTCTACCCGCCGGAGGTGGTGGCCGATGAGGACCTTGTGTGGGCGACTCTGTGGGCGTGGCTGATGGTCGGCTTCAGCTTCATGCTGGGAAAGAGGACCAACATCCTCTTCCCGCTCGTGGCGGCGCTGGCGATCTTCGGCCTGGTTGCCACCGTGAACCTCAACACGGTCATGCTGATCAACTTTGCCATCTTTATCTTCTCAGTGGTGTTTATCTGGGGCTACGAGCACCTGCTGAACGTGGGCGAGCAGTTGCCGAACGCGGTGAGAGATGGCCCCGGCTGGTTGAGTATCGCGCGCACCCAGGCGCTGGCGGGAAGCCTGCTGGTGGCGGTGCTGCTGGCGGTGGGCCTGACGGTGGGGACGATCCTTTATCTGCTCGGACCGAGGCTGTATGTCGGACCGGGCGGCTTCGGTCAGTACGCGCGGTATCTGCAGCGCTCCCTGCTCACTTACGGCGGAATGACCGGCAGTTTTCAGGTGGGGCGGGGCCCTGTGAACCTGCCCGCCACGCCGGCGATTTCGGTGCAGTCCAGCCGGCCTGCCCTCTGGCGCGGCGGCGCTTACGATTTCTACACCGGCAGCGGCTGGAGGCGCGAGGCGACGGGGACGCAACGGCTGCTGCAGGGCGAAAACGGTTGGTGGATGGTGCCGGGAGCAGAGGAGCTGGTGGGCGAGCGGAACGAGCAGATCGTCACGCTGCTGAACATGGAGAGCCGCGCGCTGTACGCGGCCGCCGCACCGGCGATGATCCGCATGGACCCTGATGACAGGCAGTCTATGGTGCGCTATCGTCCGGGCCTCGATGCCTACGGCACACTCAACACTCAGTACATGATGGTCGCCGGGGCGAGCTATGAAGTCGTCTCAATCATGCCGCCGACGGACGCTGCGATATTGCGGGCGACCTCGCAGGAGTATCCGCCACGGATCACAGAGATGTACATCGATCAGATGCAGGTGCAGGCGGAGGTGGAACTAGGTCCGCTTGTGACTGAGCTGACCGCCGACCTTGAGACGCCGTATGACAAGGTCGTGGCGATCCGCAGCTTCCTTGGCGAGACCTGCCTCTACACCACGCAGGCGCCAGCGGTACCGGCGGGCGAGGACGCCGCCGTGCACTTCGTGCAGAGCGGCCAGCGCGGTGCATGCGACCTCTTCGCCACTTCGATGGCGGTGATGGCGCGACTGGCGGGCGTGCCCGCGCGCGTGGCGACGGGCTTTCAGACAGGGACCTATGACGCGGAAACGGGCTCATTCGTGGCCCTGCAGCGTGACGCTCATGCGTGGGCGGAGATATACTTCCCGGAGATCGGCTGGGTGCCGTGGGATGTCAGCGCCGCCGGGACTGATGACGTTGATGACATCGCGGCGCTGCTGCGCTCGGAGCGATGGCGGCGGGAACTGCGCGATGCGCTGTCCGCCATCGGCAACGTTTTGCTGGTTCTGCTGGCGGCTGCCGCACTGGTGAGCGCACTGCTGGGGCCGGGCATCCTGCTGCGGTGGTTACGCTCCCGGATACGCCGCCGCACGAGTCGGGAGCGTCTGGGAGAGGCATTTGACCGATTCCGGCGAAGGGCCGCCCGGCTGAGCGGAGTGCGGCTGGATCGTACCCGGACGGCCGCCGAAGTGCAGCACGCGATACTCGCCGAAGGCGTCGAGGCGGGCGCGCCAGTTCACGAGCGGCTGGCGACGTTCACAAGCCGTTTCTACGACAGACGCTACGGGCCCAACGAGCCGACTGACGCGGATATTGACGAGGTCCGGGCCGAGGCGCGCAGACTGCTGCGGGAACTGCGTAATCAGCCACGGAAGCCACGGAAGCGAGGCGGCAATTGACTGCAGCGATGCGCGGAATGAAGACAGATGCGCCACTGACCCTCCTGTGGGGCAACGCCGACGTGCTGAAGGAGCGCGCGGTCAAGCAGATCGTCGAAGCGCAGCTTGAAGAAGGCGACCGGGAGTTCGGCCTCATCAGGCTCTACGCCAACGAGGTGGGACTGGATGGCGTCGTGGCGGAGCTGCAGTCGGGCTCGCTGATGGCGCCGCAGCGCGTAGTGGTGGTGCGCAACGTCACCGCGCTTTCGAATGCCGAGCAGAAGCAGCTTGCGGCGCGGCTGAAGGAGCTTCAGCCGGGGCTGACGGTGGTGCTGGTCGCGGCGAAGGACCTCGACGCGCGGGGCTGGGGCGTGCCCGTTGCCGCCGATCTACGCAAGGCCATCGAGGCAAACGGGCAGATCGTGGAGATGCGCGCGCCCGACGAGCGGAGCCTCCCTCGGTGGGCGATGGAGGAGATGCAGGCGCTGGGAAAGAGCCTCCGACCCGATGCAGCGGCCATGCTCTGCGAGTACGGCGGGACCGACACCGACCGGCTGCTGCGCGAGCTGGAGAAGCTGGCAAGCTACGTTGGTAAGCGCGATGAGGTCACGGTGGAGGATGTGCAGGCCGTCTCGGTGCGAGTAACCGAGGCGGACGTCTTCGCGCTGATGGACGCTATCGGGTCCAAGGACGCGGCGACGGCGCTGGCGCTGCTTGATGGCGTGGTGCCGGAGGGGGCGGACCGTGGCGAGTTCATCCCGTTCCTTGGGATGGTCGCGCGCCAGATCCGGCTGATCTGGCAGGCGCGCTACCTGCGACAGAGGCGCATCTCGCCGCAGCAGGTAAGCGCTCTGCCGGCGGAGGTGGCCGGGCATCTGCCCGAGCGCCATGGCATTGTGGACGCGACGAAGGGCAACAAGGGTTGGCTGCTGGAGAAGTTCACCCGGCAGGCAGCGATGTTCAGCGACGGGCAGCTTGCCCGGGCGCTCGATCGGATCTGCCAGGCCGATCTGGCACTCAAGGGCGGCGGCGGGAAGCTCGATCAGCGCACGGTCGTGGAGCTGCTGATCGCGGAGCTGTGCCGATGAGACTCCAGGCGCCTCCTGTCAGGGAAAGCGACGCCCCCGATGCGCGCACGATCGCGGTGGTGGTGTGGGTAGTACTAGTGCTGGTCCTCTATCTGCGCGAGCTGCTGCAGGCCGTGCTGGGCTAAGGGCCTTACTTCCGATTGCTGAAACGGTGACACGTTGGTTGAGGTAGTAGTCTATCTGGGCGTCATCTTCACCGCGTTCATGCTGGGCATTCATGCCCTCCGGCTGCTGCGCCTCTCGCCCGACCATGAGGGCGAGCGCGGCCTTGCGGCGCTGGTGGTCGGGCATGTGGTGCTCGCGCTGCTGATTCTGGTGGCGGGCCTGCTCGGCTACGTCACCTGGTGGGCGCTGGCACACCTGCTGCTGCTGTGCGCTCTCGCGGGCCTGCGCTTCCTTGACGATTGCATCCGCTCCACCGGCCGGCTTCTAGTGCGCATCTGGTGGGAGCTCACACGCTCGCCGCTGTGGGCGATCCACTGGGCGATCATCCTTATCATGCTTCTGCAGCTTTTCGCTGCGATGGCGCCACCCACCCCCACCGACTACGACGGCCTCGCCGAGCATCTCGCGATGGCGAAGCAGTGGGCGCGCGACGGCCGCATCCACCCGCTCTGGTATGACCACCACTCGCAGTTCCCGGCGACCGTTCAGATGTTCTACGCGCTCGCGCACGCCTTCGAGCTTCCCGGCATGGCGAAGCTCTTCCACTGGGGCTTCGGCGTCATGGCGATCGGCGCAGTGGTGCTGGCGGGGAGGCGCCTGCTGGCGCCGGCGGCGGGATCGTGGGCCGGGCTGATCCTCGCGACCACCCCCGGCTTCGCGTGGCTGATGGGCGTGGGCTACGTGGACCTCGCCACCATCGCCTGCGGGCTGCTTGCGCTGCACTTCTTCGCGCGCTGGTTGCAGGATGATGAGGACTGGCTGCTGTGGTTGTCGGCGCTGATGGCCGGCGCCGGTGCGGGGACAAAGATGCAGGGGCTGGCGCTGCTGGCGGTGCTCGCGGTGGGCATCATCATAGTCCTCCGCGGCAGATGGGGACGTGCAGTCGGCAAAGCGGCCGCGTATGTCGGCATCGCACTGCTCGTCTGCGGCCCATGGTATCTCAAGAGCTTCCTGTGGACCGGGAACCCGGTCTACCCCTTCGCCTACGAGATCTTCGGCGGGAGGATGTGGTCCGCCGACCGCGCGGAGGGCTACCGGCTCTCGCAGCGCTCCTACGGCAAGGGCGAGCTTCCTTCGGAGGAGGAGCTTGCTGCCATGTCGCCGCTGCGGCGGGCCTTCACCGGCCCGCGGGAGCCGCTGAACCTGCTGCTCGCGCCGATCAACCTGACCCTCGATGCGCCCGCCTTCACCGTGCCACTCTCGCCGCTGGGGGTCTGGGCCACCGACAGCACAGGGCCGCTGTGGCTGATGCTGCTACCGATCGTGCTGCTGTTCCGGCGCCCGCCACCGCTGCGCTGGATGCTCTGGGTGATGCTGCCGCTGTGGGTGTGGTGGTTGTGGAGCATGCAGCTTACGCGCTACCTGCTGCCCTCGCTGGCGCTGGTCGCGCCGGTTGCGGGCTGGGCTGTGGTGGAGGCGGAGCGGCACTCGCGCCTGCTGGCGGTGGTGGTGCGTGGTGCCGTCGGTGTCTGGACGGTCATGGCGATCGTTCTGATGCTGCTCTACGTGGGGCCCCAGGTGCCGGCCGCGCTGGGGATGGTGAGCCCGGAGATATACCTCGGCGAGTCATCGCTCTACGCGGCCTCCACGCAGATTAACCGCCTCGCGGCACCGGAGGCGAAGGTGGCGCTCTACGCCGAACCTCGCGGATACTACCTCGACCGCGACTACCTCTGGGCGGAACCGGGACATTCGGCGTTGATCGACTACGACAGCGTTGCGTCTGGGGCGGACCTTGTGCGCGAGTGGCGACGGCTTGGTGTGACGCACGTGATGATCAACCAGGCGCTGTTCCCGGACCTGCGCGGCGACGATCCGCTCGCGGGGCCGATAGGCGATGCGCTGGAGCAGGGCCTGCTGCAGCCACTCCCGACGACCGCGAACATCCGGCCGTACATGCTGCTGCAGATGCGGGAGATGGAGTGAGGGCCACATGGAATGCGGGAGGCTGCTGTAAGCCGTTTGCCGTTGGAGAGGCCGACCCCCGCGTCGGCCTGTGCCGTTAGCCGTTGCCGTAGTCGTTGGGGGCAACGTCGCCGTGCAGGCCTCACCCCCCCTCGGTGGAACGGAAACGACTCGACCATCATGTGCCATCCCGCCCCTGGGCGGGACCCGTGGGCCGCTCGGACAACCGCTTCGTGCGGCACGACGCATGGGCGAGGGGGCCTGTGCCACGGAACGGCTACGGCAGACAACCGCGCCGCTTCGCGCCGCCCCGGCGAGGGCGCCGGGGCCACAACGACGAACGACCACGGCAATGGCAACGGCCGACGCATCCAGACGACCGGAGATCGCGCAGTGCTCTCAATGCGCTGCTCCATACGACTACGACAACGGCAACGGCAACGGCACAGGTCGGCACGGGGGCCGACCTCTCCAAAGGGCAACGGCGTCCTACAACAACCCCAGTGCGCGGTAGAAGGGAATGATCGAGGCGAAGAGGCACCACAGCGCGAACGCCAGCATGCCCACGCCCGCCGCGATCGGTAAGGCGGGCCTCGTGCGCTCGGGCAGCAGCCGCGCCACCCCGAGCAGCCACAGCAGCGCCATCACCGAGAGCACCGGGAACAGGTAGCGCCCCTGGCTCCCGCCGCCGAGGTCGATCGTGAGGATATACCACAGCACCGCCAACCCCAGCAGCACCTTCGTCAGTATCAGGAGCCAGACCGAGCGCACCTGCAAGAGCGACCAGCCGAGCCGCCCCGCGCGTGCATCGGCGACCAGCATCAGCAGGCCCGGTAGAGCCGCCGCCGAGACCACCAGCAGCAGCCAATAGAGCCACGGCTCGACCGCGATGTTCGTCCACGCGAAGCCCGCCCAGAAGTTGCGGAAGGCCATCGGCAGCGCGATCGAGAGCACCTGCGCGATCATCTCCGGGTGGCCCACGTAGGCCTCCCACGGTATCTGTTTCTCGACATTCGCCGGGAAATGCGTGACGCCGCCGTAGACGAGGATGTTGCGCGCATACCACCAGCCCGCGACTACCGTCGCCACGCCAAGGACGAGCGCCAGCCGCCTGAATGCGAGGCCCCAGTCGAGCGCCGCTACCCGCCGTGCTGCGTCCGTCAGGTAGGTATCCGCCGGCTTCGGATCATGGCGCCGCCCCACCGACAGTAGCAGTGCCAGCATTGCCGCCGGCAGTGCCGCATTCGCGGAGTCCTTGGTGAGCATCGCGATCCCGAGCGCAAGGCCCAAGAGCCCCGAACGCGTCGGCGTCGGGCCCTCGCGCAGTATCAGCAGCGACATCAGCAGCACGAAGCCGACAGCGACCGTGGCGGGCGGGTCGTTTCCCACCGCACCGCAGATATGCGCGTACATCGGCTGGGCGGCCATGATCGCCGCCACGCCGCAGGCAAGCCACTGGCGGCCCGGGAAGACCAGCAGCGCGATCCGGTAGCCGAGGAAGATGCCGAGGCCCCCCAGGAGCACCGTGAAGAGGCGCATCGCCATCCAGGCACGCCGCTGCGCCACCGTCAGCCGATATGAACTGCGCAGGGCGTCAACCGCAAGATCGTGCTGGCCGGAACGCACCGTGGGGTATCGCGGCAGACGCGAACTGATCTGTGCGTCGGACTCGCTGAGGACGGCGGGAGGCTGCGGATGGCCGCTCTCCGCGCCGATCATCGCTAACTTGCCAATGGCGGCGCAGAGAGTGTAGTATAGTGGTGCCTGATAGGCCTCGTATCCGGCGTCATCGGCGTGAAAATCGGGCAGACGCCCGTTTTCGGCGATGAACAGCGCGTACTGCACGTGGGCGATCTCATCAGGCGCCTGCCCGAGTGGGAAGACCAGGGCTAAGGTTGTGGCGAGGGCCAGATAGACAGTCAGGCAGGCCGGGAGGCAGAGCCTCAGAGCGGGGCTGGAACGCCAGGGGTCCCCTGGTGCGTTATGAGTATGTACAAAGTCGCCCCGTTCGCTCATGCCAATCGAACTTTAGCACAAACCGGATGCGGCGACAACGCGTCGGCGCCCCGGAGGCCATTTCCGACTGACCTGCCCATGGAGGCTGCGGATGAAGGTTGTACTGCTTGTGGGTGGCAAGGGCATACGTCTCGCCGGTGAGGATGCCCCCCTGCCCAAAGCCCTCTACCGGATCGGCGAACAGCCGATCGCCTATCACATCATGCGGACCTTCGCCGAGGCCGAGATGACGCGCTTTCTGCTCACCCTCGGCTACCGCGGCGAGCAGATCGTGGACTACTTCCTTCACCACGCGCCCTACCTGCAGACGGATCTGCGACTCGAACTCGGGGGCGGGGGGAATCTGCCGAACGTCGAGCGCCTCGCCGGCCCCACGGAAAGCTGGGAGATCACACTCGCGCACACCGGCCTCGAATCACCCACCGGAGAGCGCCTCCGCCGGGTGAGGGAATATCTCGCCGACGATGAGCAGTTTATCGTAACCTACGGCGACGGGCTTGCGGACCTCGACCCGCGCGAGTTGGTTGGGTTCCATCAAGGCCACGGCCGCGCTGCGACGGTGACGGTCGTCCGTGCTCGGTCTCAGTTCGGGCACGTGGATTTCGGGCGCGACGGGACAGTCGAGCGCCTGGATGAGAAGCCTCCGCTGCCGGGGTGGATCAACGGTGGCTTCTTCGTCTTCGATCACCGCGTCTTCGACTATCTTAAGCCCGGAGACAGCCTCGAGATTGACTGCCTGCCGAGGATGGTGGCCGACGGACAGCTTATCGCTCGCCCCCACGAGGGCTTCTGGGCCTGCATGGACACCTACAAAGATGGCATGGTGCTCGAGGAACTCTGGGAGAGCGGCCGCGCGCCGTGGGTGTGAGGACCGGCAGTGGTTCGTTGTTAGTGGCAGTTGAAGTGCGCAGACCCTTCCACAGGAGAACACTATGGCCGAGATAGCCGGGATGAAGGTGCTGGTGACGGGAGCCCACGGCTTCGTTGCCGGGCACCTGATCGAGCGATTGACCGAAGCGGGTGCGAATGTCGTCGGCGTTGACCTGTGGGTGCTGCGGCAGTCCTACCTGAACATGTCCTCGGCCATGCGGCGCACGGACCTCGTGGAGGGCGACATATCGAACCTGCAGCAGATGCAGGCGCTCTTCGACGAGCACCGGCCGCAGGTGGTGCTGCATCTGGCCGCGCAAGCGGATGTGACCCGGGCGCTGGCGAACCCGCTCGGCACCTTCGAGGCCAACGTGCGCGGGACGTACATTCTGCTTGAGTGCGCCCGGCGGCTCTGGGAGGGCGATGACCTGCCGCACGCGATGGTCGTCGCCAGCTCCGACAAGGCATACGGTCGCCACGAGCACCTGCCGTATCGCGAGGATGACGAACTGCTGGGGCTGTATCCCTACGATGTGTCGAAGGCCTGCGCGGATATGATCGCGCGCGGCTACTACCGGGCATACGCGATGCCCTCGGGCGTGGTGCGCTGCGCGAACATCTACGGGCCGGGCGACCTGAACTTCAACCGGATCATCCCGGGCACCTTCCGCTCGCTGCTGCGCGGCGAGCGACCGGTGATACGCTCCGACGGCAAGCCGATGCGCGATTACATGTATGTTGACGACGCGGTGGACGGCTACGTGAGTGTGATGAACGCGCTGCTCGATGGCGAGCAGATGGGTGAGGCCTTCAACTTCGGCACCGGCGAGCCCGTGAGCGTGCTGGAGATATTCGAGGAGATGGTGGCGATCGCCGGGCGCCCGGAGCTTGGGCCGGAGGTGCAGGGCGAGGCCTCGCGCGAGCTGCAGGACCAGTTCATCTCCGCCGCAAAGGCGCGGTGGCTCTTGGGCTGGGAGGCGCAGGTGCCGCGACATGAGGGTCTGCGAAGGACCTTCCGGTGGTACAATGACAAGCTGCCGGAGCTTGAGGCGTAGGCGTATGGAGGCTGCTCGCCATGCCGCTGCAGATTGAGGTATCCCGCGAGGAGATCGCGGATTTCCGCCGCCGGAACCGTATTCGCAAGCTGGCGATCTTCGGCTCCGCGCTTCGTGACGACTTCACGCCCGGAAGCGATGTGGACGTGCTGGTGTGGTTCGAGCCGGAGGCGCGGGTGGGGCTGATAACACTCGGCGGCATCGCGCGCAGGCTCTCGCACATCCTCGGGCGCGCAGTTGACATGCACACACCTGACATGCTGAGCAGGTACTTCCGAGATCGAGTGCTGGCGGAAGCGGAGACCGTCTATGCCTGAGCGTGATCCACTTGTGCGTGCGGACGCCTCAGGCCCGGCGGCAGAGAACTCACCAGAGGACCTACCTACCTCATGAAACTAACCGTCGTCGTGCCGGTCTACAACGAAAAGGCGACGATCCTTGAGATACTCGACCGTGTACGCGCGGTTGAGGTGGACAAGGAGATCATCGTCGTGGACAACTGCTCCACCGACGGGACGCGCGAGATCGTCGAGGGGCTCGACCTGCCGGACGTGTGTGTAATCCTGCAGGACCGGAACCGGATGAAGGGCAATTCCGTCAAGAAGGGTATAGCCGCCGCGAGAGGACAGTACACCATCATTCAGGACGCGGACCTCGAGTATGACCCGCGCGATTATCTGCCGCTGCTGGCGGAGGTTGAGCGCGATGAGGTACTGGCGGTGCTGGGTTCGCGCGTGCTGGGGATGGCCGAGCGCGGTCAGCCGATGCCGCGATCGTCCTTCGCGATCGGCCGCGACTTTCTCAACGACTACTTCAACGTGCTCTTCAGCACGGATCTGACGGACATCGCCACCTGCTACAAACTCGCGCCCACCGAGGTCTTCCAGTCGCTCAACCTGCAGAGCGACGGCTTCGACCTCGACTTCGAGATGCCGGCGAAGTTCGTGCTGGAGGCACAGCGGCGCGGGCAGGTCGTCAGCGAACTGCCGATCCGCTACTACCCCCGCTCGGTCGAGGAAGGCAAGAAGATCCGCTGGACGGACGGCATCGCGTCCCTGGCGGCCATCACCCGCTTTCGTTTCGTGCAACCGGGCGGATAGAGCCATGCGAGGAAGATACCCGATCATCGCCCTGATAGTCCTCGGGCTCGCACTCGTGGGAGTGGTGATCTTCATCGTGGCGCGAGGCGGGGCGCCGGAGCCTGCCGATGTGGAGGCTCCCGACAATGTGATCGCCGACGATCCTGAAGCGCCCGATGCAAGCGAGCAGACGCAGGTGCGCGTGAGCGGCACGGAACTGACGGTGCGCGACGCTGAGGGTGAGATACTATGGCTCGCCTCATTCGAGGGCGAGATTGAGCTTGACGCCGACAACCGCGTAGCCAACGCCACTGACGTTGAGTGGCATTTCGAGGGCGAGGGCTTCGACGAGCTTTCGCTCAAGGCGCCGGTGATGCGAGCCGCATGGGATGAGCGGCGGCTTCTGTTCAGCGACGGTGTGGTGATCGAGGCCGAGGAGGGCAACCTGCAGTTCTCGGCCAACTCCGCGGAGTACCAGTTCGATACACGCAAGGTAATCGGCCGCGGCGACGTCCGTTTCGTCCGTGGCAGCTTCGCCGGCCGCGTGCAGGAAGTCGTCATTGACAACCGCGCGAAGGTGATACGCCTCAAGCGCGGTGAACTGGCGCGGCATCAGTGATACAGGAGAATTGAGATGAAGAAACTTTCGGTCGGATTGGCTGTGTCGCTGGCGGTGGTTCTTGCGCTGGGCACCGTGGTGGCACAGCAGACACGTCAGACGCAGACGGGCAAAGTGGTCTTCGACGAACTGGTGTGGGACTTTGAGAACAACACCATCGTCATCACCGGCAACCCGGCGCAGATGGACGTGCAGGGGATGCATGACGCGCAGTTGCAGGCGCCGAGGATCACCGTCGATGCCGACGCGCAGCTTCGTGAGATACGGGGCGCCACCGCGTCCGGGCCCGTCACGCTGAACCTGCTGACCGCGCCCGACACCAACGGCGCGCGCCGGCGGATCAACGCCCGCTGCACGCAAAGAGCCGTCTACAATCAGTCGGATGCGACCGTGACGATGGTCGGCAACGTGGTGGCGGACATCGTCACGCTGCCGGACACCGGTGCGGAGGCCGCGCACCTCGAGAGCGAGCAGATCACCGTTGATCTGCGCGCGAGCACGCTTACCGCCAAGCCGGGGAGCTTCGAGGTAACCACTGAGATGGAGATCAATGGAGGGCAGCAGTAGATGGGGCTTGTTGCCGAGGGGCTCGCGAAGAGCTACGGCGGCCGCCGAGTGGTGGACGGCGTGGCCGTTCACGTGGATCGTGGCGAGATCGTCGGCCTGCTGGGGCCAAACGGCGCCGGCAAGACCACCTCGTTCTACATGATCCTCGGGTTGGTCCGCTCCGATCAGGGCACCGTGGAGCTCGACGGAGTTGATCTCGCCCCCTTCCCGATGCACGAGCGTTGCCGCAAAGGCCTAGGCTATCTCGCGCAGGAGCCGTCCGTCTTTCGGCGACTCACGGTGCGCGAGAATCTGCTGCTGATCCTGGAGATGCAGGGGATGGCGCGTAAGCAGCAGCGGGAGCGGGCTGATGAGATACTGCAGCGGCTGGGCCTGACCGCCAGGGCCGATGCCGTCAGCGCGGTGCTCTCGGGCGGTGAGCGGCGGCGCGTGGAGATAGGCCGCACGCTGTGCACTCGCCCGTCGTTCATCCTGCTCGACGAGCCGTTCACCGGCGTGGACCCGATCGCGATCGACGAGATCCGCACGATCATCGCGGACCTGCAGTCGGACCAGATCGGCGTCCTGATCACCGATCACAATGTGCGGGAGACACTGGAGATCTGCGACCGCGCCTACATCATCTCGGAGGGGAAGATCCGCACACAGGGCCCGGCGAAGGAACTGCCCGACGACCCCATCGCCCGGCGCTACTACCTCGGCGAGCGCTTCCGGATGTAGCTGGTCGTCGGGTTCTGCAGCGACGGTTCGAGTGTCGTCTTCGGTGGGCTGGCAAGGAAGCTGTCGCCCTCGCAAACGACGCTCGGGCGCCACTTTTCCCGCCGCCGCAGGCGGCGTCGAGAAAAGCAGCCCCTCCTGGGGGTCTACGAGGCGCTTGCCGGCCGTTCGCCGTTCCCGATTGCCGATTGCCGATTGCCGATTGCCGATTGCCGATTGCCG
>JAAYJW010000095.1 GCA_012522765.1 candidate division WS1 bacterium | reverse complement strand
CGGTGCTGCAGACGGCCCGAAAACATGGCCATGCTGCCCTCGAAACGCTCACCGACGCCGTCGGTCCCTCTATTGACGAGAACCTCCTCCTACAACGCACCTGATACCACAAGGTGAGTAGTTACGAGTAGAGAGCGTGGGCGGTGCGGTAACGGCCTTGCCCCTCCCCGTCCTCGCTTCGCTCGGCCACCCCTCCCCTGCACTTCGCTGCGCGAAGTGGGCGGGAGAGGGGAACGACTGACGGCAACCACGGCGGCGAGTGGGTTCCGTGGCACGCACACTCCTGTGCGTGCGTGAAGCCCGCCACAACTTACCGCTCCTCGAAGCCGAAAGCGTTCGTGAAAGCTGTTCCGCCGGTGCCGAGGGCCTCAAGCCGCACGTAGTTGCCGATCCGCTCATCATCGCGATACTGCAGCGTCGGGCCCACGTGCAGCACCTCGCCATCGGCGATCCAGCGATAGCCGGCGTCGCCGAGCGGTTCGCCCGCGACGGTTGCGCTCACGCTCAGCGTTCCGGCCTGCTCATCGTGCGTCACGCAGATGATGACCGGAGTGCCCTCCACCGACCGGTCCTCGGCGGGATGAGTGCTGACGCTTGACGCGTAGAACGCGCCCGACAGCATCGCCTTGCGCACCGCCTCTTCGGTCAGCTCCGGCAGCGGGAAGACCGTCCAGTCGCGTCCGAGGTGGCCGATCCCATGCATGTCGTCATCCGCGAAGCCATGTACGGGGCGGCCGGGCATCATCTCTGACAGCAGCGCATCCCACAGCAGCCGATCATGCGGGTAGCGGTTGCCCTGATTGATGAACTCGATCCCCGGCACAAGCTCGTGGCGAGACAGCAGACCGGTGTAGGTCGCGACCACCTCCGCCGGCACCTCATTCGGCGCATCCTCCGCAGGCTGCCAGTAGCGCCCCGGGTGGTAGAGGATCGCGACACCATCCAGCGCGGCAACTTCGCGTAGCGCCGCATCGTGATCGGTCTCGTCGGTCTCATGCTCGCAAAAGAGCGCACCGGTGTGATGGTGCCGCGACAGCTCATTTCCGGAGATCGCCAGCATCCCCAGCGCAGCCGGGTCGCGCCCGTACTCCTGCCACGGCCATGTATTCCGGTTGTGATCGGTCAGCGCGAGGATCGTGTAGCCGCGCTGGTGATACTCATCGATGACCTCCGCCGGTTCGAGGCTGCCGTCGCTCTGCGTAGTGTGGGTGTGCAGGTTTGCCTTGTGCAGCATCACCGCATCCCAGTTCACGCTGGCGTAAGGGTTGAATACCAGCGCGTTTTCGGCGGGCGCCATGCACCCGGGGAGCAGCAGAAATACCGCTATCGTCAGCGGTAGCAGGGTTCTCAGCACCACACAACTGCGCCTCATGGGGTCATGCATCTGGATCGCTTCCTCTCCTCAGCCCCGCAGCTTCTCTTCACGATTCTCTTCGCGCGCCCGTCAGTGGAGTCCTCGTGCTCTCATGCGGCGTTCAGGCATACACCACCGCGCCGTAGTTCACGAACTCTTCGGCCATCGCGTCGATCTTCTCCTGGCTGTGGTCCACCGCCGCCGGTGACGCGTACCACTGCGCGATGAAGCCGCCGTTGAAGCGGCCGAAGTTGTCAATGAGCTTCCGAGCGTAGGCGCGAACATCCTCGACGCTGCCATGGACCATCGTCTGCTGGATGTCCACGGGGCACCAGAAGCACAGCCGCCCGCCGAAGCGCCGCGCAAGCTCCTCCACGCCCATGTTCTCCTGCTGATCCTGCTGGATCACGTCCAGTTCGGCCTCGATGAAGTGCTCGAGCAGGTCGGTGATGTGGCCGCAACTGTGCAGGAAGGTCAGTAGCCCGCGCTCGTGGGCGTGGTGGTATACGCGGTGGTAGACCGGCTTGAAGAACTCGGCGAAGACGGCCGGGGAGAGCATCGGCCGATCCTGCAGCCCCCAGTCGTCGCAGGACATGATGGCATGCGCCCCGGCGTTTGCGAGGCGGTCAGTCGCCTGAATGGCGATATCCGCCAGTATGTTGAGCAGCCGACGCAACTCCTCCGGGTGCTCGTACGGGTCCGTCCACGCCTCAACATGCCCGCGGAGGTACTCCAGGCGATGAATGAGGCTCATGGGGATGCTGCCGAGCAGGAACTTCTCCTCGGGGTTATCGGCGCAGGCGTTGCGGGCTCCCTCATAGCGCGCTTCGAGGGTATAGTCCGGCCACTCGAAGTCGTCGAGCATCGCGTAGTCCTTCAGCGGGTGGCCGATGACCTGGCCCATCGTCTTATCGCCCGGGAGCTTACGCCAGATGCAATGGAACTCGTCCTCGCGCTCGGTCTCGGTGTTCACCGCCGGCTGCCAGTTCGGGTCGGCGCCCGCTCCGCAGCCGCGCAAGTCGCTGCCCCACGGCGCGGGGAGGTTGTAGGGGATGCGGTCGGGTCCCTGGAAGGTGACGGCGCGCACTACGCGTTCATGCGAGGTCATGACTGGTCTCCGATCTGACAAACATATTGCCGGCACGAGCCTCAACGTCTTCGACAGCAAAGCGCCTGCCGCAACTTGCCCGGGTTCGACGAACGCCTGACGCCTTCGGCGACCGGGCGAGGGCGTCGGGGCCACAATGCACGCCCTCCGGGCGGGACAGGCGATAGCGGCTGACGGCTGCCCCTCCCCCTGTTGCGCCTGCGGCGCAAGGGCGGGAGAGGGAACGGCTACGGCAGTGGCGCAGCCCGTCGCGCGCAAAGCAGAGTCGTTGCCCAGTCGTTTGGAGGGGAGGCATTACATTGCCTCCCGGTCGTTTCTAATGAGCCAAAGTGTCAGGTAGAGCGGGCGCCCCCGCCCGCTCGCGCAACGCACCACAGACCATGCCTCGAACCGTCACGAGAGTGTCTTCGACGGCATATTGACTGCCGCAACCTGTTCGGCGGTCCGACGAAGGCCCCGCCTGTTCAGTGAGCGGGCGAGGGCGCCCGCTCTACAGAAAGATCTGGCTTAACCACCGCGCTTCCGATCAGGCCGCCCCGGCCAATGCTGTTCCCAGGCCGAACATCGGCCGCCCGAACCACTTGAGCGCCGGATGTGGGCGAAGATGCCGCTGATCAGAGTTGCTCTCCCCGGAGAGGCCGAAGTCGTGCTTCATGATGAACTGCCACTGATCGCGCTCAGGAACGCGGCTGGTCCCCTCGACCAGCTTCGCCTCCTGGATGTCCCAAGTGATCGCTTCGATGCGATTCTCCTGCGGCATGAAGCGCAGCAGGCGGATGTTCCGCCCGCCGCCGTTGTCGAACATAAGCTGATGCACCATGTTGCCGTGAACGCCCTCCGAGTGCATCCGCATCGCCTGAGTGCGGCTCTGATCGCCCGCCAGCACCATCACGATGTTCTCGTGCCGGCTGAAGAACTCGTCCCAGAGCTCTTGCCCGGTGTTGCCGCGCTCACCGTGGATCTTCTTCCAGAGCAT
>JAAYJW010000094.1 GCA_012522765.1 candidate division WS1 bacterium | reverse complement strand
CGGTAACGCCGACTGCTAACGGCCTCGACGGGCCGAGCCAGCAGGATGGCGTGCCGGTCGGGAACTCAGCGCCCACCGTGGCGGGCGTGGATATCTCGCCGGATCCGGCGTACACAGACACAGACCTCACTGCCACTCCGTCCGGATGGGCTGATCCGGATGGCGACCCTGAGAGCTATCTCTGGGAATGGGAGAAGGATACCGGTGGCGGCTTCGTGGCAATCGCGGGCGCAGGTAGCGCCACACTCCCGAGCAGCAACTTCGCGAAGGGCGACACCATTCGCGTATATGCGACTCCGACCGACGGGACCGACTCCGGTGGCGCGGTGTCCGACACCATCACCATCAGCAACTCGCTGCCAGGCATCACCGGCGTGGATCTGGGCCCCGACCCGGCCTACACGAACACCGGTCTCACGGCCACACCGGCTGGTTGGAGTGACGCAGATGGCGATCCCGCGGGCTATCAGTGGGGTTGGGAGAAGGACACGGGCAGCGGCTTTGCGGTCATCCCCGGAGAGACAACGTCCGGACTCGCAGACACCAATTTCGCGAAGGGCGATGTGGTCCGCGTCACCTGCACACCTTTCGACGGTACCGACACGGGGACGCCGCAGACTGACACCATCACCATCTCTGACACTCCGCCGACACAGCCGGTGGTTGACGTCACCCCCGATAGCCCGCTAACTACTGACGACCTGCCTGTTGCGGCGGGCGGCAGCACCGACATCGACAGCGACTCGGTCACCTATGGCTACCGATGGGAGAAGAATGGCGCCCATCAAGCCGCATTTGACGACCAGACGACCGTTCCCGCCGCTCAGACCGCGAGTGGAGAGACGTGGACATGCACCGTCACGCCCGGCGCGAACGGGCTCTTCGGCACTGCGGGGCAGGACAGCGTGACGATCGGGAACGTGGCCCCGACCGTCGCTTCCGTGGATATTGCGCCGGACCCGGCCACCACTGATGATGACCTCACGGCAACTGCATCGGGTTGGGCCGATGCGGACGGAGACGCTGAGGGTTATCGGTGGCGGTGGGAGAGAGACAGTGGCACCGGGTACGCGGCAATTCCCGACGCTACGACAAACACCCTCGCGAGCAGCAACTTCGCGAAAGGCGATGCGGTGCGTGTCACCTGCACTCCCCACGACGGCGGCGCCAGCGGGGCGCCGGTCACCGACACAATCACGATCAGCGACTCTCCGCCGACGCAGCCGACCGTGACGCTGGCGCCGGACGCGCCGGCCACCACGGATGACATCACCGTGACCGCGCAGGGCAGCACGGACGCGGACGGGGACGCGGTGACCTACCGCTACGAGTGGACGAAGAACGGGACGGGCGTGCCGGCACTGGATGGCCAAACCACGGTGCCCTCCGCCGAAACGGTGAGTGGGGAGACGTGGACGTGCACCGTCACCCCGGTAGCAGGAGGCGTGGATGGGCCATCGGCGTCCGACACAGTCACTGTCGGCAACACCCCACCGGCGATAGTGGGAGTGGATCTCACGCCCGATCCGGCGTCCGGGAGCGATGATCTTCTTGCGACCCCATCCGGCTGGGCCGATGCGGACGGCGCCCCCGAGGGCTATCAGTGGCGGTGGGAAATCGACAGCGGGAGCGGCTTCTCAGTCATTGCGGGTGAAACGACAGACACGCTGGCGAGCGGTAACTTTGCTAAGGGCGATACCGTCCGCGTGACCTGCACTCCGTTTGACGGTACTGAGGCCGGAGCGCCGGTCAGCGACACTGTCACCATAACCGACCGGGCTCCGACGCAACCGGTGGTGGCGATCGCTCCGGAGGCACCGCTCACCACCGATGATCTGACCGCGAACGCCAGCGGAAGCACCGATCCCGACGGTGAGACCGTTACGTTTGGCTACAGATGGGACAGGGACGGGGTCCATCAGCCGGATCTGGATGGCCGGGAGACAGTGCCTGCCGCGAACACCTCATCGGGCGAAACGTGGACCTGCACCGTGACGCCATCGGCGGGCGGTTCGGATGGTCCGAGCGCCCAGATCTCTGTGACCGTCGGCAATACCGCGCCCACTGTGGCGTCCGTCGAGATCAGCCCCGATCCTGCCGCCACCGACGACGACCTCACCGCCACGGCGGAAGGGTGGAATGACCCGGACGGCGACGCAGCGGGCTATGACTGGCTGTGGGAGGTCAACGGTGGCTCCGGCTGGGCCGTCGCGGGTGACAACAGCAGTACCCTGGCCGCAAGCGAGTTCGCCCGGGATGATCAGGTTCGCGTAACCTGCACCCCCAATGACGGGGTGGAGGCAGGGCCGGCGATGCAGGACAGCGTGACCATCGTCAATACCCCGCCCACAGTGCCGCTCGTTGACGTGACGCCGGATGACCCGGCAACCACAGCCGATCTCATCGCGGATGTCTCCGGTTCATCGGACATTGACGATGACACCGTGACCTTCTCCTATCGCTGGCTGAAGAACGGGGAACACCAGCCTGCTCTCGACAACGCGGCGAGCGTCCCGGCAGCGGCGACCTCGGCGGGTGAGACGTGGCGGTGCGAGGTCACGCCGAGCGACGGCACCGACACGGGCGCCATGGCGTGGGACGAGGTGACTGTGGGTGGCGTGGCCCCGCAGGTGGATGCAGTTGCCATCGGTCCCGACCCGGCGCTTACGACCGACGACCTCACCGCGACACCCAGCGGCTGGACCGACCCGGACGGCGACCCGGAGGGCTATCTCTGGCGCTGGCATGTAGACAGCGGCAGTGGCTGGATCGTGGCGAGCACCGATGCCAGTGCCGCTGACGGCCCGACGCTTAGCTGCGACCAATTCAGTGCAGGCGACCGAGTTCGCGTCACCTGCACCCCATGGGACGGCACTCTCGAGGGCGCGCCGGTCACGGACGAGATCGAGATCAGCAACAGCGCGCCCGGGGCTCCTCAGGAGTGCACGATCGATCCCGGCGAACCGTCGCCTGATGATGACCTGGTCGCATCAGTGTCGGGCGCACAGGACGCCGACGGTGACGCGCTGGTGTATGAGTGCCAGTGGCGAGCCAGCACAGACCGTGGCGCGACGTGGGGCGAGTGGGGGCACGACGGCGCGACGCTCGGCGTCGGGCTTACTCGCGTTGGCGGCGGTTGAGCCGATGTCGCTAACCGCGGAGGCGCCGGGCGATTGGCTGATCCGCCTCACGGCCTCAGTGGACTCATGCAGTGACCTTGACAATTGGGTCGGGGCGCTGCAAACCGGCGCCATACGTCTCTCGGGGCCGCCGAAGCCGGCAGGAGACTACGTTGACCTCTATATCGCGCCCGACTCAGGCGCGAGGGACGCGGTCAGTGTAGCCGCGGTCTCAGCCGGCGCCATGGCCTGGGACCTTGTGGTCGAGACGAACGTGGCGGACGCGCAGGTCGTGCTGGAATACCCGGACCTGTCGTCGGTCCCCGCTGAGTGGGCGCTTTATATCGTGGACCGCGATACCGGAGCACGGCAGTACATGCGCACGACATCGCGCTACATCTTCGAGTCCGGCCACGATGGCTGCGCCCGGCACCTGCGGCTTGAGGCCGTGCGGGAGACGGGCAACCAGATGGTGCTTGGCAGCTTGCAGGCGATGCAGACCTCCGGTGGGGTGGAGATAAGCTACACCCTCTCTGGATCTGCGACGGTTCAGGTGACCATCCTCAACATGGCCGGGCGAACCATCCGGACGCTGTGCAACGAAAGAGTCGCCGCGGCGGGCGCCAACAGCGAGGTCTGGAACCTTGTTGGCGACCGCGGAACGAGGGTTCCGGCGGGATCATATCTGTGTCGGGTAACGGCGCGAACTGAGAGCGGCAGGCAGGCTTCCTGTCTGACCACCATGCAGATCGGACGGTGAATGCGCAGATGGCTCTTAGAGTGATCTGGTCGGTGGCCCTCGCGGTCGTGATTGGGCTGATCGCAGGATGCGGCGGCGGTCTCGGCCCGACGTATCCGTCTCCGCACACAGTGAGCATCGAGGGACGAATCACTGATGCTGTCACTGGAGACGGGGTCGAGGGCGTCCGGGTGAGCGTAGGCGACGCATCGGACGTTACGGATGCCCAGGGGCGATATCGCCTCGTGAACGTCGAGCCTGGCACACATGGTATACAGATAGAACCGCCGGCCGGCTACGCGCTGGCGGGCAACCTGTCAGACGTGGCGATCGGCGAGGGGTACGTAGAATTGGGGCGCATCTACGTCGTCCCGGAGGTCGAGGAGCCACCCGCGCCGCCTGCCCCGCCCATCGTGCCCTGAGGCGCCTCGGCCGCGGCATTCGCACGCGACCTTAGCGAAGTGAACCGGCAGTCATCGTGCCCTGGTGGGGAGCATGATCTGTCCGGGTCCGACGTGGCCGAAGCGCAGGCACGCGCATGCGTGACGCCACCTGAGCCGACCGCGCCAGAGACTACCGGGGCACCCTCGCCGGTCACCATCCCCGGGGCTATGCCTCAGACACAGTGCCGGCGACGTCCGCCTCCGCTGCGGGCTCGTTTCCCAGCGCCCCGTAGGATACACCAGCGAGGGCGGCGCCCACCGCAGGCGCCAGCCAGAACAGCCAGAGCTGTGCGAGTGCCCAGTCGCCGACGAAGAGTGCCGGGCCTGTGCTGCGCGCCGGGTTCACGGAGGTGTTGGTCACCGGGATGCTGATCAGGTGGATCAGCGTCAGGCCCAGACCGATGGCGATCGGCGCGAAGCCCTGCGGGGCGCGCGCATCGGTGGCGCCAAGGATGATCATCAGGAACATGAAGGTCATGACCAGCTCGGAGACCAGGCACGACCCGAGCGCGTAGCCACCGGGGGAGTGCTCGCCATAGCCGTTCGCGGCGAAGCCTCCGGTCAGGCTAAAGTCGGAGCTGCCCGAGGCAATCAGGTAGAGGATGCCCGCACCCGCGCCCGCCCCCACCACCTGCGCCAGGATGTAGGGCGCGACGTCGCGGCCCTTGAACCGGCCGCCAACCCACAGGCCGATGGAGACCGCCGGGTTAAGGTGGCAGCCGGAGATGTGGCCGATGGCGTAGGCCATGGTAAGTACCGTCAGACCGAAAGCGAGCGCGACTCCGACGAGACCGATGCCAACTTCAGGGAAGCGGGCGGCCAGCACCGCACTTCCGCAACCACCGAGGACCAGCCACAGCGTCCCGATGAACTCCGCGAACAGCCGTCTCTGGAGTGCCATTGCGTCCTCCTTACCGTCAGTGATGCGGCGACTGGCGTTGCGACGACCGCGCGACGGTGCGTCCGGCACTTCTCGAGGGTCCTTTCGCGAGGACTCAGTCCATCGCCTCCGCAATAACCCGGCCCTCCCACTCCGGGCTTCGGGGCAGGCCCAGAAGGTGGGCCAGCGTCGGGCAGGTGTCGCGAAGTTCCACCTCCCCCTCGATCTCGTGGCCACGCCGGATGCCCGTTCCCCAGAGCACCCACGGCACCAGCATGTCCTCATCCATCTCCGTCCCGTGGACCTTCTCATGGCCTCCATGGTCGGAGGTGACGAGCACGACTGTGCTCTCGAGCCATCCCAGCCCCTCCAGAGCCTCGACTAGCCGCCCGATACAGCGATCCGCGTTGGCGATGGCAGCCAGATACGCCCCGGACATCCAGCCCTCCTGATGGCCGACGTGATCCAGATGCCCCAGGTAGACGAACGCCAGGCCCAGGTCCATACGCTGCATATGCTCCACGGCGATCTCGGCCACGCGCTCATCGCCCTCGGGTGAGTCGACCTCTCTGCAGAAGTGGGATACGTTCAGACTGCCGGGATCCGACAGATCGCGCAGTTGCTCCCAGTTGTAGAACGCACCGGTCTGCAGGCCGCCCTGTCGGGCGGCATCAATGAGGCTTGGCACCGGGCGCACGAGCGGGTGGAATGTGTTGGTGTTAACCCCGTGCCTGCCGACTCCCACCCCGCGCAGCATTGTTTGATGGCAGGGCAGCGTAACTGATGGCATGTCCGACCGGCATGCCATCGTGCTCGCGCCCTCAGCGACAAGGCGGTCGAGCACGGGTGTGTCAGACAGTGGAACAGCATCGGCGCGCAGTCCATCAACGGAGACAAGCAGTGCGTGCGATATGCGGTGCACGGGATCACTCCTCCTGCGGCTCAGGGCCGGGGATGGTGTATTTTGTTGGCTACACTCGCAGCGGTGGATCAGGCTCTGGCGCGGATCGCCTCAAGATCGAAGCAGCAATCGCCCGGCACGATGCCTCGGTAGCGATCGGGGTGCGAGGTCATGATGAAGATCTGCAGCATCTCCCCGGCGCGCTGCAGAAGCTGCTTGATCCGATCGTGCCGCCGGGGGTCCGTGTAAAGCAGCGCGTCATCAAGCACCACCATGGTGCGGCCGTAATGCTCCGCCCACGTCTCTCCCAGCGCAAGCCGCGTCACGAGATCAAGCTGCTCCCTCGTGCCGGAACTGAGCGCCGTCGGAGGGTGCTCAATGCCTCCATCCACCACGCCGCTGATGTTCATCTGTTCGTCCATGTGAAGCGGTCGGTCACGCCCCGTCACCTGCCGGAACATGACTGCCACTTGCTCCTCCAGCCCCGGCAGCGCGCCTCCCGCCTCGCTGCGTCGGCTCTCAACGATGCGGCGCAGCAGCTTCAGCGCCTGCCCTTCACGCCAGGCAGCGTGCAGCTCTCGCTGTCTGGCTGCGAGGTCCTCCTCGATCTTTGTCAGCCGCTCGTAGCGCCCTTCGGTGCGTGCGCGTTCGATGATGCCCTCGTTGTCGCCGCGCTTGCCCGCAAGCTCAATCTCGCGCGCGCCGACACCCTTCAGCGCCTCCTCGGCGGTCTGCATGAGGCGGCGCGGATCGGCCTCCTCCGATGGCAGCTTCTCGCGCATCGCGTCAAGTGTCTCCTCAAGCGATGCAAGCGCGCTCTTCGCTTCGCCCACTCGCGCCTGAAGTGCCTCCTCATCAGCACACTCGTAGCGCTGCAGGATGGCCTCCATCCGCGGTCCATTCTCGCGCAGGGCATTCTCGAATTCAGTGGCGTTCGCCCGCATGAGGTCGCGCTGCTCCGTCAGCCCACTTGCGCGGTCGCGCCGCCGGGTGAGCGTCTCCTGCGCCTGGTCCTCAAGTGCCTGAGCCGCGCGGAAAGCCTCCTCGCGCGCATCCAGATCCGGCCGGTCGAGCTTCGCCAGCGCCTCCTCGCTCAACTGCAGTTCGTTGAGGCGCTTGGTGAGTTCCACCCTGATCTCGGCCTGCCGGTCGCGCACCTGCTCGGGGCCATCGAATGGAGCGGCGGCTGCCAGCACTTGCTCCTCAGCCCGCGCCAGGTCGTCTGCAACGCGCTCATGGTCGCGCTGCAGATCGCGGAGGGCTGCAGAGCCCTCGGCCGCGTAGGGCGCCAGCAGTTCGCCCAACTGCTCTCGCGCGGCGACCAGGTGCGCCTGCAACTGCGCGGGCTCGGCTGCACCAGACTTCACGGTGACATGCGCGACTTCGGGCAGGTCTATCTCAAGCGAGGCGCCGGCGGTGTAGGCGACCTCGTCACCCGCCTCTGCGGTTCGATGAAGCTCCTCATCGCCGCCGCTGATGGCGACCTCCTGCTGTCGGCGCGTCCGGATCGTCACGGACAGCCCCGCCGCCTCAAGCTGCGCCTGCAGCCGCTGGACATCGCGCTCCAACTCCTCCGCTCGCTCGACCTCACTGTCGTCGGGGCAGGGCATCGCCTGCAGGCGGCCGCTCAAGTCTTCGCAGCGTCCGCGTAACCCTTCGACACTCGCAAGCAGCTCAACCAGCGAGTCGCGCTCCTCCAGCAGCGCCAGCGCCTGAATCAGCTTGCGAGCCTGCTCCTGTTCGCGGGCTGCGCGCTTCCGCTCGCCCTGAGCGCTCTCATGCGCCTCCTCTGCCTCCGAGACGAGCTGCTGCGCGGCTCGCAGATCCGCCTCGATCCCCTCAAGCTCAACCGTGACTTTGCTCAGTGCATCGCGCGCTTCGTCACAGGCGCTCGCTGCCTTCAGGAAGGCGGCAAGGTCGGCCGCCTCGGCGTTGCACTCAGACCGGCGTTGGTCAAGTTCCTTCTTGAGCATCTCGATCTCAGTTAGCAGCGTCCCGATCTTCTCGGCTTCGTCGCGGTAGGTAGCGATCTGCTCCTGCAGGCGCTCGCGCTCCCGGGCGAGATCGTCGAACTCGCCGCTGAGCGCCTCAAGCCGCGCGGCAGCATCCTCGACTTCCTGCAGCGAAGCCCGCGCCTGCGCCAGTTGCTCGGTCAGCTCGTCTATCTCCGCAGTCAGGTTCACAATCCGCGAATTCGCGCGTGGGTCGCCGCGCTTCGCGGTGAAGTGCTCCTCATAACGCTCGCCCAGCCGGTCGAGAATCGGCTCCAGCAGGGTGTCCGCGCTACCTTCACCGAGTACCGCGCGCAGTTGAGCCGCTACCGCGCCGGGCACGACGCAAGTGCTGCTGTCGGCGCGCCCGAGCATGCACGGGTCGCTCAGGCACCACAGCGTGCGCGCCAGGCCCCAGTGACGCAAGTCGCTGGCGCCACGGCCGGGCGCCTCGCCATGCAGCAACTCGCGCAGGAAGTCGTCGGCGCCGTCGCGCTCGTGCATCAGCGACCAGCCCGAGCCGTCGCGGCAGCTCAGACTGCACGAGGCGCCGCTCAGGAGGCGCTTCTCGAGCCGCCATTGTCGGTCATGCGCCTCGAACTCGAGGCCGATCTCGGGCGTGAGCGAGGTGTTCCACGGCCTGAGGCTTTCGGCGGCATCGCCCGTGATGCTGTAGCCATCGAACAGCGCCCGCGCCGTTGCTTCGATGAGAGTGGACTTGCCGGTCTCATTTGGACCAAAGATCATGTTCAGGCCGTCCCCGAAGCGCCCGACTGTGACCTCGTCGCGGAAGCACTTGACACCCTTGACTGTGATCTCACGCAGTATCATCTTACTCAACCTCCCCCGCGAGTTCGGCGAGAATGCCCAGCGCCTCGCGGGCGACATCCGCCGATGAGAGTTGCTCGGCATCAGGTGGATCTGTCTCCAGCCACGTCCGGGTCAGTTCGCCCCTGTCGCGCGGCGCCACGCCCTCAACGCCTTCGGGAGCCGCTTCCTCTGGGGTCGCCAGCGATTGCAGGTCGGCGATCGCGCCTGCGATCACCTGATCGTGTGCCGCGAGTGTCCGCAGCGCGCCCGCAAGCTCCTCGCTCGTGCGCAGATCGCTCTCGATGCCCGCGAACAGAAGCTGCCCGTTCTCGCAACGCGCATCGAGCCACGCCTCAAACTCCCGCACCAGCGGCAGGTTGTCGGCCGCGACGGTCCCCCTCAGGCGCAGCCGCAGCAGTGTGTGGGCGCCGTCCTCCAGCGCGTGAATCTCGTTGCGCAGGGCGTCGAGCGCCTCTTCGACGGGCTCAGCGACCTCGCGTTCCCACGTCAGCCACGTCAGGCTGCCGATCTGGCGCACCTCGATCTGCGGCGGTTGCCCGCTCTCGATGCTCACGAGCAGCACGCTTCCCGCCCCGTCCTCCCCGAAGCTCGTCTGCTCGGGCGTGCCGCAGTAGGCCATCCGGCCGCTTTCGAAGAGCCGCAGTCCGTGGGTATGTCCGAGTGCGAGGTAGTCGAGACCGTTTCGCACTGCGACGTCCGTTTCAATAGGCAGAATGCGCTCATCTGCCATGGTGGGCAGCGTGCCGTGGGCGACGCCAATGCGTATCTGCGCGTCGTCCTCGCGCGGCGGAATCCATGTGGTCGGATCGAGGTAACTCCACCGTTCCGTGACCGGACAGGGATAGAGCGTGCAGCCATCCGCGAACTCGACCGGAGCGGGCTCACTGAGGACGGTGATGTTCCCGGTCTGTGCGTCGGAGAACTCGCGGCGCCGGTAGACGGAGCCGGCATCCCACCAGTCGTGATTGCCCGGGAGGATGAAGACAGTGATGGGGGCGGCTGCCTGCAGAAGCTGGACAGCCCGCGCCACCGTCCGCGTGCCGACCTGGTTGTCCTCGAACATGTCCCCGGCGATGAGGACAAAGTCCACCTCCTCGTCTCGCGCGAGATGGACGATGCGCTCCAACGCGGTGAAGCGCGCCTCGCGCAAACGTTCGGCGCACTCACCTGACTGCCCGGCTCTCATGCCAAGCTGCAGATCTGCTGTGTGGATGAACCTGATCATCAGAAGACCCCCTTCTGCGGTGTCCATCAAGCGCCAGCTATGTAGACCAAATCATGCGCTCCCGCTGCCCCGTCATGCAGGCGGTTTCGTCTGATAGGAGGTGGCTCAGCGGGTCTGAATCAGATACTTCGCGACCTCAAGCAGCTTCTGAGTGTTCTTCTCCGTGCACCATGTCGTCAGGTGGACAATACGATGAACCATTAGCGGGTGGGTCCCACCGTAGCTACTCGCGCCAGCCTGCAGCCCCGTCGCTTGCTTCAGTAGTTCATCGGGGTCGATCTGATCTGCGAGGCGAGATGAGCCCGAGGTGAGCTTCACGATGCAGCTTGCTGCAGCGTCAAGCTCCTGTGCGCAAAGCAGCCCCGCGCGATCCGCGGATATCTCTGACAGTGGCTGCCATTCGGCTATTGTTTGAGCGAGATGCTCAGCGCTCCCATGCCACGAGAAATCGCTCTCCAGGAGGCTGTCATGATAGTGGCCCAACTGCTCTGCCTCGTGGAGTGCCTGCTGGGCCAGCTGCATCCCCTCAAGGGTGCCCGAGTTGTAGGCTCGGGCTGCGAACGTCTGCAGTTCCTCGTGTCTCTGTCGTGCGGCGAGACGCTTCTGACGGGTCTGCTGCGCCACTTCACCGATCCGGTGCAACAGCAGCCGCCCCACGGCACTCCAGAGTACGTGATCAGACGCGGCATGTCCAAGTTCATGTCCAATCACGAACCGTATCTCAGCTATGTTCATCGCATCCACCGCGCCCGAACTCAATGAGATGTAATGTGGCCCCATTCCGTAGGAGACCGCCTGCATCTCCACCGCGGCGTGCATATAGAGTTCGGGTGGCTGCATCCCGAGGGCAGCCGCGCACATCTGTCCCGCCCTGTACAGCTTGGGTAGTTGCCGTTCGGAGACCTTGACCGTATTGCCGGCCAGATGCGTGCGCAACTGGGGCTCTATCTCATCCGCGTAGTAGCTGCGGGCGAACTGAACGCCTTCATCATACTCCTCAAGTAGATTCGTGTGGGCCCGTTCCTCCTCATGCCGATACGGCGCGTTGCGCATGAAGCTGCTGTACTGCTTCCGAGACCACTTGGTCATGGACCTCGCCTCCCTGGGACTTCAGGTCAAAGAGCGTCGTTCAGAACAACTCGCACTCTCCGGCCACAATCGCGTCACGAATGCCGGACCAGTCATTCAGCACGGCCGTGGTGATGTCCTCCGCCGCAGGCCGGGCGGCCCGCTGGTCGATGCCGCGGACCTCGATCAACACCCGCTGCGGCTCCGTGATCGGGGCGCCGATCTGCGACACCATCGTGCATGTGGCATCGCTGATGCCGTCCACCTCACCCACCAGCCGATCCACGATCCGCCGCGCCATCACGTGGTAGATCTTGCCGACGTGGCAGACCGGGTTCTTGCCCGCGCAGGCCTCCAGCGATTGCGGCCGCATCGGCGTGATCAGGCCGTTCGCCCGGTTGCCACGCCCGACCTGCCCGTCATCGCCCATCTCCGCCGATGTCCCCGTGACCGTCAGGAAGACCGACCCTTCGATATCGTCATCGGCCGCGTTAACGGCTACCTCGACCTCGCGGCGCGTGAGCGATTGCGCGTGCTCGAGGATGAACTCGTGCACCTCGCCCTTGACCGCGAAGTAGTGGTCGAGGCTCTTCGTGTGCTCTCCGATGAACGCGACCGCGACGGTCAGGCGGATCGTGTCGCCGGTGCGAACGCCCATGACCTTCACGTCGCTGCCCAGCATCGGCCAGTGCTGCTTGACTTGCGGTGAGTTGAGCAGCCGCTCGGTCTCGTGGACCACTCGCTCTGTCTCCGATAGCGGCGCATATGCCACCGCGAACGAGGTGTCGTTCGACAGCGGCACCTCATTGACGCCGCAGACCTTGCGCAGGTCCGGGCTGCCGATGCCGATGCGGCTGCCGATGTCGATGCGCTCCTCGCTAAGCTGCGGGATCGCCTCCGCGAGCCACTCCCGCGTGCCCTCGATTGCCATCGCCTTGATCGGCGCCAGTGGACCGCCCTCGATGCCTGGTGTCGCGCGGCCGCAGAGGATCAGCTCCATCGGCCTGATGATCTCGCCGCCGCCGAAGGCAGGCCTGCTCTCACCGCCGACCAGCAGCGCCTTGTCTACGTTGTGGTGGAGGATGCGGCCGTAGTTCTCCAGATACCAGCGCGAGAGGCGCCGGGAAAGCTCCTCGGCCGCGCGGTCGCAAATCGTGTCCGGGTGCCCGAGGCCCTTCCGCTCCACCATCTCGACGAGCAGGTCTTCCTGGGCCGGGCCATGTGCGTTCGCTACTGTCACGTTCATCGCGATCTCCCTTATTCTGCCGGAACTGGGTTGGGCGTCGTCAACATGCGTCGCGAAGCAGCGGTCATTGGAGCCCCGCGGCATATTCCCCCCAGGGCGGGGCGAACTCCTTCAGTCTCATGAGATCAGAGAGGTCAGATCGTCGAGCCGCTGAATCGGCTCCACACTACTGCATGCAACCATGCCGTCAAAGGGCGGAATCCAGACCCCGGTAGATGCTGCCATCCACTTCCCCCGCCAGGGCATTTCGGTCTTCCAGAAATGGTCCTCTGACTTGGGGGTAGGGAGCAGCCTGGGCACTCCCAGCACTCGACCACGACACAGCCACAGGCACTTCCGGCGTCGCTCTTTCATATCCTTGATGGCACAGTCCAATCGCAAGTGGGCGACTACAACCTCGCCCTCCGGCACCTTGCTCCCTACTACGTACACGATCATGTCTTTGGGCTTATCCCACTTGCCGCGCTGCATTCCGGGTTCTGGTCTCTGGATTTCATAGTGAAGCCCTGTCCCGTGCTCGTCAAACACCAGTTCGATCTCGCATTCTGCGTAGTACTCGGAAGCTGAGGCATGCACGGCATTGCGCGGGAGGCCGTTGATCCTGTCACCGAACTCGTACCTCAGCGTCCCGGGCGCAGCCTCTGCAGGCACCGTCGCACCAACCAGCTCAAGAAGCGCGTCCACGGCATCATCCCTGCGCAGCAGAACGGCGCAGACAACACCGCTGCACATGAACTCTACCTGCTGCTCGAAGAAGGGCTTACTTCTGTGTTCCTGGTAGAAGATCTCCATGAACATGCGGTTGGGCACTTCGGCCACCATCGCTTCTATCTCGAACCCGGCCTCCTCGACCCGATTCAGGATATTGCCGATCTGTCCGCTCGCCATCGCGTCCGGCTTGATAAGCATCAATGTCTCTTCCACTATCTTCTCTCCTTTACCAGTAGATGAGGCTCAGGCTTCCTGCCGCAACGAACGACCATGCAGCGTCAGTCAGTTCATCATCATGCTCAGGTCCGCTTGCAGCTCTTTGCGGGCGCGGCAGAGGGCGACGCGCTCGGCGCCGGTCATCGCTTCATCGGTGAAGACCAGCTTGATGAGCGCGCGGCGCAGGCTCCCGCCGCGGCTGGTGATGAAGATGGTCGTCTCGAGTTCGCCGATCTCTTCGCCCGGGGCGGCGACGCCCTCTAACGGATCGTGCTCGTCACCGCCCGCGGTTGGGAACGGCTCGAGGCGTTGGGGCTGGCGGCGTTCGCGACGGTAGGTGTCGATGATGCAGTTCTTCGTGGCCGCGAGCAGGTAGGGACGCTCACGGTGGCCCTGCTCGAGGAGTGCCCAGAGCTTGATGCGGGCCTCCTGGTAGGCATCCTCGATCACTTCGGGATGGTTGCGGCAGATCGTGCGGGCCTGGCGGTGGATGACTGGGGACAGTTCTTTGAGCATCTGTGTTGCCTCCTATCGTTCGTGACTTTGCCACTGCCACGAGGTCTTTTCGTGGTCTTGGCGGCGGCTTCGGGTCACGTCCCTGACCGCTCTCTGGATAGGTGTGCTGGAAATGAGAAAGCCATCTCCCGAGGTGGAAGATGGCTGCGTGAGGTCGGCATCTTCGCCCCTGCGGGCTCGCCAGTTGCCACCGTTGCCGGGTGAGGGCCGGTTGGCGGCGGAGTCGAAGGTGGGCGTCACCTCGTCCGCGCTCTGGATGCGTGTCGGTTGTCGATGGTGATTATACTGCGCAGGCGGATCGTGTCAAGCATTTCTCTGGATGCTTCGACCAATCATTGCTGCGTTTCGTTGCTCTCTGATGTATGCACGATTCCGGCGGTGTTATCCGTTACAGGTGACCGGAAAAACCGGTGTCAGGTGTAGACGCCTCACTCCCAGGTGCGCTTCCAGGGTGGGATGGCTGAGGCCTCGTACTCCGTCATCGAGAGATGGCGCTCGAGGGTCCGAATAGCCACGTCCCACCCTTGGGGACAACGTTCTACGGCGGCAGCAATTGAGCGAATCGCGGTAGGCGCGTCGGCGGCCTCGAAGTGGGAGCCGAAGAGGCTAATCTCACAGCGCAGTCCACGCTCTCTGACAATAATTGATCGCGGGAATGTTGTCTGCTCGAATAACATGTGGGACAGTGCCATGCCGTCGCGAATGTCGTCCCGGACCCGGTTCAGACCGTAGCCATAGCGCTTTAGTATCTCGATCAGTCGTGGCCCTTCGGTTATACGGTTCTCAAGCTGCCAGTCTAGGTCCTCCCGATAGCAGTCCCAAGCCTCATCCAGCAAATCGTCGACGGACCAGTCCAGAAGAGCTCCATCCGACAGGGCAGCGCGTGCTTCGCTGATCGGCACAAGGTCGCTCTTCACGGGGGGCATTTCCTGGCTCGGGCCTATCGCATCTGCGCACAGATCCATTAAAATTCCGTCCATTGTCGTTCGCGAATCACCGGGAGCGGCCGCAGCCACCAACGCCAGGAAACTCCCTCCACTGGCCATTGCGTCAATCCAAGTGCTTTCGTCAACAAGTCTCTGCAATGCCGCCGCCTCCTGGTCGGTAATCCTCCCGGACGCCGCAGATGCTTGCTTGGTGCGACTGAACGAATCGGCAAAGTGAGCATCAGACTTCCAGAACTCGAACGACAGGTCCTCGAAGTCGGGCCGAGGCAAGCGTGCCGCACGGCGCGCCCGGACGAGCATCCCCGCCAGACGTGGTTGGTCCCGGTCCGCCCGTGTCAATTCGGCCCGATGTCTGATCGCATGTTCAACAACATTCACCGTCTCTTCCCACCGTCGCTGCATCTGCAGCGCGACCGCCAGCGGTGTCAGCCAGTTCGGATCATCGGGCGCTTCCTGCAGATGCTCACGCGCGATCTGCTCGGCCCGCTTCCAGTCGCCTTCGTGGATCGCCTGCATCGCTCCGTTCACTCGTGTTCGCATTGGAGGCCCTCCTGTTGATCCCTGTATCTGTCTGTCTCAATAAGAGAACGGTTCTCGGGCGGGAGAGCGTTACAACCAGTCTACCGCTTCACTGAGGCATCAGGACATGCATGCCCCTGAAGATCTAGCTTCTGTAGCAACGAAATACTGCTGCACGCTACCATGCCAGGATATGGCACCCGGGTAACTCCGCCCGACACCGGCGAGTGGCGACCCTGCCACGCTGTCGGAGAATTGCTCCAAAACTTACGCGGCCACTCAGGACGACCTACAGACCTGATAGGAATCAGCTTAGGCTGCCCTACTGCCGTAGCTCTACACAGCCACAGATCACCACCACTCTCTGATAGTTCTCGCAACGCAATGTGAAAATCTGTGTGTGCAAGCTGATATACTCCTGGCTCTATCACGAGCTCGGCATTGGGACGCAGCACCTTGAAAACACACATCTCGGCCGGGCTGGACCACTTGCCGCTTTCTTCCCCAAGCGCTAAACCTACAAACGGTTGGTCGCGGTCTATATACAGCCCACGACGCCCCCTGAACACGAGATCAATCTCTCTGTCTGCGGCACGATCAGAGTCAGAGGCATGAACTGCATTGTAGGGCAGCCCGCGCTCGTGGTCGCCGAACTCATAGCGAAGTGTACCAGGCTCTGCCTCGCTAGGCACGGTTGCGCCTACGAGCTTCCTGAGTTCTGCCACCGCATCAGATTTCACCAGCCTTACAGCGCATACATTGCCGCTGCACATGAAATCAACCTGCCGCTTGAAGGAGCGTTTGCCCTTGTGCTCTTGATAGAAAAGCTTCATGAAGACGTCATTGGGCTGTTCAGCCGCCATCCAAGTGATCGTGAAGCCAGCAGATTGGACACGGTTTAGTATATCCCCCACCCTGTCAATAGCATCTGGCTTAACAAGCATCAATGTTCTACTGCCCATCATTGCGCCTCCTTCACCACGAGACAAGGCTCCGTGCTCCTACTGCGCTTAAGCTCAACATACTCATCTGCGGACACCAACATGACACCAACAGTGCGGCCAGGCGAGCGCCGTCAGGTCCAGCGAGCCGATGTCACTCTGGCGCTTGAGTAACTCCAGCAGGTCCTCCTGGCGGGGCTGGCCGAAGACCAGACGGTAGATCGCCAGCGCCTCCTTCAGCGCCGGCAGACGCTGGGTCTCGCGGCTGAGGGGCAGCATCGCCCCGAGCTCGCTGCCTTCAGGAATGCGGTAAGTCGGCTGCCTCGGCGTTGCACGCAGACCGGCCTTGGGCAAAATCCTTTTTGAGCATCTCGATCTCACGCAGCAGCGTCCAGATCTTTTCGGCGTCGTCGCGGTAGGTCGCGATCTGTTCCTGCAGGCGCTCGCGCTCGCGGGCGAGATCATCGAACTCGCCGCTCGAGCGCGTGCTCCGTAACCTTCAGCGTCTCTTCCCACCGCCGCTGCATCGGCAGCGCGACCGCCAGCGGTGTCAGCCAATCCGGATCATCGGGCGCTTCCTGCAGATGCTCACGCGCGATCTGCTCGGCCCGCTTCCAGTCGCCTTCGTGGATCGCCTGCATGGCTCCATTGAGTCGTGTTCGCATCGGAGGCCCTCCTGTTGATCCCTGCATCTGTCTGTATCAATAAGAGGAACGGTTTTCGGGCGGGAAAGCGTTACAACCCGACTTACCGTTTCACCGCGGCGGCAGGTCGCTCTGGCAGTCGCCCAGCGCCTCCAGGTCCAGCGAGCCGATGTCACTCTGGCGCTTGAGAAACTCCAGCAGGTCCTCCTGGCGGGGCTGGCCGAAGACCAGGTCGGTAGATCGCCAGCGCCTCCTTCAGCGCCGGCAGCAGCGTAGTGCGCGTGCAGAGGGCATCGGCATCAGTGTCTTCGAGGAAGTTCAGGCGGTTGAGGTTCAGGCGCAGGATGTTTTGCTGTAGACGTAGACGATATCAATGCGCTCGACGGCTTTTGCGCTGCAGGTGTTTGATGGCTCGCGCGATCGCGCCGCGCGCGACCGGCGTCTCTTGCCGAGGCCGCCTTCGTCGGCCACCAGGAAGCGCCGGGAACCGTTGCCCGCCTTACCGCGTTCGTCTCCGCCCTTTGAGCAAGCTGGTCACGATACCTGCGCCGATCACCGCTGCAGTTGCAGCGGCGTTAGAAGGCTCGCCTGCTGCCCCTCCTCGGTGCGCGCAGTCACACGGATCAGGTACATACCTCCCGGGAGTCTCGTGCCGTGGTCACTCATCAGATCCCACAACAGCACACTCGTCCCCTCGTCCACATCTCGGCCGCGACAGACCGTCCCGACCTGCCGGCCTGCGATGTTTATCACCGCAGCATCTATCGTGGCTGCCGTGGAGAGTGATACGCGCAGTTCCATACTCGCTCCGCTCGCTGCAGATGCCGTCGCCGTGGTCACCAGAGTGCCCTGCGTGGCCGGCGCAACCCGCACCTCGAATCTTCGTGCCTCATCCGCCCCGCCGGTGGTAAAGCTGTACCCTTGCGAGGTCCGCATGTAGGTGCGCCTGCCGGTGGCCATATCCACCAGCATCGGCCGGTAGTCATGTGGTAGTTCACCAAGGTCCGGCCACCGAAGTGTGATCCGCGCACCGGCGATGCCGCAGGCCGCGTCGAGAGTCCAGACAGCGCCGGGGCCCGGCTGCTGCAGATCCACACCAAGCTTCCGCTCGCCTCTCGTGATACTCAGTTGGACGTCCGACCCGAAGCTCGGGGGCAGATCCATCCGGCGCGGCTGCGACGCCTGGCCGACTATCGCCTGCGCGCGCGAACCGTCGTCAAGCACCGCAACGAGCGGAATGATCCACTCGCCCTCGGCTCTTGCCGCAGCCGGTTGCGGGGCAATGGAGGCCACTTCCGCAGTTGACGGGAAGACAAGCTCGAGCGGCCGGTATGTCTGGAACCAGTAGCCCTCCCACGGCCGAATTCTGTCGTACTCGCCCACGGTGGCCACGCTCGGGTCATGCACCAGCCGATACCCGGCACCGCTCCTGTAGGCCCACGCGAAGTCCTCACACCACCCGGCGGCGTGCGCCTCGGCAAGCGTCATCTCCACGCCGTTGTGACGCACTCTCAGAGCGGTCCACGGCACATCGGTAAGCCGCGGATTGCCAATCTGCGACCAGCCGGCTGGAAGCGCGACGGCATAGGTGCTGTCAAGCACCGGGATGCCGGCAACAGCAACGTCTGTCTCGCGAGTGAAGCGCACCCAGTAGCCCCTCCCCGGCACCTTCTCCGCCTCGCCAAATCCTGCGTAGCCGGTGGGGTCACTGCTATGATGCACGTAGTCACCGGTGACTGGATCCCATCGCGCCCAGGTTCCTACGTCGAAGCCTGAGTGCGCTGGATCGACAATGTCGGGAATGAGCGGCACTGAGACCATCCGAATGCCGGGAGAGAAGCTTTTCGCCCTGCCCCGGGCCACTCGCTGGCGATAGGAGGCCGTGGCGCTGATGCTGGCGTCCTCGGCGCATGTCACGGTGACCGTGATCTGGTAGTTCCCGTGCCTGTCCGGCGCGGTCCAGATCGGGTTCGCCAGCGTCGGGTCATTGAAGCTACCGCCATCCGCGGACCACAGGTAGGTCAGATCGTGTCCAATACTGTCCTCGCAGCCCACCGAGCATCGCACGTTGCCGCCGGTAATCACCGGGTTGGGCGTGCCCGAAGGACCATCCGTGATAGTGACCTCGTGGCGAGGTTCCACCCGCTGTATGTAGCTGGATGTTGCCATGATGCTGCTATCTCTCGCACATGTGATCGTGACGGTGACCTGGTAGTCGCCGGGAGTGTCCGGAGCCGTCCAGACCGGTGCGGCTGACGTGCCCCGGCGGAAGCTACCGGCATCGGCCGACCAGTAGAACTTGATGGGATGGCCGAGAGTGTCCTCAGCAGCCACCGAGCATTGGACACTTCCGCCCGCGTCTACCGGATTGGGATCCCCGGACGCTTCATACGTGACGACGATCTCGTGCGCGACCGACGAGACCTGCTGCGTGTACGAGGCGGTGTCGCTGACCGTCGCATCCTCCGCGCAGGTGACGGTCACGCTGATCTGGTACTCGGCTACCGTGCCGGT
>JAAYJW010000521.1 GCA_012522765.1 candidate division WS1 bacterium | reverse complement strand
GGCGGGCACGCGCTGCTTGAGATCGTCACGGTGGTCCTGCTGATGCTCGGGCTGCGGCAGGTGATCCAGCGACCGGCAGTGCGCGGGGCAATCGGGCTGATCGGTGGCGCTTTTCTCGCTTACATGGGTGCCGACATGATGCTCAACGCGAGCGCGGTCACGCTGACGCTGGGTGCGTCGGAGGCGGGAATGCCGTGGCTGCAGCTTGTGCTGGCGGGGGCATTTGTCTGCGCGGTGAACCCCTACTTCATCGGCTGGTGGGCGACGATCGGCACCGGGCAGCTTGCCCACGCCGCGCCCTGCAGCTTCTCGGAGTACGTTTCGTTCTACCTTGGTCATGAGCTGTCGGACTTCGTGTGGTATGCCATCGTCGGCCTGATCATCGTTACGGGCGCGACGTGGCTCTCGCCGAGCGTGTACATGTGGATGATTCTCGTTTGCGGCGCGGCGCTGGTCGTGCTGAGCCTCTGGTTCATCTGGACCGGGATCCGCTTCATCTGGCTGGGCGCGGGTGACGAGGCGGCGAACCTGCCGACCCCGGAGATGTTCGGTGAAGCCTGTGCAGGCGCCGCTGTCCCTGATTCTGAGGAGTGACGATGACCATGGCGGAAGACAGGCAGTTGCGTATCGGCCTGCCCAAGGGCAGCCTGCAGAACTCAACAATCGAACTGCTCCGCAAGGCGGGCTTTTCCGTCACGGTGGATGAGCGCGCGTATTCGCCGGATATGGGCGATGACGAACTGTGGGCGGTGCTGCTGCGCGCCCAGGAGCTTCCGCTCTACATTGACCACGGAGTGCTCGACTGCGGCCTGACCGGCTATGACTGGATCCTCGAACGCAACGTGGACCTCGTGGAGGTCTGCAACCTGATCTACGCCAAGGGCGGCATGCGGCCGTATCGCTGGGTGCTCGCGGTGCACGAAAGCTCCGACATCAACAGCATCGAGGACCTGCAGGGCAAGCGCATCGCGACCGAGCTTGTGTCGGTGACCGAGCGGCTGCTGGCCGAGCATGGCGTCGAGGCCGAGGTGGAGTTCTCCTGGGGAGCCACCGAGGCAAAATGCCCCGACCTCGTTGACGCGGTTGTAGAGGGCACTGAGACCGGCAGCACGCTCTACGCCAACAACCTGCGCATCGTGCAGGTGCTGTTTGAGTCATGCACGAAGCTGGTGGCGAACAAAGAGGCATGGGCCGATCCGTGGAAGCGCGCGAAGATCGAGAGTATCGCACTGCTGCTGAACGCGGCGCTCGAGGCGGAGAACAAGGTGGGTCTGAAGATGAACGCGCGGGCGGAGGACCTTGACGCGGTCATCGGCTGCCTTCCGGCGCTGAAGAAGCCGACGATCTCGCCGCTGGCGAACGGTGGCGACGACAAGTGGGTCGCGGTGGAGACGATCGTGGATCAGAAGATCGTAAAGGACCTGATTCCGGCGCTGAAGGCTGCGGGCGCGCAGGGGATCATAGAGTACCCGCTGACCAAGGTAGTGCTCTGAGCGGGGGCTTGAGCCGGGGCGTTTCGACGGGCGTGTGGGCATATCGGGCCTGCGCGCCCGTTTTTCTTGACACCTACCATGCTTTGAAGTAACGTACCCTCGAGTTGTTGTGCAAACTTGCATGTCAAACTGGGACAAACCTCCACCGTAGGGCGATGAGGCGGTGAGCGGCATGATCGAATGCACTGAATGCGGCGCCAGGAACGCTGAGAACGCGACGTTCTGCGTGCGTTGTGGTGCAGACATCGGACATGACGCGGGGAAAGACGCAGGTCATGACACCGATCGACTGGATCCGGTGGTAGTGATACCCGATGCGACGATGGTGATGGATGCGTCGCCTGAGGAGCTCGTGGTGGTGGAGTCGATCGCGTTGGGCGAACCCGTAGCCGGGGGCGCGGAGGCCCTGCTGCGCGATGCCGCCGATCGTCTCGCGGCAAGTGATGCGGATGGCGCGGCGGCACTCTGCCGCGAAGCGATTGAACTCGCGCCGGACCTCGTTGCCGCCTTCTCGCTGCTTGGGATGGCCGAGGAGCAGCGCGGAAACACTGTGGCGGCCGCGGGAGCTTACCGCCGCGTGCTGCAGCTTGATCCCGAGCGCCGCGTGGAGAGGGAGAAGCTGGAGGCGCTCTACGCGACCGGCGCTGTGCCGGGGCAGCCTGACGAGGACGAGGTCGCGGAGACCCCGGTGCTTCGCTACGCTCCGTGGATGGCCGCGGTGGCGGCAGCGTTCCTGGTTCTCATGATACTGACGGCGTTCGGTCTGCGGGTGCGGGCCGCGCGGCACGCCGAGATGACCTATGTGACGCAGTTCGAGGCGGGGCAGGATGCGATGGAGCGCGGGGAATACGAGGTGGCGCTGCAGGCCTTCCAGGCGGCGCTCGCGGTGCGGCCGGAAGACAGAGACGCAGCGCAGGGCGTTCAGTACGCTCAGCGCAAGCTTACGGGCGCCGGTTTCAGCGTCGCCGCTGCGGAGATCGCCCAGCCGATGCCTCACATGGCGCGCATAGTGCCGTCAGGAGGCGCGAATCCTTTCTTGCCGGTGCCGATTGGGCCGACGCCGGCGCAGGAGACGGCCGCGAGTGACCAGGCGCAACCCGGGGCCACACGCGGGCGAACTCCCCCAACCGTGTCGGACACGGACATGAGCGTGACCGTCCCGCAGAAGCGGACGGAAGGCGGACAGTCGTCCGCGCCGCCGATCATGCCGTTTACGCCGCTGGAGCCGCCCGCACAGGTAGCCACCACGACGCCCGATGACGATCCCGACGAGGAGGAGATCGCCGAGGCGAGGCCGCGCGGTGAGATCTCGATCTGGGTCAGCGAAGCGCCGCCGGCGCGGAGCACTGGCGGCTCAAGCGGAGCGACCGCTCCGAGCCAGTCTTCGGGCTCAGCGGGAGCCGCGAGCAGTCAGCAGGCAGCCTCGCTGCGCCAGCAGGCGGACCGGGCTCGGGCCGGTGGCAACTCGGAGCGCGCCGCGGAGCTTTACGGCCAGGCAATCGGCGCCTACCGAGCAGACAGTGAAGCCAACCCCGGGAACCGCGCCGCGAACCAGGCGGCAATAGGCGCCATGGAACGGGCACGTGAGCTTTGCAGCGCCTCGGAGGGACAGTGAGGGCGGCAGGACGCCATGCCGGCCGATGCTGGAACACCGCGGTCCTCGCGGTGCTGATCTGCCTGCCGGCTCTCTCGGCCGGGGCAGACGGCTTCGGGTTGCTGCTCGCCCCGGCGGCCCTGCAGATGAACGAGGCTGAGGCGACCTACGCGGAGGCCGTGCTGGTCGCGCTCGTAGCCTCCGATCAACGCGCTGTTGTGCTTCATGAGGACTCCCCGCTGGTGCGCGTATCTCCGTCGGCGCTTCCGAAGGTCAGCAGCGATGATGATTGGGTAGCGCTTGAGAGCGTGCTCAGCCGCCTCGCCGTGCAACTGCGCCTCGACTACGTGCTGATCCTTGCGCTGGATGCCGAAGCAGGCACAGGAAACGCCATGCTCGTGGTCCGAGGCGGCGGCAGCAAGCAGTTGCAGGCGCCGGCGGACGATCCCCCCGCCATGGCGGCGCAGGCGGTCGCGGCAACCACGCAGTTGCCGCCTCCGCACGATCCGGTGGATGAGTCGATCGCGATCGGTCCGGTGGATGAGCCTGCGGTGGCAACTTCCGCGCCGACTGAGGAGCCCGTTGTTGCGCTTCCTCCGGAGGAGGAGCGCCCGCCTGTGATCGAGCCGGGTGCTCCGGTCGCGGTGGCGGACGAACCTACGGACATCGTGGAGCCGGCGGTTCCGGACGGGACTCAGGCGGTCGAGTCCGGTTCGGGCGAACTCGCGCCGGTGCTTGAGGCGCTTGCGAGCGGTGAGCTTGAGCGCGCGAGGGCGCTGATCGCGCAACATGTGGCCGCACACGGATCATCGGCCGAGACGCACTACCTGACCGGTCGTGTAGCGGTGGGGGAACTGCGGCGCGACGATGCAGTGGAGGACTTCAGGCGTGCGGTGGCCCTCGACCCGACGCTCGCGGAGGCGCAGGTGTGGCTGGCGCGTCTGCTTGACGAACGGGGAATGTGGCAGACCGCCGCGGGACATTACGAGCAGGCGCTTGAGACAGATCCGACGCACCAGGCGGGGCTGATCGGGCTCGCGCGACTCTACCGGGACCACGGCCATCGCCGCAAGGCGATCACGCTGCTGACGGAGGCGGCGGACCGGGGGCAGAACGATCCGGCGGTGCTTGCGCTGCTCGCCGAGCTTCACGGACATGAGGGCAACGTGCAGTTGGCCGAGCGCTTCTTCCTGCGCGCGGCGGGAGCAACTACCGGCGAGGAGAGAGCCTCGGCTTTCGAGCGACTGGGCGACCTCTACGTGGGGCAGCAGCGACACCGGGAGGCGCTGGGTTACTACCTCCGGGCAGCCGAGCTGAACCCGTCGCGCGTCAGCATGGTCCAGCGGCGGTACCGGGAAGTGATGGCGGCCGCGGATGGTTCGGTTCGTGAGGCGGTCACGCTCGGCTGGGGCATCTTCGACGACTACGCTGAGAGCGGGACGGGCGAGCGTGAGATGGTCTACCGGCGCTTCAGTGAGATGCACGGGCAGCTTCAGGAGGCGATGCGGTTCGTGGACGGTGTGCAGCCGCCCGCGGAGTTGCGCGCCGAGCATGTGCAGCGGCAGTTCGCCTACAGCCTCGCGCTGGAGGCTACTGTCGCGGCAATAACGTGGCTTGATCTTGGGGATGAACAGATGCGGGAGCGGGCGCAGCAGGTTCATGCCGAGGCGCTGGCGGAGTTCAAGCGTCTGGGCGACGGCTCCTGCGGCTGAGAGGTGGGCTGAATGATCGAGCAGTTCGGCCGCGTGATCATCACGATGGCCGTGGTGCTGCTGGTGGTGGGCGTGGTGCTGGTGCTGATGGGGCGCTACGCACCCTCGGGGCGACTTCTCCCCGGCGACATTGTCATCCAGCGACCGGGCCTGACTTTCTACTTCCCGCTCGCTACTATGATCGTCGTGAGCGTTCTGCTCAGCGGCATCATGTGGCTCATCTCATACCTTAGACGGTAGAAGAGCGCTACGGCGCTCGCAGCGACGCATGCCTGCCCGCAAGGAAGGGGCGATGCAGCTATGCTAATGCACGAATGGATCAGGTATCGCAGCCAGCAGGTGAAGCAGGCCTTCGGCGATGCTGCTGATAGTGAAGAAGCCGTAGAGGCCGATCTTCAGGAAGCGGTCGCCGAAGAGGATGAGCCCCAGCCTGAGGAAGTTGCTGAGATTGAGGCCCAGCCTGAGGAAGTTGCTGAGGCTGAGGTGGCTGCTGAGGAGCAGGTAGAGGAGCAGGTAGAGGAGCAGGTCTCCGCTCCGGTTGAGGCCGTAGAGACTGTGACGGAGGAGGCCAAGGCGCCCCCCGTTGAGGAGACCGCGGAGCAGGCGGCACTGCGGCAGCGGGAGGCGGTCATTGACGCGCTTCATGATGAGCTTGATCGCGCCGGTCAGGGGATGCGCGAGCGCCTCGAACAGCTTCGTGCGCGCCAGCGGCAGTTGCCGATCGAGATCGAGCAGTCTGACGAAGAGGAAGAGGAAGAGGAGCGCCCGCGGCGGGCGACTGAGACCCGTCAGGAGTTGGTGCAGCGCCTGCTCGACCCGACGATGACGCTGCGGGAAGTGGCGCTGCTGCTCGATGTCTGCCCCACGACAGTGCGGCGTTACACGAATCGCGGCTTGCTCAACTGCTTCCGGACGCCCGGGAATCAGCGGCGCTTCCACCTCTCCGATGTACTGGACTTCATGGAGCGGCGGGAGTTCGAAGATTTCTGAGCGCGGCCGGTCTACGCCTCCGCCTACCTCCGATCGACTGCGAGATGGTTCAGCGCCATGTTGATGACATCCTGCGAAGCAATCCACCTCCGCGTACCGCTTGAGACACCGATTCCCGCCAGTGTGGCCCGGCCGATCACCACCGAACTGAGCATCCACCTTGTGCGCGTCACCCGCGAGGATGGGGCGGTCGCGTGGGGCGAGGGCTGGCATGGCGATGCAGCCGAGTTTGCGCAGGCGGTTGAGCAGCTTGCGCCGGTGATAGCCGATGCCGATCCGCTGGATCGCGGCGCGCTGTGGGAGCGGATGGTTGATCGCCTCACCGGGCTGAAGGAGCCGCTGGCTGCAGGCGCACCGGCGCTCAGCGCGATTGACATCGCGCTGTGGGACCTCGCCGGGCGCGCGTTGGACCTGCCGGTCTACCAACTGCTCGGTGGGAGGCGCATGGCGCGACTGGACGCCTACGCCACCGGGATCTACCTCGAGGAGCCTCGGATCGCGGCGCAGAAGGCGCAGGCGATGGTGGAGGCGGGCTTCCGCGGTGTGAAGATCAAAGCCGGGGCCGGAGTGGCGCAGGACATTGCTGTGGCGGAGGCGGTGCGCGAGGTGCTGGGGCCGCAGGCGCCGCTGCTGGTGGATGCCAACCAGGCGTTTGAGGACCGTGACGAGGCGATGGAGCTTGGCGCGGCGCTCGACCGGCTGGAGGTCTTCTGGTACGAGGAGCCGCTGCCGCCCGGCGACTGGAAGGACTACGTCGTGCTGCGCAACGCGCTCAACACACCGATCGCCGGGGGGGAGCGGTTGCGCTCACCGGGGGCCTTCCTGCAGGCGATGCTGGTCGGCGCGCTTGACGTCGTGATGCCCGACGTGCGCCTCTGCGGCGGGATCACCGGGATGATGAAGATCGCGGAACTCGCGCGCTGGTTCAACGTCAGCGTGAGCCCGCACAACTGGGCGTCGCAGATCGGGGCGCTCGCCTCCGGCCACGCTGCCGTCACTTTGCCCAACTGCTACATGACTGAGATTGAGGCGACGCGGACGCCCGCGAGTGATATGCTGGTGCGGCCGCTGCAGTTCGAGGACGGCTTCGTGGTCATACCCGACGCGCCGGGCCTCGGGATCGAGGTCCGTGAGGAGTTCGTCAGCGACTATGCCCGGCCTTAAGGGGCGGTCGCCGGGAGGTCGGCGATGAGGCGTGAGGAGCTGGTCGCGAGAGTCCTTGACGCCCGCGCGCGCCGTGACAGGGTCATTCGGACCGTTTGCGGGGCGTGTGAGAACAAGTGCTGCCAGCAGATGACGATGATGGGCACGCAGGACCTGCGCCGGCTCATGCGCGCGATGATGCTCTCTGAGGACTTCGACCGGCAGGTGCGCGAGGGCCTGCAGCAGGTGGCGGCGAACCTGGAGAGCGACCTGCGGGCGGCGCGGGAGGTCACCGAACTACTTGACGCATCCTTCGGGGCGGCGAAGCCTCAGGAGATGGCGGCGCTTCGGCAATGCATCGCGGAGTGGGCTGACTTCGTCGCATGGCTGCGTAGCGACTTCCCGCTGGATCAGGGCGAGATGCGGCGACTGCTGATGTTCTCGGCGATCCGCTCCAACACGCTCAACGCGCTGGCGCAGTTCCCGGGGGCTCTCGGCGCGTTGGTGAACTTGAGCTCGGGGACCGGCAGCTTTCAGTTCCGCGGCCGCCGCATCGCCCCCCCGGCCTGCCTGTTCTATCTCGAAGACTTCGGCTGCATCTGTGATGAGGCCAAGCCGGCGAAGTGCGCCAACTTCTTCTGCGCCGGCGTGCCCAACCTGCTTGAGGAACTGCGCCGCGCCCTCGGCTTCGACGACTTCGTCCTCGCCAACGTGAAGGTCTCCTCGCTCGACCAGGTGCTCGCGATGATCGTGCTCGAGCGTGAGCTTGGCCCCGAGTTCGTCGAACCGAAGCTCCTGCTGGGGACCTCGCCCGAGGAGATAGATCGCATCGCCGCGCGGATGGGCTATGCCGGTGAGACCGTGCGCCTCCGCCACGTCGAACGCCCAGGTTTGCGCTCGGCATCGGAGGTCGAGCAGGAACTGAAGACGGTGCCGCGCGGAACGGGGCTGATCGAAGTCTACCCCGGCATAGACGGCAACACGCTCTACGAACTTGCTCTCGCGCTCGACCGCATCCGCCTGCGCGACGAGCACCCCAGCTTCGTCCTCGCCGCCGCCGAACTGCTGCCCACGCCGGCGGCACATCCGCTGTGGGATGACCGCATCATGGCCCAGCCGCTGGGCGTGCTGGATCTGTTGGCCCTCAAGGACTGACCCGCCGACTCCTGTCATTGCTTGCAGCGCTCTCGCAGGGACCTTGCCGCGGACGCTGCGGCCGTCCTGCGCCCTCGCCGCACCGCCGTCTTCGTGCGAGACTGCTGCACGTCTTCCGCACACGCCCTGCACGGCCGCGCGAAGGACTTCAAGCCGGCCCTCCCGCTACCATGCCCGCGCTGGTGATGACGCGACGGGAGGGCGCAGCGATGGAGCGCGAGCGAAGAGACCTTGAGCGCCGTAGCGACGAGTTGCTGGCTGAGAACGGGCGCGGCGATGGAGAGTATCCCTGCCACACGGAACGCTGGATGGAGATACTGAGCTACCGGGAGTGCCCCGGCGTGGAGGCGATGCCCGCACCGGGTGGCGAGGTGGAGGCTCGGCTGGGCGCGATGGTCGTGGATGCGAACCTCACGCGCAGGCAGCGGACGGTGATCCGGCTCGTCACGCGGGGGCTGTCGGGGCGGGAGATCGCCGCGCAGATGGGGATCTCAGAGGCGCAGGTGAGCCGCATCAGGCACGCGGCCCTCGACCGCATCCGGAGCGGGGGCGTGACGCCGTGAGCGGGCGGTCAGTATTTGTCAAAGTGGATGGTCCAGCCGCCGTCGGCGATGATGGCCGCGCCGGTGACGTAGGAGGCATCATCGGAGGCGAGGAAGAGCGCGACGCGAGCGATCTCCTCCGGCTGCCCGAGGCGGCCGAGGGCGATGTCATGCCGGACATCGTCGAGTCGCTGCTGTGTCCAGTGGGGCCCGATGAACGGTGTCTCGATGAAGCCGGGGCAGATGGCGTTGACGCGGATGGCGTGGCGTCCCCAGCGACTGGCGAGACTGCGGGTGAGGCCGACGAGGCCGGCCTTCGCGAGGTCGTAATGCGGCGAGGCGAAGCCGACGGCCGGGCCGGAGACCGAGGCGGTGAAGATGATGGCGCCGCCGCCACCCTGCTGGAGGTGGGGGAGGGCCGCTTCCGCAATGAGGTATCCGGCGCGCAGGTTGATGGGGATAGACGAATCGAAGCGAAGGGCCGGTGTCTCGCCACTGCCGTGGACGCCGGCGTTCGACAACAGCACGTGCAGCGCGCCGAAGCGCGCGATGGCGGTCGCGACGATCGCCTCAGCGGCGCCGTCGGCAGCGACATCCGCCACCAGCAGTTCCGCCTCACCTGCACGCCGGACACGCTCCAGCGCCTCGGCGCCCGTGGCCTCATCGCGATCCACGATGAGCACGCGCGCACCCTCGTCGGCAAAAAGCTCCGCGGACGCGAGGCCGATGCCTGACGCGCCGCCGGTCACGATCGCAGTCCTGCCTGCCAACCTGCCCTGTGCCATCGGCTATCCCTCCCGCGGCTGTGCTGGGGATAGCTTCGCCGAAGAAGCCGTGGCTCCTTCGGCTACCGCAGCGTCACGCCCTCGGGCGGGAGGTCGAGCATCAGGCCGCGGCGCGGGATCGTGCGCAGAAGATCGCCGCCGCCTGGCACGGCGTCATCGAGCTTCTTCGCGAGCCGCGAGCGATGGGAGTAGATCTGCGCGGGCTCCACGAACGCCTCGCCCGACCACATGCCCTCGTAGATCGCTTCATAGCCGACGCAGCGGCGCGGACTCTCCGCCAGCACCGACAGAAGCCGGAACTCCGCGGGCCGCAACTCCACCGGCTCTGCGTCGAGCAGGATGCGGTCGGGGCGTTCGGCGTCAATGATCAACCTGCTCTGACGCGTGGAGGCCTCCTCGCCGTCCGCGTCACGCGGCGGTATCGCGGGCGCGACCCTGCGCGCTGGCTCGGCGGGACCTGTCCGGACGCCGCATGCTACCGCGAGCGTGCGCGCGGCCATCGCGGGCCCGAGCAGGCTCTCAAGCAGCGCCGGTGAGGCATGAGCGACGGCAGCCTGGCAGTCGAGGCCCGCCTCGAGCAGAGCGAGGATCTGCCCCCGCCCGAGGCCCGGCACGTGGAGGTTGTGCAGCGCCAGC
>JAAYJW010000520.1 GCA_012522765.1 candidate division WS1 bacterium | reverse complement strand
TCGCCGGCTGAGGATGGCCCTCGCGAGAAGAAGGGAATGACTTTGCGTGGCAGAACGGAGACTCGTCGAGGAAAACGCAACTGCTCCGGCTCTGTTCTACATCGGTACTGAGACGCATCAGGTCCCTAGCGATCCGCGCATGATCTCGTGGCTGATCGAGAAATATGCATGTGTCGTGGAGCGCAGGTTGGGGAGGCTTGCCGCACAGTGGCCGGAGAGCATCGATCCTTCGTGGCTCGAGGCCCACGGTTTGGCGGCCCTGCGGCGGGCGCTGATGGATGCGGACACGGTAAATGATCTCCCGACGCTCGCGCCCGGGCGGGTGGAGGCGAGGTTGCGGCAACTGCTCGCCGGAACCTCATGGTATCGTGAGGCGATGCTCGAGCGCGCCCGTCCGCTGTGTGAGGCGTGGCGTGGGGCAATGATGGGCGGTCGTGAGCCGACTGACGCGATCCTCTGCTCGAAGCTCCATCTGTCGCCCGATGAGCTGGCGCAACGCTTCATCGAGTTCGCCACGGTCTTCGCGGTGGAGCCGGCGGTGCTGTTCCCCTGCCAGAGCGAAGAGGGCTGGGGCGTGCATGAGATCATGCTGCAACTGCCGGGCGACCAGCAGCTTGCGTGCTCGCTGTACTTCGACGAGGAGTTAACGCTGAGCGAGATTGCGGTCGTGATGGGGCAGGAGCAGACGCGGGTGCAGGAACTGCTCGGCAGGGCGATGGTGGCGCTGGTGAGCGAGTCGAGGCTGGGGTAACGGCAGCGGCCGTTGTGGTCCCGTGGCATCCCTCCCCTGGGCGGGATGCGTGCCGTACGTAGCAAGCGTTCTGACGACGCACGGGCGAGGGCGCCAGGCCTCGGGCTTGAATGCACGAGGGTTGTTGCCGCAGGAGGGGCGAGCTTCCTTGCTCGCCCGGTCGTTGCCCGAAGGTACCGTCCGCGAGCCCCCTCCGGAACGGAGGGGGTGCCCGATCCCGCGAAGCGGGAGAGGGCGGGGGAGGCGTCGTAAGCCGTTGAACGGCCACCTCACCCCCCGGCCCCCTCTCCGGACGCAGCAAGCTGCGGACGGCGAGGGGGAGGACTCAATCGTTAGCGACAGCCAGAGTTGGTTCTTTCGCAGAAACCGTCCGCGGGGGGGGCGCCGTTGTCGCTCCCATCCCGTGGCATCGCGACGCTACATCCCCAGCAATGCCCGCAGGCGCTCCTCGACCGCCACCATCGTCTCCGTTGAGACCGCGCCGATCTGCCGCGTCAGGCGCCCCCGGTCGATCGAGCGAATGTCCTCGCACTTGATCAGCGACCGCTGCGGCACGCCACCCTCCGGTGGCTCGATCGCCACCTGCAGCGGGATCCCGCGGTCGCGCGTCGTCAGCGGCAGCACTACCACCAGCCCCGCCGGGCCCTCGTTAAACAGCGTCGCCGAGATCACCAGCACCGGCCTGCGCCCGGCCTGCTCATGCCCCCGCACCGGATCGAGATCCGCATACCACACCTCGCCCCGCGCAGGTGCGATCATTCGTCCTCAAGCCCATCCGCGAGTGTCGCGTCCCACTCGGCGCGCTCGCGCTCAAGCTCCGCCCACGCCTCCGGGTCCTCGCGCAGCGCGGCGTATGCGGCGTTCGTGCGGCGCAGCAGATCCTCATCGCGCAGGCGCTGGACGGCCTCCGCCAGCACGTCGGTCATGGACTGCCCCCGCCCGCGGCTCAGTTCCTGGAGGGTCCGATGGGTCTGCTCGTTCACTCGAACCGTGGCTGCCATCAGCGGCTCCCGTGTATACAGATATGTGTACGCAAACGTATTGTACGGTGAAGGGGCGGGGGTGTCAATAATCGGCAAACGGCGGCGGCCGCTGCCGTCGTCGTTGTGGCCCCTGCGCCCTCGC
>JAAYJW010000093.1 GCA_012522765.1 candidate division WS1 bacterium | reverse complement strand
CGCTGATGCGGTCTACGACTGCTCCGATCTCATCCTTGTGCGCGGCGATGGCAACCGCATGATCGCGGCTCTCCCCGCGGATCACGCCGATCAGGTTGTCACGCGGGTCGAGGTAGACCTCGTCGCACCAGCGCTCGAGGTAGGGCGTGACCGCCTCATCCATCTCCCGCTCGGAGCCCGAGGGCGAGTGCGTCATCAGGAACCTGTCCAGCATCTCGCGCAGCAGCGTATCCATGTTCTCTCAGTCTCCTGGATCCGTGGCCGCTTCACCGTCAGCCTCTTCGTCATCGCCTTCGCGCTCGTCCAGAGTAACCAGCGCTTCCCCGGTCATCGCATCCACCGGGATCGTCTGACGCATCCGGCCTGCCTGTGCTTGCACGATCCATGCCGGGCCTTCCGCCGGGTGCATCGTGGAACTGAGGATCAGTTCCGCATCGTAACTCGCTGCCTCAGCGCCCTCAATCGCCTCGGCTATCAGCAGCGCGCGCACGGCCTCAAGCGCCTCATCGCGCGTGACGGGGATCTCATCCGGATCGGGCCGCTGCGTCGCGACCCGCTGGCTGTACGCGATCGGCAGGCCCGTGACTGCGGAGATCTGCGCCACCGCTTCATCGCCGGTGCGCACGCCCGCGTTCTTACCATGCCACGCGACCACGTATGACGGGCGGTGCAGCCGGTGAGGCGGGCGCAGCACCATCTCCGCAGGGACCTCGGGGAACCAGCGCGCCTTCAGTTCGCGCGCCGTCTCAAACGCCTCATCCGGCGTGACAGGCTCCTCTTCCGCGAACTGCAGGCGGTGGCTCCAGAGAACGTCCTGCAGCGCGTCGGCGTCCACGTTCCAACGGACCCGCACCGCCTCCACCTGCTGCTCGGTCTGCGGAGCGTCCTCCAGCCCCGGCCTCCCGGCCTGGTGCGGCAGCAGCTTCTCATCCGCGGGAATGCCCGCAAGGATCGTCACCATGCTGCCGTTGACGGCGCGATCCATCACTGTCACGTCGTCCGGGGCGACATCGGTGACACGCGCCACGATCGCCTGCGCCTCCTCCTCGGAGATCTGCCGATCGGCGGCGGGATCCTGCATCAGGCTCTCCACGCCATCAACGCGCGTGACCTCATCATCCCGCGCGCAGCCGCTCAGCAGCACCATGCACGTGAGCAGGCAGAGCGCGGGCAGTTTCACTAAGAACAGACAGCGTCGCAATACAATTTGCCCCTTCGACTACAGATAGACCGCCTCGCCCGTCTCGGCGGCCTCGACCATCGCCACCAGCGCCCGCGTGATCTGCAGGCCATCATCGCCGGTGATCATCGGCTCGCTGCCGGTGACGCAGCAGTTGATGAAGTGCTCGATCGCGCAGCGCACGAAGCCGACCGGCTGCCCCATGATGTTGTTCGACAGGAAACCCTCGTGCGAGTAGCGCTCCTCCGTCGCCAGTTGATGCACCGCCGGGTTCGGGTCCACGTTCACGTAGCCCTTCGTGCAGACAAGCTGGAACTTGCTGTCCACCATGTAGGGCAGGCTCTCGGGGAGGATCCAGCAGGACTCGAAGTTGCCCACCTGTCCGCCCTCGAACTCCACCGTCACCTGGTAGAAGTCCGGGGTGTCGATCCCCATCTCCTTGAGCACCACTGAGCGGGAGACGGCGGTGATCTTCTTCGCCTCGCAGCCGAAGTACCAGCGCGCGATGTCGTAGCGGTGGCAGATCAGCCAGTAGGGCAGCCTCGTCTGCGCGGCCCACGAGAGCATCTGCGTGGGCACGTAGGTGGTGTTGTTCAGCCGCGCGTAGCAGTAGAGCGGGTCGCCAAGTGCGCCGGAGGTGAGCTTCTCCTTCGTGCTGGCGAAGGGTGGCATCCAGCGGTTCGACCAGTTGATCATCAGCTTCGTTCCGGCTGTCTTCCACGCCTCGACCATCGCCTCGGCGTCCTCGACGGACGTCGCCATCGGCTTCTCCAGCAGCACGTGCTTGCCCGCCTCCAGCGCAGCAACTGTCACTTCGCGGTGCAGGTGATCGGGGAGCGCGATGCTCACCGCCTCGATCTCATCGAGCGCGAGGAGGTCATGCCAGTCGGTGAAGACGTGGCGGGCGCCATGCTTGAGCGCGGCGGCGCGTGCGGTCTCCTCATTGAGATCGCAGACCGCCATGAGCGTGGCGTTCGGCGCGAGGCTGGCGATGGAGATGTGCGTGCTGCCCTGCAGCCCGGCGCCGATGACGCCGTAGTTGACATTGCCCTGCGCGTAAGCCGTGGTCATTGTGCTTCACCGCTTCCCGAGGAATCCGAGCGCGAGAGTAGCCTTCCGCGGGCTACTTCGCCGAAGCAGGCTGTTGCTCCTTCGCAGCCCTCGCGAGGGCGACCCTCCTCCGACTCCTCCCCCACGCAAAAACACGCCCGGAGTCCAGGCGCCCTCGCCTGGACACGTACCGCGCAACACACTTCCCCCGCACCACCGCTGCCGTCCACGACGACAGCGCCGCTTCGCGCCGCCCCCTCGCGAGGGCGCGAGGCCACTACGACTACGACTCACACGAACCCCACTAATCTCATGTGCCACGGGCGCCCGTGCCACATGACGGTCGAGACGTTAGCCGTTCCTCCCCCCCTCGTCCCGAAGGGCATGTCGTTTATGCACGAGGGAGAGGGGGGCCGGGGGGTGAGGCCCGCGCCGCATGCACCGTTCCTCCCCCGCCTTTGCCGTCCGCCCTTCGCGCATGTTATACTCGTATCATGCCACGTTGCTACTGGATCGACACCAGCGGATGTCAGATGAACGAGCGCGATTCGGAGACCCTCGCCGGGATCTGCGAGGGCATTGGCCTCTCGCCCTGCGATGACCCCGCCGATGCCGAAGTCGCCATCCTCAATACCTGCGCGGTGCGCGAGAAGCCGCAGGAGAAGGTCTACTCACGCCTCGGCGAACTGCGCAAGCTCGGCGGGCCGCATGGCGGGCCGCTGATCGTCGTAACGGGATGTGTCGCGCAGATCGATGCGGATGAACTCCGCCGCCGCGGTGCCGACATCGTCGTCGGCCCGCGATGCTACGACATGCTGCAGAGCGCGCTTGAGGAGCGGCTCAGCGGCTGCGCATTCATCGAAGGCGGGGATCGGCCGGTCGCCGAGTGCCTTCCCGCCGCGCGCGCCTCAAAGCTCAAGGCGTTCGTCAACATCATCTACGGCTGCGACAACTTCTGCGCCTACTGCATCGTGCCCTACGCGCGGGGGCGAGAGCAGAGCCGCCGGCCGGAGGATATCATCGCGGAGGTTCGCGACGTAGTCACGAGCGGGTGCAGGGATGTCACACTTCTTGGGCAGAACGTGAACAGCTACGGACACGACCTCCCCGAACCCGTGAGCTTCGCCGCACTCATGCGCCAGGCGGATGCCGTCGAGGGACTCGACCGCCTGCGCTTCACCACCTCCCACCCGAAGGACATGACGCAGGACCTGATTGAAACCATGGCCTCGCTCCCGAGCGCCTGCGAGCACCTGCACCTGCCGATCCAGGCTGGCTCGGACGCGGTGTTGGAGGCGATGGGACGCGGCTACACGTATGCGCACTTCCGGTCGCTGATCGAGGCGGCGCGGGAGGCGATGCCGCGGATGTCGGTGACCACGGACGTGATGGTGGGCTTCCCCGGCGAGACGGAGGAGGACTTCGAGGCGACGCTGCGGGCGTTCGAGGAGATACGCTTCGACCAGGCGTTCATGTTCAAGTATAACGACCGCCCCGGTACGCGTGCTGCCACGATGGAGCCGAAGGTTTCGAACGCAGAGAAGCAGCGCAGGCTCCTTAAGCTGGTGGCGCTGCAGAATGCAACTTCGCGCGTGATCAATGTGGCGACCGAGGGCGAGGTCTTCGAGGTGCTGGTGGAGGAGGCCGATCCGAAGTCGGCGGGAAAGGTCCGCGGGCGCACGCGGCAGAACAAGCTGATGATCTTCCCCGGCGAGGAGTCGCTGATCGGCGAGTTGGTGAACGTGCGCGCGGTGAAAGGCTTCCTGTGGGGGTGGACGGGGGAGCGGGTGTGACGCCGTGAGCCGTTGCCGTTGTGGCCCTCGCGCCCTCGCGAGGGGCGGCGCGAAACGGCGCTGTCGTTCGAGGACGACGACGGCAACGGCGGCCTCACCCCCCCGGCCCCCCTCTCCCTGCACCTCGCTGCGCGAGGTGGGGCGGGACGAGGGGGGAGAACGACGGGTGACCGCGAACGACCGTTGTCGTAGGAGGGGCCGCCCTCGCGCAGCGAGGGTGATCCCGCCCGCCAGGGCGGGATCAGGTTCCACCCCGGCCCACGCACAGCGATAACCGTCTGCTCTACCGTCGTGCGAACGACAAACGGCAAACGACAATCACACAGACGATCGCGACACCTGGAACATGGAGGACGAAGCTCTTGCCCGACCCGAGCAAGTTCACTCCCGTCTTCAAGCAGTGGCATGAGGCCAAGCAGCGCTACCCGGATGTGCTGATGCTCTTCCGGATGGGCGACTTCTACGAGATCTTCGGCGAGGACGCCGAGATCGCCGCCCGCGAGCTTGAACTCACCCTCACCTCCCGCCGCGCCGGCGAAGGCATCAAGCTGCCGATGTGCGGCGTACCCTACCACGCCATCGACAAGTACCTCGCGGAGTTGATCCGTCGCGGCCACCGCGCCGCCATCTGCGACCAGATCGAGGACGCGCGGAAAGCCACCGGACTGGTGCGGCGTGATGTGACGCGTGTCGTCACCGCCGGGACGCTCGTCGAGGACTCGCTGCTCGACACGCGCGATCACAACTTCCTGCTCGCCATCGCGCGCGAGCGAGGCCGCTACGGCATCGCCGCGCTGGACGCCTCCACCGGCGACTTCCTCGTGACCGAACCCTCGGCCGTCAGGCGCAGCGAACCTGACAGGCCCGAGCTTCCCGAGACCGGGCCCGATCGCATTGACCCGGCGCTCGCGGCGGTGGTGGATGAGGCCACGCGCCTCGCCCCGACGGAAATCCTGCTGCCGGATGACCTCGCCGCGGATGAGACGCTGCGCATGCTGCTGGAGCGCAACCTGAAGGTCCCGGTGGCGATTGCCGATGGCGCGGGCGGGGCGTTCCTCTCCCCCGCCGAGCAGCTTCAGGAGCAGTTCGGCGTCAGTTCACTCGACGGCTTCGGCCTGCAGGAGATGGCGGCCGCGGTCGCAGCCGCCGCCCTCGCGCTGGGCTACCTCAAGCGAACGCACCTTGAGGGCATGCCGCACCTGTCGGGCATCACGACCTACTCCACCGAGCAGTTCCTCGTGATCGACGCCGCCACCCGGCGGAATCTCGAACTCACCACCACGCTGCGGGAGAACCGCCGGGAGGGCTCGCTGCTGTCGCTGCTCGACCGCACCTCCACGGCGATGGGCGGGCGGCTTCTGCGCGACTGGATGCTCCAGCCGCTGCTTGAGCCGGCGGCGATCAACGAGCGCCTCGACGCGGTGGATGAGATGGTGCGCGATCGCGTCACCGCTGAGGACCTGACGCGGCACCTGCGCGAGGTCTACGACATCGAGCGACTGACCGCGCGTGTCACCGCCGCCCGCGCCAATGCCCGCGATCTCGTGGCGCTGCGGGAGTCGCTGCGGAGGCTGCCGCAGCTTGTTGAGCTGCTCGGGCAGTGCGAGGCGACGCTGCTGGCGGACCTGCGCGAGCGGATCTCCACGCTCGATGACGTGACGGAGCTACTTGACGCGTCGCTGGCGGATGACCCGCCGATGCAGATCAGCGAGGGCGGGATCATTCGGAGCGGCTACTCCGAGGACCTCGACGAGATCCGCGACATCGCCACCGGCGGGAAGCGCTGGATCGCGGACCTGCAGGCGAAAGAGCGCGGACGCACCGGCATTGACAACCTTAAGGTCGGCTACAACAAGGTCTTCGGCTACTACATTGAGGTGACGCACGCGAACACGCACCTCATCCCGGAGGACTACGACCGCAAGCAGACGCTCACCAACGCCGAGCGCTACATCACGCCCGACCTGAAGGAACAGGAGTCGAAGATCCTCGGCGCTGAAGAGCGGATGCAGGAGATGGAGTATGAGCTGTTTTGCGAGCTTCGGGCGCAGGTGGCGGAGTATGCCGAGCCGCTGCTCGCCACCGCCCGCGCGCTGGCGGCGATTGACGTGCTGGTGTGCCTCGCGGAGGTGGCGATCGAGTATGACTACGTGCGCCCCGAGGTGGACGCGGGCGACGAGATCGTAATCCACGCAGGGCGGCACCCGGTGGTCGAGCGCGCGCCGGGGCAGGAGCCGTTCGTGCCGAATGACACGCTGCTCGACCGCGACGGCCATCAGATGCAGATCGTCACCGGCCCGAACATGGCGGGCAAATCAACCTACCTGCGGCAGGTGGCGCTGATCGCGCTGATGGCGCAGATGGGGAGCTTCGTGCCCGCCCGCAGCGCGCGCATCGGCGTCGTGGACCGCATCTTCACGCGCGTGGGGGCGTCTGACGACCTCGCGACCGGGCGCTCGACGTTCATGGTGGAGATGAACGAGACCGCAAACATCATGAACAACGCGACGGCGCAGTCGCTGGTAATCCTCGACGAGATTGGCCGCGGCACCTCGACTTTCGATGGCGTCTCGATCGCCTGGGCGGTGGCCGAGCACCTGATCGAGCAGATCGGTGCGAAGACGCTCTTTGCCACGCACTACCACCACCTCAATGAGCTTGAGAATCTCTTCGATGAGGTGCAGAATCTCAAGGTGATGGTGCGCGAGGAGGGCGATCACATCACCTTCCTCCGGCGCATCGAGCCCGGCGGCACCCAGCGCTCCTACGGCATTCAGGTGGCGCGGCTTGCGGGGCTGCCTGACGCGGTGATCGAGCGCGCGAAGGAAGTGCTGCACACGCTTGAGCGCGAGGACATCGGCACAGAGATCGGGCCCTCGCAGGGCGCTGCGTCGCATGTTGCGAAGACCGTGCAGCTTCAGCTCTTCGAGGCCGCCCCGCACCCGATCGTGGAGGAACTCAAGTCGCTCGACCCGCAGAACATGACGCCTCTGCAGGCGCTGGAGGCCCTGGTGCGGCTGAGGGAGAAGGCGGAGGAATGACGGCAGGGGGGAGTTGTTAGTTGTTAGTTGTTGGTGCCGTTGTAGGGCGGGGGCTTGTACCCCGCCGCGGGGCAGCCGTCAGCCGTTGCCGGTGGACGGGCCGGTCGCTGACCGGCCCGCAGTTTGCCAGGCGGTCGCCGGTTTGCGGGTACGACTGACAGGCTGGAAAGCCTGTCCTACAACGACCACGACGGCCGCGCGGCCGAATCGCCTTGCGCGGAACGTGTCCATGCGAGGGCGCATGGACTCCGGGTACTGTGGGCGGAAGGCGCCGTTGTAGGGCGGGGGCTTGTACCCCGCCGGGATCGTTGCCGCGGAAGAGCAAGTCGGGAGGACAGATAGATGACGATCACCCTTGATGACATCCGGGCGGCGGCGGAGCGACTGCGGGGCATTGCTCGCAGGACGCCGCTGCTGCCCAGCGACCGCCTCAGCGAACGCCTCGGCTGCAACGTGCTGCTCAAGTGCGAGAACCTGCAAGTCACCGGCGCGTTCAAGATCCGCGGCGCGTCGAACTGCATTCTGCAACTGACCGAGGCCGAGCGCGCGCATGGCGTCATCACCGCCTCCGCGGGCAATCACGCGCAGGGTGTGGCGGCTGCGGCGAGAGCCGTGGGCGTTGAGGCGACCATCATCATGCCGGAGATCACCCCGGTCACGAAGGTCCAGCGCACCACCGATCTCGGCGGGCATGTCATTCTCCATGGCGCCAGCTACGATGAGGCGCAGGCTGAGGCCTACCGTCTCGCGGAGGCCTCGGGCGCATACTTCGTCCACCCGTTCGATGACCCGCGAGTGATGGCCGGCCAGGGCACCATCGGGCTGGAGATCCTCGACGAATGTGAGCCGGACTGCGTGATCGTCCCCATCGGCGGCGGCGGGCTGATCTCCGGCATCGCGACGGCCGTAAAGACCCTGCGGCCGGAGACCTCGATCATCGGCGTGCAGGCCGCAAACGCGCCATCGATGTATCAAAGCTGCCAGATCGGCGAACTGACGGCGACGCCGGTGGTCGGGACAATCGCGGAGGGGATCGCGGTCGGCAGCCCATGCGCGAACACCTTCGCGATCATCAGCGAACTCGTGGATGACGTGGTGACGGTGTCGGAGCGTGAGATTGCGCGGGCGATGCTGGAGCTGATCGAACATCACAAGCTGGTGGCTGAGGGCGCAGGCGCGACGCCGCTGGCGGCGCTGGATAACTGCTGCTCGGGGTTGGGCGGAAAGACGGTGGTGCTGGTCATCAGCGGCGGGAATGCGGACGTGACCACGCTCGCGTCGGTGATCGACCGCGGACTGGTGGAGGCCGGGCGCGCGGTGCGGCTGCAGGTGACGCTTGCGGATCGCCCGGGGGCGCTGGCACACCTGGCGAACGCCATCGCCGAATCGGGCGCGAACATCGT
>JAAYJW010000519.1 GCA_012522765.1 candidate division WS1 bacterium | reverse complement strand
GGCATCGCCTACGAAGCATCCGCGATGGTCAAGGCCCTCAAGCCATCCGGCGCGGCAGGGGCGAAGATCCAGCTTCGCTTCCTGCCCTCCAACCGGATTGAACAGGTTGATCTCGGCGCTGCGCCTGTCGGCGCATTCCTCCGCATCTCCGTCCTAGGAGTGGCGCCGGAGGATACCACCTCCATCCGCGTCTACTACTACACGCACAAGGGCCCCACGCCCGAATTTGTGATAGACAATGTGAGCCTTATCGGCGGCGTGGAACCGCCACCACCTCCTCCCCCACCCCCGCCGCCACTCGATCCGCCGGTCTATGACACGCTGAAGGACCTGCACCTTCAGACGCACCTGGTGCGCGACGGTGAGGCGCTGGTGCCGATCGTGACCTCCGCGCGCTACGCCGCGCAGGCGGAGGCCATCGCCGCTTCCATCGAGCGTACCACCGGTGCGCGGCCTGCCATCATCGCCGACGATGATGAGGCCACCGCGATCCCCGCCGATGGCGGGCAACTCACCAGCAGCTTCATCGTGCTTGGCAACCGCTCCACGAACGCCATGATCGAGGAGCTTTACAACCGCTTCTACACGCTGCTGGACCTGCGCTACCCCGGACGGGGCGGGCATGAGGTGCGCACCTGTCACAGCCCGTTCGGCGGAGGGCACAACATCGTCTTCATCGGCGGCAGCGACGATGCAGGTGTAGCCGCCGCGGCGGAGACATTCATCGCACGGCTCGCCGATGCTGGCGGCGAACGTGGCTCGCTCAACATTGGCTGGCTGCGTGAGATCACCCCCGGCGAGGGGATAGAGTTCTCGCACAACCCCGAGGAGATCCTGATCTGGGACGCCTCGGCGGGTTACAACTCCACCGGCTACTTCGGCTGGAACTCGATCTCCAAGCACATGGCCGCGTACTACATGACCGGCGATGAGCACCACGCACGCGAGTTCCTGCGCCTGGCATTCCCCGACGCTGAGGCGAAGCGGCAGATCACCCGGATTGACGGCGAGCGCATAGAGAACAAGGACGATCCTCTCGCGGGACCCTATCATTACAACGCGCACATGATGATCCTGTTCTGGGACCTCATCGAGGAAGACCCGTTCTTCAGCGATGAGGACCGCCTGCGCATCACGAACGCTTTCTCGCGCCACCTGCTGCACGAGTGGCGGCAGGACCGCGCGCCCTACTCCCTGCAGAGCCCGGCAAGCGCCGTGGGCAGCCGCCATGGCCAGTGGTCGGCGATAGCGCTCTACTGCCTGTCACGCTACTTCGCGCGCGACTATGACGACCCGGTCTGGAAGCAGGGGCTGCTCGGAGCGCATATGTCATTCGCGGGGCTTGAGGAGCATGCGTGGGTGCATGGAGAGGCGGACAACCTCTTCTGGTACAACACCGGCCATGCGCCGATCCTGCGCTACATGCTGAAGAAGGGCTGGCGCGGACCGGTTCAGAGCGGTGTGCTCGACACACTGCTGCGCGGGCAGGAGATCCTCGCCACCGGAAAGCATGGCGACACGGACTTCCGATCCGCGTCTATCACCTTCCTCCATCGGTCGGCCTACCTGACCGGCGATGGGCGCTGGCTGGAGTATCTGCGGCGCACGGACAATGACCTGAGTGTGGCGCGTGTCGGGCAGTCATTCTGGCCGGAGGAGAGCCTGCAGCCGGTATTGCCGATGGACATGGTCGGGCACTGGAGCATCCATGAGATGCCGCGGCCGATGTGGCTGGCGCGCGGCACCGGCTTTCCGCTGGAGCAGGCCTTCCAGTTCGGCAGCTTCCGCTCCGCGCCCGATGATACCGGCGATTACATTCTCATTGACGGCTATAACGGCGCCTCGCGCAACCCCTATCACACCTTCGCGATCCTCGAACAACGGCTCAATGGCGCCACGCTGCTCAAGGGCTACGGCAACCAGGTCGTGACGCGCGTCGACGGCATGGTCGAGCCGCAGGTAGCGATGAACGGCGCCTTGCTGGCGCGTGACGTGGTGGGCGAAGTCGCCGCATGTGTGGGCGAGGTGCCGAATGCCGCCTACAGCTCATGGCGGCGAACTCTCGCACAACGCATCGGCCGCTACGCGCTGGTGGTGGATCGCCTGACGATGCGCGAGGGCAGCGACAACACCCAGGTGCAGACTTCATGGGAGGTCACCGGCGGCGGCTGGGATAGCGCCCGGAATGCAATCTCTCTCAGCGCCACGGGCGGGGCATTCACGCCTGTCGGCTGGCACAGCATCCGCGCCCTCGACAGCCCCTGCACGAGCGAGCCTGCCGGCGAGGAGTTCCTTGCGAATCTCGGCAGTCTCAGCATCATGCTGCTGCGCGCCACCGAGCCGGGGCAGTGGATGGAGATGGCCTTCACGCTCGACCGGCCTCTCACCGGCGAAGTCTACGCTGACTTCCTCCGCTACGTGGATCGCGGCGTGGTGCGGATACTGATCGATGGCGAAGTCGTCGCAGAGCGCGTTGACCTGTGGGGGGAGACGGCCGATCAGATGCGCGCTCCACTCGGGCGCCATGAGCTTGCCGCCGGTGAGCATCGCCTGCGCGTGGAAGTGGTTGATCGCGGTCGAGCGGGCGAGCAAGCGTTCATCGGATTGATCGGCGTCAGCATCAAGCCCGACGAGGCGCCTGAAGAGCCGCTGCGCGAGCTTCGGCATGAGATTGTTCCCGCCGACCCACTGCAGGTCCGACAGGAGGGGCGCATCTTCACGCTGGAGTGGACCGGCCCCACCGAGATCAGCGAGGAATTGCACTTCTTCACGCTCATCGGTTCGAGCATGGTCGGCGATGAGGCGCAGCTTTCCTGCCTGCGCCTGAGCGACAACGCGGCGGCTCTCGGACTCCCGCAGCCCGCAGTAGCTATCGCGGGCGGGTACGAGGGCACGGAGGCGGAACTGGCGATCATCGCGAGCGATCACCTCTATGCGCGCAATGCGACTGCGATTGCCGCCGGAGAGGCGCTACTGACGGCTTCCGCTCCAGTCGCGCTTGACTGGGACTTTGAGGCGGGAACGCTGCACGCTCTTGCCGAGAGTGATCTGAAGCTTTCGCTGTCACTCGCCTCCGCCGAGGGCATCACGGTCAATGGCGCAGCGGCGACAGCGACCGCCGCCCGCGGCATGGTCGCCATCGAACTTCCCGCAGGCGAGTCCTCGCTCACGGGCGTCCGACCTGCCGCGTCAACAGGCGCGTGGATCGCTCAGCGCCAGACTGAGGCCGCTGGCATCAGGCAGGCCGCCGCACGAGTCGATCCTCCCGGCGCACTGCCGGAGGTCCCGGCACTCCGCACGCTCATGGCCGCGCAGGTCGAGGGCGTCGTCGAGCACGTGCTGACCATCCCCGACGGAGCGGGCGGCCAGATGATCTGCGCGGCCGGAGGTCAGCAGATAACTTTCCTGCGCCCGGATGGCACCCAGGCCGCCGTCGCTCAGACCGACGGGCCGATCCGCGTGATCCACTGGTGGCCGGAACACGAACTGCTGCTGGCCGGCTGCGCCGATGAGCAGGTGATCGCCTTCAACCGCGCCGGTGAGCGCCGGTGGGTGTTCGTGTCGGAGATGGACCCGGCGGTCTTCCGCGCCGCGAAGGATTACTGGTTCAAGTCCGCGCCCGCGCATGCAGGCATCTGGGGCGTCAGCAGCGGCGTCTTCCTCAACGGCGAGAGCCAGGCGTTCGTCGGAAGCGCCTGCACGCTCGAGTTCATTGACGGGAATGGGAAGATCGTTCACCGCATGCCGCAGTTCTGGGGCGACCCGCATGTCTTTCAGATCGTCAACGGCCCCGACGGCAGCATGAACCTGCTGGCGGCCCGGAGGATCAACGGCAGCGACACGCTGGGGATCATCAACAATGAGACACTTCGGCCCGATGTTCGTGGATTCCACACAGTGCCGTCGGGACACAGCTACATTGGCGGTTGGTCATCGATGAACCGCTACCACGTCCTCTACGAGGACCTTGACGGCGACGGCACGCGTGAGATAATCAGCGAGAAGAACGGAAGTTGGAATCGCGTGACCGCATGGGATGAGTCAGGTTCGGCGCTGTATGACGCGAGCTTTGGCCCCGGCAGAAAGTCGCCGTATCGCAACATGCGCGGTCTCGTAGTCGCCGACCTCGACGCGGATGGGAAGATGGAGGTCGTGACCGCGACGGCCAGCGGCCTTATCGTGTGTCTCGACCACACGCTGCAGAAGAAGTGGGCGCGAGCCATGCCCTCAGCGCCCAATGTAATGACAGCCATCCCCGACGGCGATGGCCACGCGCTCATAGTCGCCTGCGATGACGGCACGGTCGCGGCAATAAACGCTGCCGGCGAAGTTACGCGTGCTTCGAAGCTGCGGGGGCGGCCCGGTGATGGAGCGATCGCCGTGCTTGATACGCCTGAAGGGCCTGCCGCGGTCATCGGCACCGGGCGGGGCGAGATCGTGACCCTGAGTCTACAGTGAACACGACAGCCAATGGTAGTAGTGAGGCTGATGAGGTCTGAACGAACAAGCAGTGCTGCAATGGCTCCTTGAGTGGGGGCCACTTGGCATCGCGCTCTTCATCGCAACGGAGAACATCGGTGTTCCTTGGCCGACGGCGCTGGCCTATGTGGCCACCATCGAACTGATAGACGCGGGACGGCTGACGTGGCCGCAGGCGGTGCTCCTGTGCATCTTCGGGCACATGGTCGGCAGCATGGCCGGTTACTACATCGGGCGCGCTGGTGACACTGCTCTGATGCGTCGCGTCAAGCGCGGCCAGAGGATGCAGCGCGCCCTGGACTGGATCCACCACTGGTACCAGCGCCATGGCTCCTTGACTGTCTTCGCAGCCCGAAATGTGGGGCACGTGCGCCCGTGGGCATCCATTGCCGCTGGCCTCGGGGAGATCCGCCCACTGCAGTTCTTCGGCTGGTCGCTGCTCGGGACGGTCCTCCATGTGGGTGCCGCGCTGGCTCTCACGGAGGCTAGCTGGTGGATGTGGGACGCCATGCCGCAGTGGCGCACCGAAATGATCGTACTGGCCACGATCGGATTCTGGGGCGTGGCCATCTACGCGCTCGTGCGCGGCCGACTGAACCGGAGGCGCTGCCGGAAGACCACAGATGACGCCGCCTAGGCCTGGCCCGTGGGAAGATTCGCTTCCTGCCAGAACTTCGACTCGCGAGTGATGTCTGCGGAGCGGAAGAGGCTCTCGGGAGTGCCTGCGTCTGACCACTCGCACTCGAGCACATCCGCGGTAAGCTCTCCGGTATCACGGTAGGCGTTGTTGACATCAGTGATCTCAAGCTGCCCGCGCCCGGATGGCTTCAGCGTCGGCAGTATCTCCCACAGCCGCTGGTCATACATGTAGACGCCGACGACCGCGAGATTCGTTTTCGGCTGCTGCGGCTTCTCCTCGATCGAAAGCACGCGCCCCTCGCCATCAATCTCCGCCACGCCAAAGCGCTCGGGGTCCTCAACGGCCTTCAGCAGCACCTTCGCTCCCGCGGCCTGTCGCTGATATGCCTCCACGTGCGGGCGGATGCTGCCGCCAAGGATGTTGTCGCCCAGCATCACCGCGACGCGGTCGTCGCCCACGAAGCTGCGGGCGAGGCGGAGGGCATCGGCGATGCCTCCCGCGCCGCGCTGGTAGACGAAGGTCAGGC
>JAAYJW010000092.1 GCA_012522765.1 candidate division WS1 bacterium | reverse complement strand
GGGCACCTGACCGCGCGCAGACGCTGACGCGTCTGCCGCGCGGCGGCCCCTCCTGACGACATTTGCTGCCTCTGTGCGCGGACAGGAGTGTCCGCGCCACGGAACTGCCGTAGCCGTTCCCGATTCCCGGCCCATCAATCATCCTTCGGGTGGTGCAGATGGCCCCGGCGCTGCTGGCCCTGCAGCGGCCCCTCGAACCATGCGCCCTTGAGGTCGCGGTAAACCTCAAGCACCCCGTGCTCCTCCCCCATCGGCGTATATACCATCGCCCCCGCCTGCACTTCGTACTCCTCGCCCTCGGTCATGACCATGGCGTGACCATCGGTGATGATCCACCATTCATCACAGTCGTGGAAGTGCGGGCGGATGTCCTTGCCGCGCGGGATCTCCATGATACCGAATGAGGACCAGTGCGATGACAGTTCCGGCTTGTCGCGAAGCTCGCTCGACGTGAATACGGGCATGGAAGAAACCTCCCGATCGATGACGACCACCAGAGCCTGGCGAAGATCAACAGGTCTGGGAGTATTCGCTGCGCCGCGCCACTCACCTGCAGCCGCGCCCGCCCTGCCCTACGCACAACCTTCATCATCCGGGAGGTGAGATGATGCCGATAGCGAAGTGATGAAGCGTACATGTAACCGTTGTACCGTTCTGGCGGGCCTTCGGGAGGAGAGCGCAATGCCTCGGGTGCTGGTTGTGACAGGTATGCTGCTGGCTATGACCATCTGGGCCTGCGCGGCGGCCACAAGTCCGGCGGTCGTCACCTGCCCCAGGATGAGTACCGCCCCGACCATTGATGGCCTGCTGGGGGCGGGGGAGTGGACGCGAGCGGCCGTCGTCGGGCCGATGGTGCTTGAGGGCGCGGGAATGCCCTCCGTCGCCACGGATGTCTACGTTGGCTACGATGATGAAGCGCTCTACATTGGCGCATTCCTTGCCGATCGAGCGCCGACGGAACTGCGCTGTGCGGCCACGGAGAGTGATGGCGCCGTCGAGGCGGACGATGCACTCACCATCTGGCTGGACCCGGGCAGTGATGGCGTCTCGGTCATCAAGCTGGTGGTAAACGCCGCCGGCGTGACCCTTGATGCCATTGATGCCAACACCGAAGCCACCGCGGCCTGGCGCTCCGCCACCGGACTGGAAGAGGACGGCTGGGGCGTTGAGATCGCCTACGAATACGGCGCTGCGGGCGTACCCGCGCCAGCGTCCGAGTGGGGCTTCAATGTCCGCAGGAATGCACCGCGCATGTACGAGCGCGCTTCGATGACCGGCTCCTCGGCGCTGGGCACCCTACGCTTCCAGACTCCGGCCCTGCGATGTGAGGTCGAGCCGATCAGCAGCCCGTGGTTTGGCCGCAACACGATGCCGGTGCGGCTGACGAACCTCTCCGGCGAGGCGCAGGCAGTGAAGGTGAATGTGCGCGTGACCGGCAAGACCCGCCGCGCGCATTTCTTCGACACGACCAAGCTCACGCTCGCCCCCGGCGAGTCGAGCGACCTTGCGATGCAGTACGAGGTGCAGCGCGGCGGTCGCTGTGAGGTGGGGCTGTCGGTGCAGGTGGTGCGGGGTGCCACTGCCGTCACGGCCCTGCGCACCGCCGAGATGCCCTTCGAGCTGCCGCCGCTCGGCGAGCAGCTTGATCTGGCCGTCACTCATATCGCCGACGCCTATGAGACATGGTCGCGGCTGCCCGATGAGGCGCGAGCGATAGACGCGCCCTCACAGCTTGAGATGCTGCTCGCCCGCTGGCGCTACCTCGACAGCCAGCAGCAGCGCCGGGCCGCACTGACGCCGGATGTGATGATGGCGCTGGTCAATCGCGCGCAGGCTCTGAGTCAGGACGCAATCCTGCTGCGCCGGAGCTTCGAAGAGGGTGCGCAGTAGTCATAGAGCGCGACGGGTCTGCATCGACTGCATGAGACGGAGATCCGGTGGGGCAGAGATGAGAATGGCCGGGGCCCGCACGCTCCGGCCATCGTCGTCGGTGGGAACAAAAAGGTGCTGCGCGGCCTCAAAAGAGGGTGCGGCGGATGATCATGCGCATACTTGATCGCTACGTCTTGACGGAGGCGCTTGGACCCTTCGTGGTGGCGCTGGCGGCGTTCATCGTGCTCATCACCGGACACATGCTCTTTCAGGTGGTCGAGGTGATCGTCGAGCACGGGGTACCGCTGCCGTCGGTACTGCGCTTTGTCGTTTTGCAGGTCCCCAACGCCGCCGTCATGGCCTTGCCGGTGGCGACGCTGATGGGCTGCTCGCTGGGCGTCAATCGCCTGGCCTCGGACCATGAGATCGTGGCGGTCCGCGCGGGGGGCGTGAGTCTCGCGCGCATGCTCGTGCCGCTCTGGGGCCTCGGACTCATCGCTTCCGTGTTGACGCTGGCGGTCTCGGAGGGCGCTGTGCCATGGTCGCGGGCGGAGGCCGAGCAGCTTGTGCGTGAGATGGTGCTGCGGCGGCAGTCGCTGGCCTTTGAGCCGCAGAAGTTCGTTGATACGGGCCAGGGGCTGCAAGTGTATGTCGGCGACCGGGGTGCGACGCAGGATGAACTGCTCGATGTAATGATCTTTCAGACCCAGCGGAATGACTACCCGGTGGCTTTTGTCGCTCCGCGTGCGGTCTTCCGCGGCGAGCGGCTTTACCCGATCAGCCCGATCACCTATGTCTTCGATGGCAGCGGCATGACTACGCTGCGCAGCGCCGGAGTTGAGGTGGATCTGCGGCAGGTCGGCAGCGGCGGTGTCGGCGGGATCTCGGGGCCGACAGGCTTTGCCGAGATGACGATCGCGCAGCTATCTGAGGAACACCGGCGGCAGGAGCAGGTCGCGCCGGGTAGCGGGCGCTCCTACGCGCTGGAGATGCACGCGCGCCTCGCCATGGCCGCGTCCTGCCTTGTGTTCGCGGCGCTGGCGGGCCCGGTCACACTGCGCTTCGCCCGCGGACAGAGCCTCGTGGGCGTGCTCGCCGCCATGATTATCACCTTCGGCTACTTCCTCGTCATGATCTGGACGAGGACGCTGGGCGAGGGTGGCGTGTTACCTGTTGAAGTGGCCGCATGGTTGCAGAACGCAGTCCTCATCGCAGCAGCAGCCGTGGCCATCATCAGGCTTCGCTGAATTGTCTGGGAGCAGTCGATGAGGATCTGTCCGGAGCCAATCGGTCTCATCGTGGTCGCCGCGGTCCTGCTTGCCTCCGCGATGCTGCCTGCGTTCTGCGCCGAATCAGGTCCCCTCGACGGGGGTCTCATCGAGCCCGGCGACCCGCTCCCCATGCCACCGCGCACCACCGTCCCGACCACCGCCGCAGAGGCTGAGCCGGTCCAGGAAGCGGAGGACCTGCCGGCGCCTGCTGATCCGACTGTCGAGCCGCCACCGCCCTCCGAGGTCCCCTTGACGCCCGAGGGGACAGAAGTGCCACCTCCGGCTGATGTGCCGCCTCCAGCCGCCGCTACGGAGTGGCGGCCGGAGCCCTCCGAAGAGGAGATACTGATTGACGCCGATCGCGTCTACTACCAGGGCGGCGCCACCATCGGCGAGGGCAACGTCCGGGTGCGCTACCGCAACATCACCGTCACCTCGGATACCGCCGAGATAGACGAGGACGGCATCTGGGCGCAGTTCCGGGGCAATGTGAGGCTCATCTACGATGAGCAGGAGACGACCGCCGATCTGATCCGCCTGAACTTCGAGACGGAAGCGTGGGAGATCATCGGCGCGCGAACGGTGCTGGAGCCGAGCTTCTTCGAACGCGGCGTAGCCGAGCCGATCTTCGTCCGCGCGGATACCGTAACCGGTACGGGCGAGGAGGAGGAGGTTGACGCGTTCGACGGCCTCGTGACCAGTTGCGACAAGGACGAGCCACACTACGGACTGATCTCCGATCATATACGCGTCATCGGGGACGACAAGGTCGTCCTCGAGGAGCCGCGACTGCGCATCCTCGGATGGACGGTCTTCAAGCTCCCGTGGGACCTCGTGCTCTCGCAGCGCAGCCGCAACAACCGCTTCTTCCCCGAGCTTGGGCAGAACAGCGTCGAGGGCTTCTACGCGAAGCTCGCCTACCTCTACCTCACCGGCAGCGAGCTCAACAGCTACATCCGCCTGCACCTGACGGAGAAGCGCGGGATCGGCTTCGGTGGCGATCACTACTTCCGCACCGGCGCCCATTCCGGCCAGGCTTCCCTGTTCTACCAACCCGACGAGAGCGCTCTAAGCGGTCGCTTGAGGCACGACTGGGACGTCTCGAGCAGCCTTACCTCCAGCCTCGATGCCAGCCTGCAGGAGAACTCGGGCTACTCGGGCTCCACGCGGTCACTCGCGGCGAACCTGAACCTGAACCACCGTGCCCGACTCTCCACCACCAGCCTCGGGATCGCCCACTCGTCAACCGACAGCACCTTCTCATCGAGCAACCGCTTCACCACGAACCTGAACCACCGCCAGCGGCTCGGCGAGAACGCGAGCTTCGATCTGCGCAGCACACTGCGCCGCTCTGAGTACGGAGGCACGACGCCCTCCACGGAGATCTTTGACGCGAACGTGCAGTTTACCGACCGCGGCAGTTGGTACGACTGGGCGCTGGCGGCCGATAAGGAGTGGTACCTGCACGACGATGCTGTGCGCAGCTACGGGCTGGAGAGGCTGCCGGAGATCGTCTTCAACACCGATTCGCAACGCCTCGGCGACTACAACCTCTTCGGCTTCCTGCCCTTCCGGGCGAGGGTTAGCGCCGGGCATATCATCGAGTATCCAGATGAGAAAGAGATCGGCTTCGCGGCCATTCGCACCGACGTGGGAGGCCAGCGCAGCCAGATCACGGACAACAGCACGCTCACCACCAGCATGACCTTCGACCAGGCCTTCTACTCCGACGACTCCGCCCGCTGGACCCTTGGCGGGTCGCTCAACCTCAACACTACCTACGGAGCAAACTGGTATACGCAGCTTTCGCACCGTGCGGCTACGGTCGCGGGCTTCTCCCCGCTGCGCCGCGACTACGCCGGCGTCTATGATGACACCACCATCTCCATCGTCCAGCAGTTCCCGAACCGCTCGCGCTTTGAACTCACCGGGGGCTTCGACTTCGTAGACGACCGCTGGCGCGAACTGCGGCTCCGCGGCTGGTCCATGCTCAGCTCCCGCGACCGCCTCGAGACGGTGGCCGGCTACGCCCTGCACGAGTCGCTGTGGCGCCCCCTGGAGTTGCGCTGGACGCACGCGGCTCCGCCGAACTTGTACCTGGCTCTCTCCACCCGCTACGACATCAGGGAGAGCGAGCTGAACAGCGCCGATCTGGAGTTCGACTGGCAGGTGACCGACCGCTGGCGCTTCCAGGGCCTGAGCCGATGGACCGGCTACAGCGACGAGTTCGCGGACCTCAACCTGAGGCTCACCCGCGACCTCCACTGCTGGCTCGCCAGCCTCAGCTACAGCATGGTGAACGACGAGATCCGCCTCAACTTCGGCATCAAGGCGTTCCCGTTCGAGGACCAGGACTGGACGCTCGGCTCAGGCGGCGCCCGCCTCGGCAGCTACCAGCAGTACTACTACTGATCCGCCGCGTAGGGCTCGAGGCCGTGCGCGCGCATCTGCACCGTGAAGACCGAGCCACGCGCGGTGATCAGCAGCGTCCTCAGGTCCTCCCCGGCGAAGCACATGTTCGTCGGCTGCACCGGCACCTCGATCTGCTCGATCATCTCGCCCGCGGGACTGAAGACCCTGACGGTATCGGTGGCGAGATAGACGTTGCCCTCGGTGTCGATGGTCATGCCGTCGCCGCCGTACTCCACGAAGAGCGTGCGGTCTGAGAGCATGCCGTCCTCCCCGACGCTGAAGCGCCACGTCTTGTTGTCGCCATGGTCGGTTATGTAGAGCGTGGAGCCATCACGGGTGCCGATCAGCCCGTTGGGGCGCGTCATATCGTCAATGATGCGCAGGACCTCGCCGCCACCGGGCGGGATGTAGTACACATGCTCGCCATCCTGCTGCAGCTCGCCGCCACCGTAGTTCGGGTCGCTGAAGTAGACGCCGCCATCGGGCGCCACCCACAGGTCATTGGGCCGGTTGAAGCGCATGCCGCTGTACTCGCTGGCCAGCACCGTCACGTCACCATCGGGTGCGATGGAGGTAATCCTGCCGGGCGCGCTCTCGCAGACGACCAGATCGCCCCCGGGGCCGAAGAAGAGGCCGTTGGCGCCGCCCGTATCCTCGGCCAGCAGGGAAACCTGCCCGCCCGGAATCCAGCAGTAGCGCCTGCTGGCGCGCACGTCGCTGAATACGACGCTGTGATCCGGCGCGGTTGCGGGACCCTCCGTGAACTCGAACCCATCCTGCAGCAGGACGGCCGCAGCGCCCTGTGCCACGCAGCCATCGTCCTGTGCCATCGCCATCATTCCCGTCAGCATCAGCAGTGTCATCATCGCCACCGCCCTCTGCATCATCCATCACTCCACTTCCGCCACCTCATTTGTACTTGCGACTCGCCTTCGGCGGCCAATGGCGGGGTTCCTGCCCGGTAGCAGCCCGCACCTCGGCGGGGTACAAGCCCCCGCCCTACAACGGCACCCACGCCCGCTCACCGAAGGCGTGAGGCGCCTGTTAGTGCGGCGGATTGGTTGAGGCGTCGAAGACACTCTCGCGACGGGCCGAGGCGTGGTAGTGGTGCGTTTCGTGAGCGGGCGAGGGCGCCCGCTCTACCTAAGACTCTGACTGACTCGGGGGCTTGGTTTGAATGCTTGGACATGAGGAGGTCGCCGTCGCGGCAAGGTATCATCGCGCCGAACGGCGAAGAGCACTCAGCAGCAGTCGATGACTCCGGCACAAATTCGGAGGAGCCGGACACCATGAATTCCCGCCCCAGATCAGCCGCCGCCATACGATCGGCGCTGACGTATGCGCTCCCGTTTTGCCTACCTGCACTCGCCTGGGCGCAGGAGGAGGCGGCTGTGGAGGAGGCGCCTCCTCCCACGGATATCGCCGAGTCCGCGGGGACGTGGTGGGCCAGAGTGCAGGAGCCCGAGTTCACCGCGCAGGTCATGATGGCAATCACGAACATTGCGGCCGTGCTGGTTATCACCGCGGTCATCTACATCATCGTCATGGCGCTCTTCGGCCGCGGGATGAGCCGGCTTGAACAGGGCGCGGGAGAGATGAGGCTGCCGCACAAGCGCAGGGCGCAGCGCGTCGTCACTGCGCTGGACATGGGCCGCAGCGTCGCGCGATGGGTGATCATCTTCACCGGGCTCGTCTGGGTGCTGGCATCCGCGGGCATGGACATCCGCCCGGTGCTTGCCGGCGCGGGTGTGCTTGGCCTTGCGGTCGGCTTCGGTTCACAGAACCTCGTGCGCGACATCGTCAGCGGCTTCTTCATACTGCTGGAGGGCCAGTATGCCGTGGGTGACTACATCAGGGTAGGGACGACTTTCGGTATGGTTGAGAGCATTGGGGTGCGGGTCACCGTGCTCAAGGACCTCGACAACCAGCGCCACTACCTCCCCAACGGCACTATCGCTGCCGTCACCGTCTATGAGGAGCCCTTCATCAACCTGGTGGTAGAGGTGCCGGTAGCGGACGCCGAAAGTTGCGCGCGCGCCCGAGATGTGGTGGCCGAGACCGTCAGCCGCATACAGGAGAAGTATCCGCGCCAACTGGTGTACCACGATCCGCCTGAGGCGGTCGCCTGCGAGACGGGCGGGCTGGTGCGACAGCCGGTCGCAATCTTCCCCACGCAGGAGTGGCTGGTGACCGAGGAGATCCCGACCAGCATCAAGGAGGCGCTCACCGCCGCCGAGATCGAGGTGCCGGAGACGCGTGCGATTCGCTCTTACTCCGATCTTGGCCGCATGCCCCAGTACCGCTACCGGGGCGAGGAAGGCGTTGTCGAATGACTGTCGGGGCGCAATGACGCCGCGGGCGTCGCCTATCTGCCCGCCTGGGAAAGCGCATCGCCGAACTGGCGGTCGAAAAGCTCCGCGTACAACCCCTCCTGCGCGAGCAGTTCGGCGTGTGAACCAACCTGCACCACGCGCCCGCTGTCCAGCACCACGATCTTGTCCGCGGTGAGGATCGTCGAGAGCCGGTGCGCGATGATCACGCTGGTGCGGCCCTTGAGCAGCACCTCCAGCGCCTCCTGTATGAGGTGCTCGCTGGTTGCGTCGAGATGGCTGGTGGCCTCGTCGAGGATCAGGATACGCGGGTCCTTGAGCAGCGCGCGCGCCATCGCCAGCCGCTGCTTCTCGCCTCCGGAGAGGCGGAAGCCCCTCTCCCCCACCACGGTCTCATAGCCCTCGGGGAGGCCGCTGATGAAGTCGTGGATGTTCGCTGAGCGCGCGGCCGAGAACATCTCCTCGTCGGTGGCCTCAGGCCGGGCATAGAGCAGGTTCTCACGCACGGTGGTGTGGAAGAGGAAGGTGTCCTGCGTCACCACTCCGAAGTGCGCGCGCAGGCTCTCCTGCTTGATCTCGCGCAGGTCATGGCCGTCGAGAAGGATCCGGCCCTCGGTGGGATCGTAGAAGCGCGGCAGCAGGTAGGTGATGGTTGTCTTGCCCGCGCCACTGGGGCCGACGAGGGCGACACGTTCGCCGGCGCCGATCTCGAACGTGATCTCCTCCAGCGCCGGCCTTGGCTTCGGGGTGGGCGTGTCGCCGTTGACGATGGCGGCGTAGGGTGAGCGAGGGTAGCTGAAGCTCACGTTCTCCAGCCGGATATCGCCCCGCACCTGCTCCAGCGCCACGGCATCGGGCTTATCCTCCACGTCCGGCGTGCGGTCGAGGTAGTCGAAGATCCGCTCGAAGATAGCGAGCGCCCCCTGCAGGTCCACATAGACGTTCGCAAGCTGCCCCATCGGCCGGTAGAGGTTCGTCAGGTACGCCACGAACGCGATGAGGGTTCCGATGGAGAGGTCGCCGCGGATGGCCTGGTAGCCGCCGTAGAGGTAGATGAGTGCGGGACCTGCGACGCTGAAGACCGAGAGGCTCATAAAGAGCCAGCGCCCGGCCATAGCCTGCCTGACGTTGAGGTCGGCCACGCCGCGGTTGCGCTGGCGAAAATCATCAGCGTCCGCGGTGGTCTGGCCGAAGATCTTCGACAGCAGCATCCCGCCGATATTCAGCCGCTCCTCCATGAAGGCGACCATCTCGGCGTACTGCTCCTGGGTCTGGCGCGAGAGGCGGTGGCGGATGCGGCCCACGATGCGGGTGGGCAGGTAGAAGGTCGGCACCACCGCCACGGCCAGTAATGCCAGCCACGGGTTGAGCGTGAAGATGACGATCAGCGTGGCCACGAGCGTCAGGATGTTGCTGACGATCGAGACGACCATGGAAGTGGCAACGTGCTGGACCGCGCCGACGTCGTTGTTGATGCGCGAGACGATCTCTCCCGCGCGCTCGGTGGTGTAGAAGCCCAGCGACTGGCGCTGCAGGTGGCGGTAGAGGTGGTTGCGCAGGTCGAACATGATCCCCTGTCCCACCTTCGTGCTCAGCCAGCTTTGCAGCACGCCGATGAGGCCGGAGACGATGGTGATCGCAACCAGGGCGCCGACCAGCAGTTGCAGCAGCCTCGCGTTCTCATCGGGGATCGCGTCGTCGAGGATGCCACGCACCACGAGGGGTGGCAGGACCCCGAGACCGGAGGTGGCGGCGATGCACACGATGATCGCTATCCACTGCAGCCAGTAGGGGGTGAAGTACCGCGTCACGCGGCGCAACTGAGCTTTGCTGAGGGGGACTCGCGGCAGATCCTCCGAATCCATGTGCCGTTGGAGTCCGAAGGACCTGCCCATTCCCCCTACGCTGCGCCACGGTCCACCCATGCCCCGCATATCCACATTTCCTGCCTGTATGCGCCGAGGTAAGTGTACACTTACCTTCGACGGACGCGGGCCAACACCTGCATGTTCACAGCAGTGCGGCCCGGCGGGGGCTGTCCCTGGCGGCCTAACTCGGCGGTGTCACCCAGACCGGCGGGGACCATCCCGAGGGCTTGTCGCCCCAGCGGCTGGTGGGGGGCACGCGATGAAGGGGGACACAGATCGTCTTACTGATCCCGATCCGGTTGCACATGTGGTGTGCGCCCTCCATGCACACGTCGAAGCGGTACGGGCCCTTGATGGCGCCGCCGGTGTCCTCGACCACGACTACCTCGTACACCGGATCGCCGATCCAGATGACGCTGCCCGGGCCCCAGTAGCGGGGATCGGCGGCACAGATGCCGCGCTTCACACGCGATCCCCAGCGGGTGTAGCGACCGCCTCCATCGCAGCAGTGCGAGCAGTAGGCGGTGATGGTGCAGTTCTCAACGTCCTTCTGCAGACCATTGACCAGCATCGGGAGCTTCCAGTCCGGCTGGACCTGCCAGTCTTCCTCAAAAACACGCTCGATCACCGGCGTCAGCGGATGCGATGCGGGCCACACTGATGGCCACGGCAGCCACGACTGCTCAACAGCGAGTTGCGTCAGATCTGCCAGCGACGGAAGGGCAACCAGTGCCATGATGACGCCGACCGTGATCGCCAGCGTCAGGCTCCGCCTGCCCATCCGTAATGTGCTCTTACTCATCGAACCAACTCTCTTACCACCCATGCGACTCAGCCCCTTACCCATGCCCTTCGGGTGGCCCCGCAGCGTCGTTATTCCCTCCAGGGAAGCACATGCAAAGAACCACCGTAGCAAAGAGCGGGAAAAAACGCAAGCCTAAGTACGTCATTTATGTTAACAAGCCAGGCAGCAACACCAGCCATTCTTGTGGCTGGTCGCGCAATATGCCCTCCCTCCACAGTAGCTCCTGTCATTAGGTCAAGCCGCGCAACAGGGTAGCCGCAGGCGGCTTCAATTGGTATAGGGGGCTTTGCCCAAATCTGCTGATGCAGCGGCCCCACGGGGGCGACGTTCTTCTACGGGGCCTACGTGCAAGGTGGAGACTTTCGCGGCGCTGCGTGGGGAGGCGCATGCCGATCTTCCGCAGGTAAGCTCATCCAGGTGGGTTGACGCTCACCACTGGTCGACACTTGTGGCAACTAATGCGGGCGGCGGCGAAAAATCGCCGCCGCCCGTAACCCGGTCACGTGAAACAGTGTGCTTCGCTTAGAAGCCGTAGTACTTGAGGTAGGCCGAGTTGATCGCCCAGCTCAGGCCGACCTGCTGGTAGAAGTCCTCGCGAGCCTGCTCGGCTGCGCGCATCTTGTCGCGATCCGCGCGTTCGCCTGATTGCTGCGCAGCGAAGCGGGCGAGGAAGTAGTCGCGATTGACGCGGGCGTAGTCGGGCGCGACCTGCAGGAAGTCGATCCGCGCGAGGATTGCCTCATCGCCTGCCGCCGCGGCGCGGGCGGCGTCGAGATGCGCCTGCAACTCCGCAAGCGTCTCGTCATCGTAGAAGGCCGCGAGCACCTCGGGGTTCGCCTTGCGACCTTCATAGCTGGCATCCTCGGAGACGCGATCGGTGATGGTCTCGAGCGCGTCGAAGTAGGCCCTGACGTTCTCCGCGGCAGGCCCAAAGCCCGCCGCGCAGTAGTCGTCAATGATCGCGTCCGGATCGGCGTCCGGGTCGGCGAGCATCTCGGCCAGCACGTAGTAGGTCAGGCCCTTGAGCGCCCAGTGCTGATACTGGCAGTCGAAGTCCGTGACGGTGAGGCCCTTGTCGGCCATGACGCCCACGTCGCGCCCGAGCGCGCGCGCGAAGTTCTGCGGGAAGCCCATGCCACCGCCCAGCAGGTTCGGCCGCCAGAAGATGTTGGAGGAGCGGTCGGCCCAGCCCTCGAAGGTCGCCATGTCCGCCTCATACGCCTCGTGGTTTACGTAGTTCACGCCGACGAAGCCGATCAGGATGTTCGGCTCAAGCGTCTGCTCGACCGGCACCGTGCGGTAGGCGCTGTAGGCGTATGCGCCCAGCAGCCGTCCGGGACACTCCTGCGCGACTATCTTCGCGATCTCGTTGTAGAAGCGCGCATAGCGGTCGCTCAGCGACAGGTGCTCCTTGCGCCGGTCCTCCTCATCGGTCCAGTAGATCTCGATGGTCGGCGAGTCCGGATGGTCCCACGATTCGCAGGCGGGGCAGGTACAGAAGGTGGCAGCGCCGCCATCGTTCGGAGAGATGGAGACGCAGTCGGCGTCCGGTCGCGCCTGCAGCTCCGCGATCTTCTCGCGCGCGATGTGCTCGATCAGCTCCTGGTTGGAGACACAGAGCCGCGCACGCCCGCCGATGTTCCCCTGGTCGCGTGACCCGTTCGGCTGCATGGCGAACCAGTCCGGGTGCTCCTCGTGGTACTTGTCCCAGTAGCTGCCGTAAGCGTGGCCGTAGCTGCCGGCGAAGGAACCGCCGGTGCGGTGGGCGGCATACCAGTCACCCAGGCCGGTGGCGTGGAGGGCCTCGAAGTCCTCGGCAGTCCATCCGAGCTTGTCGAGGCCGCGCTGGACGCGATCGTTGTAGCCCGCGCTGCGCAGGCCGCGCTTGAGGAGTTGCGGCGTCCAGTCGAGGCTGAGGTCATCCGCCACGGTCAACGTGGTCTGCTGCGGGATCACGGTGCCGACTTCGCCCGGCCACAGCCAGCGGCAGCCGAGCGCGTTCAGCAGCATGTAGGCGGCATGGCGGGTTCCGTAGAGAGCGCCACCGGTTGGCTTCTCATCATCACCAATGACGACGAGATTGCCATCATGCACGCGCACGATGGACTGCTCCAGCGCAAGCTGGGCGGCGTCGTATCCGAGCGCCGCGGTGAGGCCGCTGGCGCCGACGAGGATACGCGCGCCCTCGGGGGCATTGGCCTCGGCGACAATCGGAAGCTCCGCGCCGGTAATCCGCAGGAGATAGTCCTGAAGCGCGCGGGCGGCTTCGCGGGCCGAGCGTGTGGGAGAATCGGCGGTTACGATGCTCGCGACAGGCTGCCCGTCCTGAACGAGCGTCACGTCGGCCGTCGCGCAGCCGCAGAGGATCGCGAGCGCGAGACCGGGCATGAGTGGTCGAAACATAAACGCACCTTCTTCGTGTTGTGGTCGGTTTCAGTAATAGACGTTCGGCGCCGGGGGATGCCTTACCTTCGCGGCGGCAGGATTGCGGGTCTATCGGGTTGCGGCCGACTCGGCCGGTTCGGCGGTGCCTTCATTGTGCGCGCGTTGAGCACGTTCCCGCTCTACTTGTCGCAGGCCGCGGCGAATGAGCAGGCGCGTCAGGGTCTGATACGGGATCTCAACCTCCGCCGAAAGCTCCTTGAGTTGCGCGATGAGGCTCGGTTCGAGGCGGATTGTCACGCGCTTCTTCTTCTCCGGAAGATCGAACCTGAGGTCATCCGCGACCTCCCACTCATATCCATCCGGGTCATGTGTGTCCCAGAACTCCCGCTCCTCATCCTCACTGCTGAATTTCGGAATTCGCTTATCAGGTGACATGCGCTTCAGTCTCCTTCTAACGATCCTCATAGGCGGTAATCACACGTGCGGTAGTGCCTTCCATGGCGAAGATCACGACGAGCTTCCGCCCGGCGGCAGTACGTCCCCTGCAAAGATAACGCGGCTCACCTCGGACGGTTCTGCTTCGTAGGACCTTTGGTTCCTGTGAGAGTATCTCATCGACTTCATTCCACGTTACCCCATGTTTCGCAAACATGTGCCGCAGCGCACTGCGACTGGCCCGCCATCGTCGGATCATCTGCACGTCCCCCCTTACTCTACAGGGTGTCACGACATGCTGTCAATACGCGAGATCCATACGCCATGCGCTGCTCAGTAGTCCCGCGTCTTCTCGAACTCGTCGAGCATGGCCATGAAGTTGTCGTACTGAGTGCCCCAGGCGATAGAGTGTGAGGC
>JAAYJW010000091.1 GCA_012522765.1 candidate division WS1 bacterium | reverse complement strand
GTTGGCGGTGGCGCAATGGGCGCCGCGTGGCGGTGTAGCCGACCCGGAGGTCGCCCACACGGGATCGCGCAGTCTGCGCTGTGAAAAGGACGATCCTCAAGCGTGGGTAGGCGCGAGCCAGGATGTGCCGGTGAAACAGGAGGCGCCTGAGGCAATCACCGTGAGCGGCTGGCTGCGGGCGGAAGATGTCACGGGGCAGCCTGATCGTGAGTTGTCGCTCTACGCGGACGTGCAGCTGCAATCGGGCGAGTGGGAGTTCGGGGAGATCGCAACCTTTGAGACCGGCACGCATGACTGGCAGCAGGCCACCCACGTGATCGACCTGCAGCAGCCGGTCGAGATGGTGCGCCTGCACTGCCTCTTCCGTAGCGGCCACACGGGAACCGTGTGGTTCGACGACATCTCAGTTACGACCGCCTCAAAGCCGAATGAGAACCTCGTGCAAAACCCGGGCTTCGAGGAGGCCGGCGTGAATCAGGACGTGCTGGCGATCGAGGCGTACGCGGTTGAAGCCGCCGATGGGCATCCCGTCTTCGCGATTCGCACCGATGTGTCCGCCGATGTGCCGCCCGCAACGCCGATGAAGCTGCTGCGCTTCACGCTCAACCCGAACCCGTATCTGCCGCAGGCGGAGGGCGTGGAGCTTCCACCGGGACCGAGGGCCATCGAACGCTACGTGCGAATGATGGAGGAGATCCCGGCGCTTGATGGCGCCTACATCGACAGCGTCAGCGCCTGGGCCACGCGGCAGATGGACTTCCGCCGCGAGCACTTCCCGGCGGCGCGGCATAACTTCTCCTACGACCCGGAGAGCAAGCGAGTGGTGGCGCCCGGCCGCTACTACACTTACGACTTCCTCAATGAGCTTGGGGGGGCGCTGCGGCCCCATGACGGCCACGTCTTCACGAACATACACAACACGATGGATACATTCCTGCTCTACGCGGTCTCCGATGTGCCGGGGATAGAAAGCTCAATCACGGATCATGAGCATTTCAGCTACATCCGATCCGCGAGCTATCAGAAGCCCGCGGTGCTGCTGAACTTCCTCAACCTGCACGGCTTCGACGTGCGGGAGAAGCACGACATCCACTGGCGCATGGCGGTGCTCTACGGCCTCTACCCGAGCATCGGCCGGCGCTGCGACGAGGCGTACGAACTCTACGGCGACCTCTACCGGCGCTTCATGCCATCGCTCATGCGCATATCCGCCGCCGGATGGGAGCCGGTGACGCATACGCGCACAGCGCCTGCTACGATCAGGACCGAGCGCTTCGGGCAGAGCGCGAGCGATGGGCTGTTCATCACCGCCCTCAACGAGTCGCCCGAGGCGTACGCCGGTGAGCTTGTGCTCGATGCGCAAGCGCTTGGCATCACGGACGGTATGATCGGCGCGGACACCACCACGGGGCGCATCGTGGAGATGACGGTCGCGGACGGCGCGGCAAGGATGCCGATGCCGATTGCGCCGCATGACGTCGCGGTGTGGCAGATAGGCGCGCCGGACGCGATTGCGGCCACCGCGCGCGAGGAGATGGCGCAGATCACGGTGGACCTGCGGCGAGCTGAGGCAGAGATGCCCGATGAGACGGCCGCCCGAGTGCGCGATCTGCGCGGGCGGATCATCGGGATGAGCGATGACGCGCCCGCGCCTCTGCAGCGCGCCACCGTTGACGAACTCGTAGCGCTGCACAATGACGCGACGATCGAGGCGACCACTTGGACCGGCGAGACGCCGGGGCAGGCCCTGCTTCGCGCAATGATGCTGCGGTCTCGCGTCGAGGCAGTCGACAGAGGTCGCGTTGACCTCGCCACCTCCTCAGGAGCGGTCACGGGAGAGCAGGCGGTTGCCACGCTGGAGGTTGGCGGCACCGCTGTGCGAGATGCTGCATTCATTCTGCTAGATGGCGAAAGCCTGCGCGTCATCGACAGTAGCTTTACGTGGCCGGACGAGGGCTACGGTGACGGGTTCGTGGACCTCATGGCGATCGGGCTCGGTGACACTCCCGGAGCAGTGCGGCAGACGTATGCCTTCAGGCCGGCAGTGGAACTGACGCTGG
>JAAYJW010000518.1 GCA_012522765.1 candidate division WS1 bacterium | reverse complement strand
TCGGCCGCCACGATGATCGCCGCGCCGATCGTCATCCTCGGCGACATCCCCAACCAACCGCTCTTCGACGGCCTGCGGGAGGACGCGCTGATCGCGTTGACTTTCAGCAAGTATCTCGAAACAGGCGAGGAAGACTGGCCGCTGCTCTTCCCGATGACCAAGGCCGCGGTGAAGACCATGGACGCGCTTGAGGCGTGGTCCGCCGAGACGTGGGAGACGCCGATCAGCAAGTGGGTCACCACCGGCGCCTCCAAGCGGGGTTGGACGACGTGGTTCACAGGCGCCGTAGGCGGAGAAAGACTCGCCGGTATCATCCCGATGGTCTACGACAACCTCGACCTGGCCGCCCAGATGCGCCATCAGATCGAGGCGTGGGGCGACTACAGCGCGCAGATCCACGACTACACCGAACGCGGACTGCAGGGGTTGCTCACCACCGAGGAGGGCGCGCGACTGAGTGAGATCGTCGACCCGTTCTCGCTGCGCGATGAGATAGACGCGCCGAAGATGATCGTCACCGGCACGAACGATGAGTACTGGCCGCTTGATGCCGCTAATCTCTACTGGGACGAGATCAGCGATCCGAAGTACATACTCTACGTCCCCAACTCCGGGCACTCGCTGCAGGATGTCGTGCGAGTGATCTACGCCGAGGTCGGTTTCTTCACGATCTGTGCCGGACGCGCGCCTGCTCCGCAGCCGACATGGGAGTTCGAGGACGCCGGCTACCTGCGCCTGCAGATCAACCCTGGCGAGACGCCAGTGGTGAAGCAGGTCAGCGCATGGACCGCCCACTCACCGACCCGCGACTTCCGCGGCGCGCAATGGAAGCAGGATGATACCGTCGAGCGGGACGGCGGCTACATGGCGCGAGCACTCCATCCCGAGGACGGCTACACTGCGCTCTTCGGCGAGATCATCTACGACATCAACGGCCGTGACTTCCCGGTATCAACGAACGTGAGGATCATCGGACCGGGAGGAGAGGTGCAGTAGCTGACCAATGACACCGGAGCATGCAGCAGTGCCGGCAGGAGATTTGCCTGATGCCGATCCGTGACAGGATGCTTCGGCCGGCACTGATCGCGCTACTAGCACTTGTCGCCGTCTCAGCCGCCTCGCCGCAGAGCGATGAGCCGCTGGAGCTGCACTTCTTCTGGACGCCCGGGTGCTCCGAGTGCCGCGAGGTGCGCGAGGAGGTTGTGCTGCCGCTGGTCGAGGCATACCCTCGGATAGCCTACCACGAGCACAATCTCGCTGAGCCGGACGCGATGGAGAGGCTCGTACAGTTCTTCATCCGCTATGGGGTGCCCGAGGACTTCTGGAGCGGGCCCACGGTCGCATTCGTGGGCGTTCTCTACTACATCGGAACGGACGAGGTGGCCGAGAAGCTCCCGCTGGCGGTGGAGAAGTTGCTGGTGGAGGGCTGGGAGGTGCCGGAGGACTGGAAGCCGGATGATGCGCGATCGCGGCTCGTCGAGTTCTTCGACCGCTTCGGCGCCTCAGCCATCGCGGCCGCGGGGCTCGCCGACAGCATCAACCCCTGCGCCATCGCGGCCCTGGTCTTCATGCTCTCGCTGCTGTCGTTCGCCGGCCGCAGTTCGCGCGCAATCCTCGCAACTGGCCTGCTCTTTGCGGCAGGAGTATACGCGGCCTACTTCGGCGTCGGAGTGGGCATCTTCCGAGGGCTGGAGGCCCTGCGGAGCTTCGACCTCGCGGCGCAGATACTCTACCCCCTCGCGGCTCTGGGGACACTGGCGTTGACGGTGCTGAGCCTGCGGGACTACCTCCGCGCCCGCAGCGGAGCGCCTGAAGAGATGGTGCTGAAGCTACCCCGGCCACTGCTGCGCGCGAGTCATGCCGTCACGCGAACCTTCGTGAAAGGGCGCTGGTACCTAGCTCTCGCCTTCGCCGCGGGGATGACAGTGGCGCTGCTCGAGCTCTTCTGCACCGGACAGCTCTACCTGCCGACGCTGATCTACATCTCCAGCATGTACAACCTCAGGTCGCGGGCGCTCAGCCTCCTGGGGCTCTACGTCTTCATGTTCACCCTGCCGATCATCGTGCTCACCGTCGCGGTATGGGCCGGAGTAAGCTCGACCACCATCCGCGACTGGGCGCGCGAGCACACCGCGACCTCCAAGCTCATCATGACGGTGGTATTCGCGATCCTGACGCTCGCGCTGCTCGCGATAGCCATTGAGGGCGCGTGGGCAGCGTTTTTGCCGCGCAGTTGCTGCGGATAGCAACTGCGCGGCGATGATCTGCGCCTGGCATGTGTCTCTCAGTAGGCCTTTGGGTCGGCCAGCGATCGGCGCATCCGTTCGTAGACGTTGCCATCGTAGAAGTTGCTGACGAAGCGCCCCGGCGGCACCAGTTCGTCTACCCGCGCAAGCTCCTCCTCGGTCAATTCGATGTCGTAGGCCTCCATCGTGCCGCGGAACTGCTCGATCGTGCGCGGGCCGATGAGGACTGAGTTGAGCACCGGCCGCGACAACATCCATGCGTGTGCGAACTGCGCGAGCGTGATCCCCCGCGCCTCCGCCAGCGGAATCAGCGCCTCCACCACGTCCAGCGCCTCTTCGGTGAAGCGCGTGCTGTCGGGGCCGTGGCTGGCAAAGCGCCCGCCCTCGTAAGGCTTCTCGCCCTTGCGGTATTTGCCCGAGAGCAGACCGTATGCCAGCGGCCCCCACGAGCAGACGCCGATGCCCTGCCGTCGCGCCATCCACAGAAGCTCGTTCTCAATGCCGCGGTCGAGGATGTGATAGGGCGGTTGCTCTGCCACGAAGCGCGGGAGGCCCCTCGCCTCGGCGAGTGCGAGACCTTCCATGATGAGCGTCGGCGGCCACTTGCTCGTACCGATGTAGAGCAGCTTTCCCTGCTGGATGAGCGTGTTCAGCGTTTCGAGGATTTCGTCCATCGGGGTGCTCAGGTCCACCACGTGCAGGTAGAAGAGGTCTATGCGATCTGTCTGCAGCCGCTTGAGGCTGGCCTCCACCGAGCGGGTGAGATGATAGCGGTTGGCGCCGCGATCGTTCGGCCCATCGCCCATCGGTGCGACCGCCTTGGTGGCGAGCACCACTTCATCGCGCCTGCCGCTCGCGGCGAGGATGTTGCCCGTGACCGTCTCTGACAGGCCCCGTCCGTAGACGTTGGCTGTATCGATGAAGTTGATGCCGCCGTCAAGCGCCTCCCCGACGATCTGTGTCCACGGCTCCTCATCCTCAGGCTTGCGAATGTTCATGGTCCCGAGGCAGAAGCGCGAGATGCGGCAGCCGGTACGACCAAGTTGCACATGGTCCATCTTGCCCACTCCTTCCGTGATCGCTGTCCGCTACATCTTCGCCATCTGGCGCTCTTCGCCTCCATGATGGAGGTCTCGCGGGCGCGATGACGAAGTCAACCGCAGCGTTGCAGTCGTAGGAGGAGAGCCGATGGATACAATCAAGCGAGACAATGCCGTAGCTAGAGATCTCGGGCGCTTCGATGTGCTGGTATACGGAGGCGGCCTGAGCGGATGGGCTGCGGCGGTGAGTCTGGCGCGCTCCGGCAGCAGTGTGCTGCTGGCGGCGCCGCGAACGTCGCTGGGGCATGAGATCTGGGCCTCGATGACCACGTGGTGGCCGCCCGAGTGCGAGCTGCCGCCGCTGTGGGCGGAGGTGGTGGGGGAGCTTGAGCGCGTGAACGCCACGCGGGGCTCGATGGTTGATCCCGTCGCCACGCAGGTGGCGCTCGAGCGTACGGCCGAGGAGGCGGGGGTGGAGCTTCTGATGCAGGTCTGGGCGCACCCGCGCGAGGATGGGCTGCTCTTCAGCGGCCGCTGGGGGCTGATGGCCGCGCAGGGAGGCCTGTGCGTAGACGCCACCGAGCGCGCTTCACTGGCCATCGAGGCGGGAGCCGTGACCCGCGAGCGCGCGACCGATGAGCCGGTGGTACGCCGGGCGCTGATGGTGAAGACCGGCGTCGCTGAGCCCGAGCGCATCGAGGTGGGGGAGGACCTGCCGCTGGTTGATGGCAGCGTAATGGCGTGGACGGGCGTCTGGCCCGGCGATGTGATCCTTCAGGCGGAGCTTGATCTGCCGCGGGATGACGTGACCGCGCTGGAGATCGAGTCGCGCCGGGTGATGGGCGACCTCGCGGCGCACCTGCGTGCCTCTCGCGATGACTTCGCGGCGGGCAGCCTCGTGCATATCGCGCACGACCCGATCCTGCCGCGCGACCGCGTGCTGGTGGCAACAGGCGATGATCGCCAGGTTGCCACTGTGAACTGCGGTGTAGATGGGATTCCCGTCGCGCGCGGGATGATGCTGCCGGCCGGCAGTGAGCGGATGGTCGCCGCGTCGCCAGCGCTGGACCTCGGCGACATCGCCGCACAATCGTGCTACCACGCACCCAACGCAGTCGCTTTGGGTGAGGCCGCCGCGGCAGTTTGCGCGGAGTTGCTGTGAGAGTGAATGGAGGCTCGGCCATGGGAGAACTTGAGATACGCGATACGCTGGATGCGCCGGCGACAGTCGAGGTTGGCGCTGAGAACCTGCCGATACTCGCGACGGCGGATGTCGTAGTCGCTGGAGGCGGACCGGCGGGCGCTATTGCCGCCATCGCCGCCGGCAGACAGGGTGCCAGCGTGATCCTCATCGAGGCGCAGCCGTTCCTCGGCGGCATCGGCACCGGCGGCCCGATCCACCACTACTACTGGGGCCTCAGCGGTGGCCTTCAGGAGGAGCTGGATCGGCGCAACAGCGAGCTTGATCCCCAGCTATGCGCGAGCCTGCGCGGGTGGCACCCCGATGGCCGCAAGATCGTCTTCGATACCATGGCCGAACGAGCGGGCGTGGAGACATGGCTGCGCACGGGCGTCGTCGGGGCTGTCGTCGAGGACGGCACTCTGCGCGGAGTGGTGGTGGATGGCAAGCACGGGCGCGGGGTGGTGCTCGGGCACACTGTCATTGACGCCACCGGCGATGGCGATGTCGCCGCCCTGGCCGGCGCTGAGTGGATGATGGGGCGCGAGGGGGACAATATGCCGATGGCCTACTCGCTCACGCCGGGGATCAGCCATCCCACCCTCAGCGCGCAGGTTTCGCATGCGAACTTCGACGCGGGCTGGGTCTTTCCGAACGATCCCGTGGACTACACCCGCGGCCTCACCATCGCCCGGCGCTATCTCTGGCGCGATCAGTATACGGAGGAGAGCCGCTTCCAGTACTGTGGGCCGATTCTCGGTGTGCGCGAGAGCCGCACGGTGGTGGGGGAGTATGTCCTCACGCTTGATGACCTGTTCTTTGGCCGCTGCTTCCCGGATACGATCGGCAAGACCCGCAGCCACTACGACAACCATGCGCGGGACTACGCGCTTGAGGGTCACGAGGCGCGCGTCTACTGCGACGTGACGGGCAACTGGAAGAGCGCGCTGGAGTGTGACGTGCCCTACCGCTGCCTGCTGCCCCGCGACCTTGACGGGCTGCTGATGGCCGGCCGCTGCATCTCGATGACGCACGATGCCGCCGCCGCGGTGCGCATGATGAAGGACATGCACCGTATCGGCGAGGCCGCAGGGATAGCCGCCGCTATCGCTGCGCGCGAGGGCGTCTCCGCGCGCGAGGTGCCGCTGGGCGATCTGCAGCGCGAACTCATCAAGAGCGGGATACTCTCCGGTGCCGAGATCGAGGCGGGGCAGAGGGGACAGGTGCGGGAGCCGGGCGCCGTCCCGGAGCTGATCGCGTCACTCGCTGCGGACGGTCGCGAACTCGCGATGTGGGAGCTTCACGCGCATGGTGACGACGCACATGACGCTCTGCTCGGAGCCGTGGACGGAGGCGGGGAGACTGCCCGCTGGGCCGCACTGGTGCTCGGGGCGCAGGGCGTTGAGGAGGTGCGGCCGCTGCTGGTGCAGATGCTGCGCGAGCGCGACGATGCCGTCCCGAGCCAGCACCCGTTCGTCCAGCCGCGCTGGGTGAGCGCTCTGGTCTGCCTCGTGCTTGACCCGCGACCGGATGAGCGCGATCTGTTCGCCGGCGCGTTGGAGGCAGAAGCGCGCTTTGGGGAGCCCTGGCTCTACGCTCTGGAGGGACTTGAGCGGCTCGGTGATGCCGCGGCGGTCGGGGCGGTGCAGGCATTCCTCGGACGTATACGGGCCGATGAGCGGTACTGGTGCGACAGTTACAACCCGAAGAGCCACCCGGGATGGAAGCTCGAGATCGCGGCCGCGCGGGCGCTTCGGGCGATGGGTGATCCGGAGGGTGAGGAGATCATCCGCCGCTATGCCGATGACCGGCGGCTGACGGTGAGCCGCTACGCGCGCAAGCTCGTCACCTCCGCGAGTTAGGGGCAATTGGGCTCGGTCCGGCAGCCGCATCCTCCGCGACGCCAGCGAGCGCGGAGCTTAGAGATCATCCCCGCGCACATCGAAGCCGGGGATGATCGCCCTGAGTTCGGACCGCAGCGGATCGGGCACAGTGGCGGGCAGCGCGATCGACTCGCGCAACCAGCGCACCGGGCATCCCTCGGCGCGGAATAGCTGCACCACCCAGCGGCTTGCGCCCAGATCGGCGAGCTCGCGGGCGATCTGCCTCAGATGCTGATGCTGCAGCAGCGCCGGGTGAAACGTGGTGCGGAACTCGTGCGGGATCCCGGAGGAAATGAGCAGCCGCGCGGAGTCACGGGCTGCGACGCCACTGGCCGGCACCTGCGTTATCAGCGCGTAATCAGCAAACGGCGCCTTGATGTCCATCGCGACGAAGTCTACAGCGCCGGTGTCCAGCGCTACGTCCAGCCGGGCGGGGTCATACCCGTTGGTGTGCAGCGCGACCTTGAAGCCCATCTCCGCGACCTGACGCAGCGCCAGGGGGAGTTCGGACTGGGCCGTCGGCTCACCGCCGGAGAAGATCACCGCATCAATGAAGCCGAGACGCGCATCCAGCCTCCGTAGAATATCCACCCATGGCGTCACACCCGGTGCGGTAAGGGGCGTTAGTTCGGAGTTGTGGCAGTAACGGCAGCGCCACGGGCAGCCCTGAAGGAAGACAACCGCGGAGAGATGCCCGTCCCACTCAATCGTGGTGAGCGGCTCAAAGCCGCCGACGCGCAGACGAGGACAACCCACCGCCTCCGCTGAGTCGGTGGGCAGGCTGTCGGCATTCATGGCCTGCTACAGCCCCAGCTTCTTCTGTCCCGAATGCGACTGGTAAGCGGCGGGCGGCTCGAGGAAGGCCCGGCGGTCGTGGTATTCCGACTGCTTGCCCGCATTCCACATGGAGATCGGGCGGTAGTAGCCCATCACTCTCGTCCACACCTCGCACCGCTGGCGCTCGGAGGGGTCAAGCTTCACTTCGGCTGCATTCTCGGGCTGTTCGGGCTTCATCTGACTGCTCCTGGGACGCATCGGTGATTACTGACCTGCGGCGTTCTTCGGGCTGTTGTCCTGCCTGGCGGCGAGGCGTTCGGCATCGCACTTCGGACAGAACTCATACTCGCCCGCGAGATAGCCGTGTCGCGGGCAGATGGAAAAGGTCGGCGTGATGGTAAGGTACGGGATGCGGAAGCGCTCCAGCGTGCGGTGGACGAGGTTCTTGCACGCTTCGGCACTTGATATCCGCTCGGACATGTACATGTGGAACACAGTCCCGCCGGTGTAGAGCCTCTGAAGCTCTTCCTGGTGTTCGAGCGCGGAGAAGGGATCATCGGTCCATCCAACCGGAAGCTGGCTGGAGTTGGTGTAGTAGGACGCATCAGCCGGGCCCGACTGGATGATGTCCGGCCAGCGCCGCCGGTCCTCACGCGCGAAGCGGTAGGTGGCGCTTTCGGCCGGCGTAGCCTCAAGATTGTACAGGTGACCTGTCTCCTCCTGAATGACCACCAACTGCTCCCGCACGTGGTTGAGCAGGTCGAGGGCGAACTGCCGCCCCCACTCATCGGTGATGTCATGTTGGCCGCCGGTGAAGTTGGCGATGCACTCGTGGATACCGTTGACGCCGATGGTGCTGAAGTGCCGATCAAGATCGCCAAGATAGCGCAGCGTGTAGGGCAACAGCCCGTTGTTGATGCAGCGCTGGACGGTCTTGCGCTTGAGTTCGAGGCTGTCGCGGGCAATCTCCAGCAGCGCATCCATCCGCTCATAAAGCTTGCCGAGATCGCCGTTTGACAGATAGCCGAGGCGGGCGCAGTTGATCGTCACCACGCCTACCGAGCCGGTCTGCTCCGCGGAGCCAAAGAGGCCATTGCCGCGGCTGAGCAGTTCGCGCAGGTCAAGCTGCAGCCGGCAGCACATCGAGCGCACCATCTGCGGCTGCAGGTCCGAGTTCAGGAAGTTCTGGAAGTACGGAATGCCGTACTTCGCGGTCATCTCAAACAGCAGAGTGGTGTTGGGGTGATCCCAGTCGAAGTCGCGGGTGATGTTGTAGGTCGGGATCGGGAAGGTGAAGACGCGCCCGCGCCAGTCGCCCGTCGTCATCACCTCGAGGAAGGCGCGGTTGATCTGCGCCATCTCCTCCTCGAGTTCCCCGTAGGTGAAGCCGGTCGGCTCGCCGCCGATGTAAGGCTCCTGGTTGCGCAGGTCCTCGGGGCAGGTCCAGTCGAGAGTGATGTTGGTGAAGGGCGTCTGCGTCCCCCAGCGCGACGGGACGTTGAGGTTGTAGACGAACTCCTGGATGCACTGCTTGATCTCGCCGTAGCGCATGTGATCGGCGCGCACGTACGGGGCGAGGTAGGTGTCGAAGCTGCTGAACGCCTGCGCTCCGGCCCACTCGTTCTGCAGGGTGCCGAGGAAGTTCACCATCTGCCCGACCGCCGATGACATGTGCTTGGGCGGTGCGGCCTCAATCTTCCCCGGGACACCATTGAAGCCGTCGTAGAGAAGCGTCCGGAGAGACCACCCGGCGCAATACCCCGAGAGCATATCGAGGTCGTGGATGTGCAGATCGCCGCGGCGGTGAGCCTGGCCGATCTCGGCCGGATAGACCTCGCTGAGCCAGTAATTCGCGGTCACCTTGCCGGCGACGTTGAGGATCAGGCCGCCCAGCGAATAGCCCTGATTGGCGTTGGCATGAACGCGCCAGTCGGCCTCCTGCAGGTACTCGTTGACCGAGCCGATAGCGTCTATGAACACCCTCTGTTCGTCGCGAACGCGCTTGCGCTGCTCGCGATAGACGATGTATGCGCGCGCAGTGGCGAAATGGTTCGCGGCGATCAGGCACTGTTCAACAATGTCCTGCACCTGCTCGACCGTGGGGCTGTCGGACCAGCGGCGGTGCTCGATGACCTTCAGCACCTGAGTGGTGATGCGCTCTGCGCCTTCGGCGTCGAACTCGCCGGTGGCCTTGCCGGCCTTGGCGATAGCGGCCTCTATGCGCGAGAGATCGAACGGCACCCGCTGGCCGTCCCGCTTGACGACTTCCTGTATCCCCGGCCTCCTGTTAGGGTCCATCGGCGCGCATACCTCCCTGTCCGTCCCCACGGCGTCTGGCCGCTGCACTTGCCCTTCGAGACTGCGATCCCTACAGCATCTACGCCATCACTCGTCGCCACTCACGCGACCGATTCACGCATTTTCTGTCTGCATCTACCGCCAGAGAAAGTGCCATCTCCTTCGTTGTCGGCCCGCGCGAACCTCCGCGGAAGATGAGAAACGATCTCCAGGCGCGTTACCCACAGATGGTCGGGCCGTGACTGTCACCTTTGTCTAAGTTACCCCGGAAAAAGGTGCATTACTTATAAACCCTCGCCGGAGGAGGAGTCAAGCTCAGGAGTAACATTGCCGGAGAGCCCCGTCTGAGGGCGATTACGAGCATCTCCGCGAATGCGCGGAAGCGTCCAGAGCCAGAGCCCGGCGTTGAAGAGCCCCCAGAATGCAGCGGGCCAGTAGAAGTAGTGTGGGCCCGAGACGTTGATAAGCGGAAGATGCACCAGCAGCGCCATCCCCAGCAGCCCCCACAGCCACCCCTCTCGCACATGCGCCAGCGCGATCAGCCCCAGCGCCAGCAGCGTCAGCGTGCCGAGCGCGCCCAGTGGGATCGGCACTGTCAGCAGGGCGAAATTGCCACCGAGCACCTCCGCGATCAGGCCGTTGACGATGATGAGCGCGAGGATGAGCCAGACGACGCTCGGGCGCTTGCGGCTGTAGATGTAGATGGTGATGAGCGTCGCATTCACCGCCGCTGCAACCGCAACCCATGCTCCGTGCGCGACCAGCACCATCCATGGTCGCGAGAAGAGCAGGAAGACCGCCTTCATTGCCAGCGAGGCCTCGCCGCGCGGCTCTATACCCCATGCCTCAGGGACGATCTGCGCGCGCGCGAAGAGGAACAACGCGACTGCCACCAGTGCGGGGAAGATGAACCGCCACGCGATGCCGGGACTGAAGCGGCGTATGCCCTCATCATCGGCCTCCCGCAGCCTGAGAATGCCCCGACCCCTGCGCATGAGCATCAGTACGCCTGCAAGTAGCGGCAGGACGACCGCCATCTCTTTGAAGAGCACGGCCGCCACCCACAGCAGTCCGGCCTTCAGCAGCCCCCGCGGGTCCTCGCCGAGCAGCCACCGGTCGAGCGCGAGAAGCGCAATCAGCGACATCAGCAGACTCATCTGATCGGTCTGCGCGGGCCACCATGCCACCACCGAGTAGGCCACCGGGGCGGCGGGCCAATGCGGCCCGGTTGGCCCCAGTCGCAGGTTCACCAGCAGCACGGCCAGCACACCCGCCGCTACGACCGGGCGACACCTGCCGGGGTACATCCTCAGAGCGAGGACATAGACGAAGTAGCAGATGATCGCGTGGATCAGCCACGAGATGATGACGTGGCCCTGGAAGTTCCAGCCGAAGAGCCGCTACTGCGCGTAGAAGAGGTGGCTGGAGAGCGGGCGGTAGTAGTATGAGTCGGCCTGGATCCACGTGCCGCTCCACCAGCGCAGCATGTCGTCGGTGGTGGCGCGTTCAGCCCATTGGGTGATGCCGACGCTGTCGGGGGAGTCTGAGTAGTGCTCGAGGACCTTCGGGCTGAAGACGGGCCACGCGGTGGCGGCGAGGGCGATAGCCACGGCAATCGCCGCTCCTATGATGATCGCCCTGGCGCAATCTGATTGGCGGCTCACAGTGGCGACTCCCCGGGCTGGACGTGGCGCTTTGAGCGATTATACCGACCTCCGGCTGCGGCTTCAACTGCCATGACAGAGGGGGATTATCCAGGTGGAGCGAAGTCACCGCGCGTTGCGATCAACTCTGATGAGCTTCCCGCCGAGCGAGAAGGTCCCGCTCATGCTCGACCACGGCGGCTGGATCCCCTCGGCGGATCACTCGGTGCCGCATGACGTGCCTCTGGCGAACTACCAGCTCTACCTCGACCTGACGCGCGAGTACATGGAGCGGAAGTAGCAGCAGGCGCGGCTTGACGCGCCATGCAGGCCGTCCTACAATGCAGCCCGTTGGCGACAGCATACAAAAGACGGAGATGTCACTGATGCCGAAGATCGTGGGCGTACTGGCAGTGCAGGGCGACTTCAAGGAGCACATTGAGGCACTGAACGAGGTTGAGGGCGTTGAGGCCCGGGCGGTCAAGACCCGGGCTCAGATCGAGGAGTGCGACGCGCTGGTCATCCCCGGCGGTGAAAGCACCACCATCGGCAAGCTCATGGAGCGCTTCGAGCTTGACAGGCCGGTGCGCGAGATGCACGAGGCGGGCAAGCCGATCTGGGGCACCTGCGCGGGCATGATCGTGCTGGCGAAGCAGATCGTGGCGAGCGACCAGTGGCGCCTCGGGCTGATGGACATCACCGTCGAGCGTAACGCCTTCGGCCGACAGGTGGACAGCTTCGAGGTGGACCTGCCGGTGAAGGGCATAGATGACCCGGTGCGAGCAATCTTCATCCGCGCGCCGTTCGTCCGCGAGGTCTGCGAGGAGTGCGGCGCGGACGTGCTCGCGGAGTTCGAGGGCAAGATCGTGCTGGTTCGGCAGGGCAACCTGCTCGCGAGCGCCTTCCATCCGGAGATGACCGATGACCGGCGCGTGCAGGAGTACTTCGTCGGGATGATCAAGGAGTAGTTCAGGCGGAGCGGCCTGGCGAAATGGGCAGCCAGATGGAGCGGAGGGATTGCGATGAAGGGCGTCATTCTCGTCGGTGGACTGGGCACGCGACTGCTGCCGATGACGCGCGTCACTAACAAGCACCTGCTGCCCGTCGGGCGCTTCCCGATGGTCTACTACCCGCTGTACAACCTCGTTGAGGCGGGCATCCGCGAGATCATGATCGTCACCGGCGGCAATTCGCCCGGTGACTTTCTCGAACTGCTCCACGATGGCTCCGAATTCGGCCTCGCCGGCCTGACCTTCGTCTACCAGCGCGGCGCGGGAGGCATCGCCGATGCCCTCCGCCTCGCCCGCAGCTTCGTGGGCGACGACCGCGTCGCGGTGATGCTGGGCGACAACATCCTTGGCGGCAGCATCCG
>JAAYJW010000090.1 GCA_012522765.1 candidate division WS1 bacterium | reverse complement strand
GGATCATGGCGGTACCCTCCCGGTGCGGTAGTCTGCAGCAAGGAGCGGTTCGACGGCTGGGGCACGCCTTCCTTCGGGCGTTCGTTCCATTAAACATCGCGACCCCCGGTGGGGGGAGACCGGGGGCCGCAAATGCTCCGTCTTGCGACGGAGAAAACTCGGGTTGTTCGTCTGTGCAGTCAGTTCCCTTCGACAGGCGCCGGTGCGGGAGGCCGCAGGGCGTCCTGGAACTGCTTCATCAACTCATCGCGACTCAGTCGCTCATCTGCATTAACATCCGCGGCCTCAAAAAAGTTCTGCCATTCTTCAGCGGATGCCTGTCCATCTCCGTTCTTGTCCATCATACGCAGCAGCGTCTGGGCTGGATCCATCCGCTCTGCTGGCTGCCCCTCACGCCCTGCACCGATCTGCGCACCCTCCTCGGCGGAGATCACACCGTCACCGTCGCGGTCGAAGCGGGCAAAACCCTCAGGGCGTCCGAGCCACTCCTCACGGGAGATCGCGCCATCGCCGTCCCTGTCGCTGCTTCGGAGCAGGCGCTGCCATCGATTGCCCTCAGCACCGCCGCCCGCCTGTCCCTCTCCACCCCGGTTCGCCATGCGAAGCGCTTCCTCCTGCGTGATCTTCCCATCCTCGTCCTGATCGAGTGCCTTGAATACCTGTTCGGGCCCCTCGAACTCCTCAGCGCTGATCGCGCCGTCGCCGTCGGTGTCGAAGCGTTCGAGCATCGCATTCCAGCGCTGCTGTGGGTTCGCCTGCTGGCCGCCGACCCGCCCCTGATTACCGCCACGGCCCGCCATCTCGTCGGGGGTGATGAAGCCGTCACCGTTGGCGTCCACCCGGGCGAACTTCTCATCGTTGCCCGGAAACTCTTCTCTGCTGACTTTCCCGTCCCCGTCGGTGTCGAGCTTTGCGAAGAACTGCGCTGCACGGGCCTCGGGCGACAACTGCCCTGCCTCATCGCCCGGGGCGGCGAAGAGAGTGCATGTCGCGGTGAAGAGAAGAGACAGTGTGGCGATCGTCACGAACACTCTCCGCAGTGACAACACGACCACCTCCCGAAGTTGGCTCTCGATCGCTGAGACGCCGGTAGATGATGCAAGGTTCGCCGCCTTTGCAGGGAATCTTTCATCGATGTGGAACCGGGCGCGGAACATGCCGGGATGTCGTAGAGCGGAGCCTGCCCCATGAGCCAGCTCATCCGCGATGCCGGCGAGGCCGGCAACAATGCAGTTGAGGCGCCGACGTCCATCCAGGGCATCACGACGCGGGCCGTCATCCTCGCAGTGCTGCTCACGATCGCAACATGGCTGGGCATTACACGCGTCGGCTACGTAAGCATCAACTGGGTGCCCTACGTGGTGCCACCGGTTCCGGCGATCCTCTTTCTGCTGATCCTCGTGGCGATCAACGCCGGTCTGTGGCTGCTGTGGCGACAGGGGCGGCGTATCAACGTCCTGGCGCCGCTCTCGCGCGGCGAACTGCTGCTTATCTACGCTGCCATCTCCGCCGCCCTGCCGATGGAGCGCGCGGGTTACGCCTTTCACTACCTGCTCTTCCCGCGCTACTACGGCACCGACACCGACGGCTTCCGGGAGATCGCCGAGCACTATCCCGCCTTCTGGGCGCCACAGGACAAGTGGGTCATAGACGGTTTCTTTGAGGGCACCGCCAGCGGACATATCCCGTGGCAGCAGTGGCTCACGCCGCTCGCATGGTGGGGCGCCTTCAGCCTCATCCTCGTCTTCACCGTCCTCTGCCTCGTCGCGCTGTTTCGCAAGCAGTGGAGCGAGAACGAGCGGCTGAGCTACCCGATGCTCTTCCTGCCGCTGGAGATCAGCGGCGGGTTCTCGGGCTCATCTCACGGCGTCAGCTTCTTCCGCAACCCGGTGATGTGGATCGGTTTCGGAGCCGCCGCTCTCTTCAACGGCATCAATATCGCGCACGCGTTCTACCCCTCATTCCCCGGGATCGCGAAGACCATCTCCATCACACGCACGATCGCTGACCCACCGTGGCGCTGGTTCCATCCGCTAAACTTCAGCTTCTCGCTGGAGCTGTGGGGGCTGTCGTATCTCGTCTCGGGCGAGGTGCTCGCGACGGCGCTGGTCACGTATCTGTTCATGAAGCTTGTGAAGGTTGGCGGCCTGTCTGCGGGCTACCGTGAGAGTGGCTTCCCGTTCTATCAGGAGGTTTCCGCGGGGGCCTGCATCGCCTTCACGGCCTTCATGCTCTGGGCCGCTCGACCTCACCTGCGGCGGGTGGCGCGCAGCGTCATCAGCGGCCCGAACGACTACGATCGCGGCGAACCGATGCCCTATCGGGCGCAGGTAATCGGGCTGATCGTCGGCACGGTGGCGCTCGTGTGGATGCTCAACCACGCCGGCATTCGCGCGGGGACGCTCGCGGCATTCTTCGCGAGCCTCTACATGTTCGTGCTGGTGGCCGCGCGCATCAGGGCCGAGGCAGGGCCGCCGGTGCTCTGGACGCATCCCTACGGCTTCGACACGATCGTGCCGGTGCATCTTCTCGGCAGCCGGGCGATCCGCGGCGTCGGATCGCCGCAGTCCATGGTGCTCTACTACGCGCTCTTCTGGATTGGCCGCACGGTCTTTGCGCACAGTTCCGGGCAGGCATTCGCGGATGGGCTGAAGCTGCCGGAGTTCGTGCGGGCGCGGCGATCGAGCTTCGCGTGGCTGATGATCGGGATGTGCGTGGTGGGGCTGGCGCTGACCTACTGGTATCACCTCGATGTGGGCTACCGCTACGGTCAGGGGCTGATCGGGGCAAAGACCGGGCGCGCGGGGCAGTCGTGGGCGCTGAGCTGGTCGCGCGGGAACTACGTGCAGCTTGACCGGGCGCTGGAGAGCCCTGCGGGGCCCGACTGGACGCGAGTGGGCTTCTACGGCGGCGGCCTGCTGCTGACAGCGGGGGTGACATGGGCGCGCATGATGCTCTCGAACTTCCCGTTCCATCCGCTCGGGATCATCCTCGGGACGCTCTACAACGATGCCTCACCCTACTGGGCGCCTTTCCTCATGGCATGGCTGGCGCAGAGGCTCACTCTGCGCTACGGAGGCCTGCCGGCGTATCGGCAGACGGTCCCGGCCTTCCTCGGCCTGTTCTTTGGTCACGTGCTGATCGGTGGCATCCTCTGGCGGATCATCATCAACTACTTCATAGACCCCACGATCTCCACGGCCTACTACGTGAACCTGGGGGGATAGCCGGTCATGGAGGCGCGGTGGGTAGACGGCGGCGGACGGCAGAGGACAGCAACGGCACGGCTATGGCACAGGTCGTCAGACGCGGAGCGTCTGCCGGAGGCCGACCTCTCCAACTGCAAACTGCGACGGCGCTCAATGAGCTTCGGCGGATAGCTTGTCAGCCGGCGTGGCGCGAGGTATGATACTCGTCGTCATGGACGATCAGGTATCCCTCGAGAGCCCGGCCCCGGCGGAGTCGTCAGGCGCAACATCGTGGATGGCCAACGCGGCCATCCTGATGATGTTCGCCACGCTCGCCAGCGCCGTCACAGGCATGTTCCGCGACGTCGCCATCGGCCACACATACGGCCGCGGCGTCGTCGCGGATGCCTTCTACAACGCCGCCACCATCCCGGACTTCCTCTACTTCATGGTAGCCGGCGGGGCGCTACGGACGGGCTTCGTCCCGGTCTTCACGGAGATGATGGCGCGCGGCGAGGAGGATCGGGCGTGGCGCACCTTCAGCGCGCTCTTCTGGCTGCTGGCCGTCATGGCCGCGCTGCTCTCGGTCGGCGGCATCCTTCTCGCCGAGCCGCTTGCGCACATGGTCAACCCGTCGTGGGCCGCGGACAACATGTCCGAGAGCCTGCGGCATGCGCTGGAGACGCTCGGGCTGCTCAAGGCCGACCTCGAGGGCAACCCGGAGGCGCTGGAGATCTGCGCGCGTATCATGCGCCTGATGTTCCCGGCGCAGATATTTTTCCTCCTCGGCGGCCTGCTGATGGGCACGCTCAACGCCCGCCGGCATTTCCTCTGGCCGGCGATGGGGCCGATCATTTACAACTGCTCGATCATCGCCGCCGCACTCGCCGCTCCGGTCCTCTTTGGCCCGAGCACACTCGGCTACGGGGTGCTGCTGGGCGCGTTCGTCGGGAACTTCGCGGTGCAGATGGTGGCGCTGCGAAGCGTTGGCGGGCGGCTCATGCCGATCTTCCGCCCCACGAAGGGCGTGCGGCGGGTGGTGCTGCTCGCGCTGCCGGTGATGCTGGGCCTCGCGATCGCCGAGATCAACTTCGTGGTGACGAAGGTCCTCGCCAACGCCGTGGATGGCGACGGCGGCGTCTCGACACTCAACTACGCGAACCACCTGTGGAAGCTGCCCGCGCGCGTCATCGGCGCCGGGATCGCTATCGCGCTCTTCCCGGCGCTGGCGGAGCATTACGCGCGCGGCGACGGAGATCAGTTCCGCCGCGACTTCTCGTTCGGGATGCGCAACGCGACCTTCTTGACCGTGCCCGCCACCGCACTTATCATGGTACTTGCGGTGCCCTCGGTGCGGCTGCTCTGGCCGAGCTTCACCGAGGAGGGCGTCTGGGCGGTGGCGGTCACGCTCCTGTGGTTCTGCGCGGGAATAGTGCCGCTCACGGTGGTATACATCGCCGCCCGAGCGTTCTACGCCCGCCACGACACGATGACGCCGGTCTGGATCGGCGCGATCTCTGTGGCGGCCTGCATCGCTTCGGCGCTCTACCTCGCGGGGCCCTACCGCGTGGCGGGCCTCGCGATGGCGACCTCCATCAGCGGCGTGATCAACGCCGCGCTGCTGGTGGTGATGCTGCAGGTGCGCGTGGGAGCGCTGGGCGGGAGGGAGATCGTGCAGTCGGTCCTGCGCATGCTGCCCGCGATGGCGCTGATGACGCTGGTGGCGTGGGGGAGCATGGCGGCGCTGCAGGCCTACCTGCCTGGCGGAGGCACCGGGGGCGCAATCGAACGCCTGCTGCTGGTGGCGCTGCCGCTCGGCCTGGGAGCGGTGGTATTCGTGGGATTGGCGAGAGCGATGCGCCTGCGCGAGCTTGAGAGCGCATGGCGGATGGTGGCGAGGAAATTCGGCAGGGTGCGGCGCTGAGACTGTGGCCGAGTCGTTGTCGTTGTGGCCCCTGCGCCCTCGCAGGGGGCGACGCGAAGCGGCGCGAGATGTTCGCAGTAAACGTCAGGGCGCGGGAATCGTCATTGATAGCGGCATTGATTGGCAGGACGAACGGCCAAAGGGCACGGCAACGGCAAACGGCCGACGCATCCGGACGGCGGGATGCGTCGCTCCGAACGGCAACGGCGTCCAGGCGAGGGCGCCTGGACTCCGGATAATAGTAGGGGCGCCTGGACTCCGGATAATAGTAGGGGCGCCTGGACTCCGGATAATAGTAGGGGCGCCGGGAATCTGGATAGTGGGCTGAAAGGGTATAGATAGACAGCATGGCGACTGAGGCAAAGGCGGACAGGCCTAAAGTGGTGCAGAGAGTCCCGCAGGAGAATGTGCGGAACTTCTGCATCGTCGCGCATATTGACCACGGCAAGTCCACGCTCGCCGACCGGCTCCTCGAAGTCTGCGGCAACGTCGAGGAAGCGGGCGAGCAGATGCTCGACACGATGGACCTCGAACGCGAGCGTGGCATTACCATCAAGTCCTCCGCCGTCCGCCTCCTCTACGAGGCCGACGATGGCGAGCTTTATCAGCTCAACCTCATTGACACCCCCGGACACGTAGACTTCGCCTACGAGGTCTCCCGCAGCCTGCAGGCCTGCGAGGGCGCCGTGGTGCTGGTGGATGTCTCGCAGGGCGTCGAGGCGCAGACGGTCGCGAACGTCTACCTCGCGCTGGAGGCCGAGCTTGAGATCATTCCGGTCATCAACAAGATAGACGTGCCGAACGTTGAGCCGGAGATGGCGCTGAAGGAGATGGACGACGCCTTCGGCTTCCATCCCGATGAGATTGTGATGACCTCGGGCAAGTCCGGGGTGGGCGTCCATGAGCTGCTGGAGGCGATCGTAAAGCGCGTTCCGGCGCCTGATGAGGACGCAGATGCGCCGCTGCGGGCGATGATCTTCGACTCGGAGTTCGACGTCCACCAGGGCGTCATCGCCTACGTTCGCGTCTTCGAGGGCCGGGTGCGTCCGGGCGATGAGATCCGCATGATGTCCTCGGGCAAGCGCTTCGACGTCTCGCGCACCGGCTTCTTCTCGCCCGCAATGGTGGACGTGGAGGAGCTTCGCGCGGGCGATGTCGGCTACATCACCGCCGGGATCAAGGGCGTGAAGGACAGCCGCGTCGGCGACACCATCACCTGCGCGAAGAAGGGCGCTGAAGAGCCGCTACCGGGCTACCGCGAGGCGCAGCCGATGGTCTTCTGTGGCCTCTATCCCGTGGATAATGCCGACTATGAGGCGCTCAAAGACGCCCTTGATCGCCTCTCGCTCAATGACGCGGCGCTCAAGTACGATCGCGAGACTTCGGCGGCGCTCGGCTTTGGCTTCCGCTGCGGCTTCCTCGGCCTGCTGCACATGGAGATCGTGCAGGAGCGCCTTGAGCGTGAGTATGACCTCGACCTGGTCGCCACAGCGCCAAGCGTCGTCTACCGCATCACGCTCACCGACGGGACGTTTGTTGAGGTGGACAACCCGGCGCAGTTCCCGCCGCGGGAGCTGATCGAGGTGATCGAGGAGCCGGTGGTCGAAGCCAACATCATGTGCCCGCAGCGTTATGTGGGGCAGGTGATCAAGGTCTCCGATGACCGCAGAGGCGCCTACCTCAAGCAGGAGTACATCTGGGGCGACCGCGTCGCGCTGCACTATCGCCTGCCGCTCGCGGAGATCGTCGTGGACTACTTCGACGCGCTCAAGTCCGCGACGCGCGGATACGCCACGCTCGACTACGAGCTCGCCGGCTATGTGCCGGAGGACCTGACCAAGGTTGAGCTGATGATCAACGGCGATCCGGTGGATGCGCTGGCGATCATCTGCCACCGCCAGTTCGCCGAGAGCCGCGGGCGGGTGATCGCGCGGAAACTCAAGGAGGCGATCCCGCGGCAGCTCTTCGAGGTGCGTATACAAGCCTCCATCGGCAGCCGCGTCGTCGCTTCGACGCGCATCGCGCCGCTGCGCCGCAACGTCACGGAGAAGTGCTACGGTGGTGACGTCACGCGCAAGCGCAAGCTGCTTGAGCGGCAGAAGGAAGGTAAGCGGCGGATGAAGGCGATCGGCAACGTGCAGGTGCCGCAGGAGGCCTTCATGTCCATCCTGCGGTTGAACGAAGAGGACTGACGTGGCGCGGGACCTGTCGGTCTACGTCCACCTGCCCTTCTGCCTGCGTAAGTGTCACTACTGCGACTTTAACTCGCGACCTGCCGCTGAGTCAGAACGCGCGCGCTACCTTGCGGCGCTGAAGCTGGAGATACAGCGCCGGGCAGAACTGCTCGGCGCTTCGCACATCCGCACGATCTTCCTCGGCGGCGGGACCCCGACGATCTACCACGGTGAGGAACTGGCGGGGCTGCTGGAGATGCTCAAGGACACGGCGGCCTCACCCCCCCCGGCCCCACGTATGCCGGAGACCGGCGGGTCTGCCGGCGTGCGAACGACGAACGGCATGGGCCGGGGTGGAACCTCCCGCTTCGCGGGACCCTCTCCAGTCCCGCCCTCTGGGCGGGAGCTGGATCGGGCGGCCCCTCCTACGGCAGCGCCGCGCACTGAGGTCACCTGCGAGGCGAATCCGGAGACGGTGGATGTTGCGAAGCTGCGGGTTCTGCGGGAGGCTGGCTTCAATCGCCTCAGCGTCGGCGCGCAGAGCTTCGACGATGACGAGTTGCGGATGCTCGGGCGCGGGCATAGTGCAGAGCAGACGGCCTTAGCGGTTGCCGCCGCGCGCGAGGCGGGCTTCACGAACCTCTCCCTCGACCTGATATACGCACTTCCCGGGCAGACGCTGAATAGTTGGCGTCAGACGCTGCTGCGCGCATTGGAGCTTCAGCCCGACCACCTGTCGGCTTATGGCCTTGAGATCTGCGAGGGAACGCCCTTCCACGCGCGCCTCCAGGCGGGGGAGATTGCGCCTGTGGAGGAGGCTGAGCATCTTGCGATGCGGCAAGTGACGCGGGAGCTTTGCGAGGCCGCGGGGCTGGACCGCTATGAGATCTCCAACTACGCCCGCCCCGGCTTTGAGTGCGCGCACAACATCACCTACTGGCGCAATGAGGAGTATCTCGGCCTTGGTGCGGGCGCGTGGAGCTACCTCGATGGCGTGCGCAGCGGCAACATGCGCGAGCCGCGGGAGTATCGCGCGGCGATTGAGGCGGGGGAGAGCCCTGAGGAGTATGCCGAGGAGCTTGCTCCGGAGGATGCGCTTGCCGAGGCGCTGATGATGGGCCTGCGCATGACCGAGGGGCTGCTGTTACACGATCTCGCGCAGGCTTACGGTGCAGAGTCGATTGAGGCGCTGCTTCAGCGTGCGCGGCCGCTGGTGGAGATGGCGCTGGTGGAGGTGGGCGCCGGTCGGATCAGGTTGACGGAGGCGGGGGAGGAGCTTCACAGTGAGGTCGTCATGCGGCTGACGTAAGCCGAAGTCGTTGCCGTAGTCGTTCATGCGGCACAAGCGCCCACGCCCGTGCGTCGTGCCGCACGAATGGGATTTACGAACGGCCCACGGGTCCCGCCCAAAGGCGGGATGGCACATGGCATCAGTAATGTCGTTGTAGGGCGGGGGCTTTCAGCCTACGGCTGCCCCCGCCGCGCCGTTATCGTCGTCGTTGTGGCCCCTGCGCCCTCGCAGGGGGCGGCGCGAAGCGACGCAACGTTTGCCAGCCTCCGGGTTTCCTTGCAGGATTCGGAGCATCACGGTAGAATGTTCAGGCGTGGTCTCATCGGCAGAAGCAGCGGTCTCGGATGCCGGGGCCGTCAGGAGAGTGATCACCTTGACCCGCAAGGTAACGGTGGCTTTCGCATGTGCAGCGATCATGATCTTCGCCCCGCTGGTTCTCGCACAGAACGATGCTGCGGTGGTCCTCTACAGCGGCGACCTCAACCTGGTTGAGCTCGGGAGCTGGGGCTCCGGGGTGATAGAGATAGATGGAGATGAGAGGTACCTGCAGAGCGACGCTCTGCGCATCGAGACCGGCGGCTTCTTCACCGGAGGGCGCCTTACGCTTCGGGAGCCACTTGATGCGAGCGCGTTTCTTGGCGATCCGAGCGGCGGTTACCTGAGGCTGATCGCGAAGGCGCTCGAACCTGCACCGGAGACGCCGGTGATGCCCGAAGGTGGCTTCTTCCCGGGCGAGGGGCAGTTCCCCGGAGATCCCGGCGCTATGCCTCCGTTTGATCCCGGCGCGATGCCTCCCGAGGGTCAGTTCCCGGGCGGAATGCCGCCTGAGTGGCAGCCTGGCATGGAGCCGGGGATGGAGGGTGGCATGATGGCCCCGCCGGAGCCGCCGAAGAAGATCGAGCGGCTGCGGGTGCTGCTTGTGACCGACAGCGGCGCGCTTGACTCGGGCGCAATCGAGCTTGCTGACTACCCTCTGATCGTTGACGACTGGGTCGAGATCGTGCTGCCGATGACCGCCTTCGGCGGCCCGGTTGACGTCAAAGATGGTGAGATCCTCCACGTCGCGCTCTTTGGGGATACTGAAGAGACTTTCTGGGTCGGCGAGGTCGGGCTCGGCTATGAAGCGCAGCCGCTGGTAGCGGAGGCGGGCGAGCCGATGGTCACTAAGGTCAATACCGAGACGCAGTTCCAGGCCGCCGAGCAGCCTGCGGGCGTCAACGCTCTTTACATTTGGGACTTCGACGAACTGGACGGCCTTCAGGAGCAGGGCTACGGCCGCGAGACCACCTGGACCTTCCCGACCCCGGGCTACTACCTGGTTACGCTGACGGTCAGCGACCCTGACGGCAAGAAGGTTGACCGCATGGACCGGGTTCGGGTGCAGGTGACGAATTGAGCCTCAGTATCATCTGAGTAAGCATGAAGGCCTCCGCCAGCGGGAGGCCTTCTGCGTTTGGGGGACGAGCGGAGTTGCCGATGAGTGCTGACAGTGCGACAGTAATTCGTGGCGGGCGGATCATCTGCCCCGGCAGTGGCCTCGATCTTCAGACGGACATCCTCGTGCGGGATGGCGCGATTGCCGCAGTCGGCACGAATCGGGCCACTGAGCCGCTGCATGTCATTGACGCCACCGGCAAGGTCGTCTGCCCCGGCCTGATTGACGTACACGTGCATCTGCGCGAACCCGGTGCCGAGCAGAAGGAGACGATCCGCACCGGCACCCGAGCGGCCGTCCGTGGCGGATTCACCACCGTCTGCGCCATGCCCAACACCTCCCCGGCGCCTGACATCCCGGAGAACGTGGCCGCGATCCGTGAGCGAGTGCGACGGGACGCGTGGTGTCGCGTGGGGCTGATCGGCGCGGCTACCGTTGGCAACGATCGCTTCCACCTCTCCGACTTCCGGGCGCTGCGCGATGCCGGGTGCGTCGCCATCAGCGATGACGCCTTCATGCTGACCACCCGCGAGCAGCGTCGGGAGGCGCTGCTGCGGTGCGCGGAACTGGGCCTGATCTTCCTCGCGCACGCCGAGGCCGAGGAGCTATCCGCCGGGGGCGTGATGCATCGCGGCGCCGTGGCTGAGAGGCTGGGGCTACCGGGGCAGCACCCGGAGACCGAGGTCCGGTCGCTGGCGGAGTGGCGGGAGGCATGGGACGGCCCCGGCAGGCCACCACTGCACATAGCGCACCTCTCCACCGCCGCGGGGGTGGAGCTTCTGCGGGACTGGTCGGATGGGCCGACTGCGGAGACCGCGCCTCACTATCTCGCGTTGACCGACGAGGCCGTCGCCACGCACGGCGCGAACGCGAAGATGAACCCGCCGCTGCGGACCGAGCAGGATCGGCAGGCGCTGATTGATGCGCTCTGCGACGGCACCATCGCGGTTATCGCCACCGACCATGCGCCGCATACGGTGCAGGAAAAGGCGGCAGGGATGCTGGCGGCGCCCTTCGGGATCGTGGGGCTGGAGACCGCGCTTTCGGTGGTGCTTGCGGAGTTGGTGGAGAGCGGGCGCATGAAGCTCAGTCAAGCGCTTGCGACGATGACCGCCGCTCCGGCAGCGCTGCTGGGCCTGCCGCAGGGTCTGATAGAGGCAGGCGCGCCGGCGGATCTGCTGATTTTCGAACCTGACAGCCGCTGGAGCGTCGATGCTGAGGAGTTTGTCTCCCTTGGACGTAACACTCCCTTCGCCGGCCGCGAGCTTCCCGGTTTCGTGTCAACCGTGCTGCTCGCAGGTCGCGTGGTGCTGGATCGGGGGCGTCTCGCGGACACACAGCCGCCGGCTCATCTGAACTGAGGCATCGCATGACCGCGCGAACTATCGCAGCAATCGGACTTCTCGCAGCAGCAATCGTCACCATCGGCATGCCCGCGGCCCATGCTGCCGGGGACTGTGTGGTGGTCATCAACGGTCGCCCCCTGGAGACCGGGCAGGCGGTCACGGGCGACGCCGGGGAGCTTCTGCTGTCGGCAGGAGCCCTTAGCGAATCCCTCGGCTTCACCGTAGATGAGCCGCAGGAGGGCGCCCCGTGGTGCATCAGGGCCTTCGGTCACACGCTGCTGGTGCGTCCGCGTACGGCGAGCTACACGCTCGACGACCTCCCACGAACGGCAGCGGTTGGGCCGGAACTGCGCGACGGTGAGCTTTTCGTGCCGCTGGCGATCGTGCGGACAGCGATTGAGCTCTTCGCGGTGGCCGATCATGATGGCGCCACCGGCATCTGGTTCCTCTCGACGCCCGGCAGCGGGGTCACAGACATCCGCGACGGGCGGCATGAGGATCGTATCCGCCTCGTGCTCGACCTCGCGCGCCCGACCGGCTTCACCTGGTGGAATGAGCCGGGGCTGCTTGTGCTGGAACTGCCGACCGCGGAGGACAGTGCCTGGGCCAACAGCGTCCGACTGCTGCGGCTCGATGGTGAGTTGGCCGACCAGATTCGGCAGGGGCCTGCAGTCGGGAACGTCACCCGCATCGAAGTGCAGCATAACTCCCCCCTCTCCCCTCGCGTATTCACACTGCCGGATCCCGCGCGCATCGTGATTGACCTGCTCCGCGAGCCCTCTGAGATTGAGCCTGAGCCTGAGCCGGTTGTCCCGCTTCCCCGTGTTGCCGGCCTGATGGAGACACGCAACTTCACCACCCCTCGCGGGGCGGTGCGGGTCTATGTGCTCAACGTGGATCCGCGCTCATCGCAGATTGATGTTCGCCCGGCGTTGGCCGCCTCGACCATCCACGAACGTGCCACGCTCACCCGCATTGCGGCCGGGTCGCGGGCATGGGGCGGCGTCAACGGCGGCTTCTTCAGCTACAACGGGCCGCCGCTGGGGATGCTGGTGATAGATGGCGAGTGGATCAAGGAGCCATGGGGGGAACGCACCGCGCTCGGAATCACCTACGACGGCCGCCTGCTGATGGACCGCGTCAGTTTCTGCGGCCGCGCGGTATTTGATGGACTGGGGGCCCAACCGATCACCGGGCTGAACCAGGGGCATGGGGAGACCGACACGCTCGTGGCATTCACTCGCCGCTGGGGCCCCATGGTGGAGGGTGCGGTCGGGCGCACGCGTGTCGCGGTAGATGCGGCGGGCGTGGTGTTGGAGAAGACAACCAACGGTCGAGTCGTGAGCATCCCCGAGGGCGGTTTCGTGCTCTCCGGCATCGGGAGAATGGCAGAAAGCCTCAAGCTCGTTGAGCCGGGGGTCACGGTGAAGCTCGAGCTTGGCACCACTCCGGCATGGCCGAACCTGCGCCATGCCATCGGTGGTGGGCCCCGGCTGGTGAAGGACGGGCGCAAGCATATCACGGCCTCGCCCGAACGGTTCCGGCCCGATGTCTGCGTCGGGACGCCCTCACGCACGGCAATCGGGATCACCGCCGAAGGGCGCCTGCTGCTGGTGGTGGCCGAGGGGGTGGGTGAGGGCAGGCGCTGTGGCATGACGCTCGACGAGCTAGCCGGGACGATGATCAAGCTCGGAGCGGTGCAGGCGATGAACCTCGATGGCGGAGGCTCATCTACCTTCGTGGCCGATGGCAGGCTGATCAATGCGCCCAGCGACGGAGTGCAGCGAAGAGTCTCCAACGCATTGCTGGTCTTCACCCAGGCGGAGAGGACTGCCGCGGGGGGCCAATGAGGCAGGGCTCAGGTCCGCGGCTCGCGAAGTCAGAGCTTAGACCGGTGTGGCAATAGACACAGCGCGGGGTGGTGCCGATGTCCGAGCAGCAGGGCGAACTGAATGAGGAGCAGCAGCAGATACTGCTGAAGCTGGCGCGTGACACGATCCGCAGTTACGTCACCGATCGTACCATCCCCGATCTGCCCACCGGCCACGCGATCTTCGAGGCGCCGCGCGCTGTCTTCGTGACGCTTCACAAGCACGGCCAGCTTCGCGGCTGCATCGGCTGCCTGGAGGCGCAGGAGCCGCTGGCGGCGGCAGTTCGATCATCGGCGATCTCGGCGGCCACGCAGGACCCGCGCTTCCCGCCGGTCACTGCGGCCGAACTCCCGGAGATCGAGATCGAGATCAGTGTGCTCTCGCCGCTCAGACAAGTGGCGAGTGCCGAGGAGATCACGGTGGGCGAGCACGGAGTGATGGTCGCCGACGGCTATCGGCGCGGCGTGTTCCTGCCGCAGGTGGCGCCCGAACAGGGCTGGGATCGCGACACGATGCTCGACTGCCTCTGCACGCACAAAGCCGGCCTGCCGCGCGATGCATGGCGGCGTGGGGCAGAGCTTCATGTCTTCACCACGCAGGTCTTCAGCGAGTAGCCCGGCGCCTGACCCTCAAGCGTCTTCGGCTGCGGCGGCCTCACCCTCGGCGGTGTAGGGCATCGTGGTGCCTGCGTCCATCAGGCCGCCGGCGAGTGCCCGGCCGATGTTGCGGACGTGGTCTCCGATCTTTTCGTAGTTCATCAGCGCATCGAGATACAGCACCCCCGGGAGCATGAGGCATTCGCCGTGGCGGGCACGCTCAAGATGCTCGTTGCGGCCCTCCTCAGTCAGGTGGTCCACGATCTTCTCCAACTCGAGGACGCGCTGAATCCGGCCCTCGTTCCTCCCGCCAAGCGCTTCAGCGGCGGCGGTCAGCATCTCATCAATCAGGGCGGCCATCTGGCGAACCGAATCATCCGCCGTGTCGGACCACGGCATACCGTGATCCCTGCGTTGCTCGGCAAGCTCCAGCAGGTTCTTGCAGTGGTCGCCGACGCGTTCGAGATCGTTCGCGACATGGAGCATCGCCGGGACCTGCGCGCTGATGAACTCCGGGATATCCTCCTCCATCAGATCGACGAGGTAGCTGGTGATATCCTCCTGAAGCTGGTCAATGGCGTCGTCCTCTGCCCACAGCGGCGCGGTGTCCACCCGTTCCGGCTCCAGCACCGCCCCGGTGGCGCCCTTGACCAACTGTCGGCAGGCGCGGGCCATGCGCGCAAGCTCCTGCAGCGTCGCGCCGGCCGCCGCCGCGGGCGTCTCCAGCAGGCGGCGATCTATGTGACTGGCTTCGGCGAGGCGGCCGCGTTCGGGGAACCAGCGCTCCAGCCACGTCGCAAAGAAGTTGTTGAAAATCAGGAACAGGATGGCGTTGAGCACATTGAAGAGGGTGTGCGAGTTAGCCACCTGCCGCTGCACGGCCGCCTGGTACACCTCAGAGAGGGGGTCCAGACCAACAATCGACGGGGACAGATGAAGCACCAGCGGAATGAACCACCTGAGCACAATGAGCACCAGTGCCACGCCCACAATGTTGTGGATCGTGTGTGCCCACGCGGTTCTTCTGGCCGTCGTTTGTGTGCCGATGGAGGCAAGCTGCGCGGTGATACAGGTGCCGATGTTGTCGCCGAGCATAAGAGCAATGGCGGCCTCGAGACTGATGAGGTTATGAGCGGCGAGCGCCATCGCGATCCCAAGAGACGCGGAGGACGACTGAATAAGGATCGTTACCAGGACGCCGGCCCCCACTGCCAGCAGCAGGTTATGGCTGAACATCGTGAAGATGCCAACCGCCATCTGGCTCTCTTTGAGGCTCTCCACTGAGCCCTTCAGGAGCATCAGCCCGAGGAAGAGGAGGCCGAAGCCGAGCATCCCCTGGCCGAGGTTTCTGACGACACGGCGGCGGCTGAAGTATTGCATGCCGAAGCCGAGTGCAATCGCCGGCAGTGCCAACTGCGTGATTTCGAAGGCCATGATCTGACCGGTGACGGTGGTGCCTATGTTCGCGCCGTAGATCACGCCGAGGGCCTGTCGGAATGTCATAAGCTGCGCGTTGACGAAGCCGACGGTCATCACCGTGACGGCCGAGGAACTCTGCACGACGCCGGTGACCACAGCGCCAAGGAGGCAGGCCAGCCATGCGTTTCGCGTGAGGGCGGCGAGAATGCGGCGCAGCGCGTCACCCGCCGCGGCCTCCAGGCCCTCTCCCATTATGCGGATCCCATACATGAGCAAAGCGACGCCCCCGACCGAACCGGAGGCGACTGCAAACCAGTCAATGCCAGTCACTGAATACCACCCTGATGAGCGCCGGTGTACCGAGTCTGCGCCAGTGTCTACACCGCTCGCGTGAGGAGAGAAGCGGAGAGCTGCGACGGCGATAGCGACATCCAGGCACCGTCACATGGACGCTCTATTCCCCGCGGTGTTCGGTTACTCCTCCCTCCGACCCTTACCTTTACCCACAAAGTGGGGAGCACCGAACCCGGATAAAGCCCCACGAAGGGAAGCCGCCATCATGCGGCGAAGCAGTCGTCAAAGCTGGTGATCTACGCCAGGGGAGGCGTATAATATGAAGTACGGTATTGTAGCGGCAGGACGCTTCGGTGATGACATAGAAGATGCCTTCAGGATCGCATCTGAGATAGGCTTTGATGGGCTCGAGATCCCGTTCATCGCTCTCGATTACGAGACCGAGCTGATCTGGTCCGCACAGGGCGTCGCGCGGCTGCGGGAGGTCTCCGCGCAGTACAACCTGGAGATGCCCTCGTGCATGGGCGGGCGCTACAATCGGCGCGGCTTCCCCGATGATGACCCGAGCGTGCGCGAAGAGGCAATCGAGCTGATGCTGCATCTCATCGGCAGGTGCTCGCAGGCAGGCATCGGAAGGATACTCGTTGCGTTCTTTGGCGATCAGGCCCTTACCAGCGATGAGCGGATCCGTCGCGCAGTTGAGGCCATGCGTGTCTGTGCGCCTGAGGCCGAGAGTCACGGCGTGACCCTTGCGCTGGAGGGGACGGTTGACGCGCAGGCGTGGCTCCGGATGATTGACGAGATCGCGTCTCCCGCGATGGGCGTCTACTACGACGTCGGCAACGCCGTCTGGGCGGGACTTGACGGGCCTGCGGAGTTGCGTACACTTGACAGAGCAGGTGTACTGGCGCAGATTCATATCAAGGACATGACGGTGGATAAGCGGAACTCACCACTTGGTGAGGGCGATGTGGACTGGGACGCCGTCTGCGACACCATTCTCGACATAGGTTACGACGACTACCTGGTGCTTGAGACGCCGAGCAGCGACAACCCGCGCGAGGACTACGCAGATTGGCTGGAGTTCATACGTGAGCGAACGCAAAGCTGACAAAGACAGAGGCCGGCGGCGGCCGAAGCCGGGAGAAAGATCGTCCTCCGGCTCAGGGCGCAGTTCCCGACCGGAATCGACGAGAAGCTCTCGGTCCAGTTCGCGCAAGTACCGGCGGCCGGAGAAGCAGCGCAGCCGCAGATCGCGACGAAGCGACGAGGAGAAGATCGCGCTCGGCCTCAACGGGCTTAATGTCGTCGTAGATGATACCGACGTTGTCTCTGATGAGCTTACCCGCAAGACCGGCAGGCTGGCGCTGATCGCTTTCTACGTGATCGCCGCCGCGGTGGTAATCACTGTGATCTGGAGCGTGGCGAGCTATGCCTACCGGGCCCGGCAGGCCGGACGCAGCGAGCCGCTACTTAGGGCCGCTGAGACCGGTACGGTGCAGGATGTGGCAGTCCTGCTCGAGCGCGGCGCCGACCCTGATGCGGCGGCTGCCAGCGGCCTGACGCCTCTTGTGGCTGCAACGCGGCGAGGCGCGGCTCCGGTGGTTCGGGCGCTGCTTGAGGCCGGCGCCACGCCATCAGCCGCGGCGGTGGCATTGGCCGTGCGGCACCGCCACGAGGATGTATTGCGCGCGCTGATCGAAGGCGGGGCCGATCCGAACCAGCGCCTGTCGTGGAGCAACAAGTCGCTGCTTGAGACAGCGGCGGCGGCCGGGGACGTGGAACTGGCCCGCCTGCTGATCGCTCATGGCGCCGACGTCAATGCAAAGGACCCCCTCGCAATGCCCGCCCTGCTTGCCGCCGCAGGTGCGGGGAACGCGGAGATGGTGCGTGTGTTACTCAGCAGCGGCGCCGACCCGAAGCTCTCCTGGCACGGTCGAACGGCGGTGGAGATCGCCATACGGGAGGAGCATCGGATGGTTGTCGAGGTCCTGCGGGAGTGGGAGGCACGGGGATGAAGCAGGTCAAGCCCGAGCAAGCGCTGGTTCACAAGTATCCGGAGTGGGTCATCCTGATAGTCGCTTGCGCCGAGGATGGCACGCCGAACGTGATGCCCGCCGGATGGGGGATGATCTGCTCCGGGGACCCACTCCTGGTGGCGGTGGCTATCGCATTCGACCGCCACACGCACCGGTGTATCGAAGAGACCGGGGAGTTCATCTTCGCGTGGGCGGGTGCGCATCAGGCGCGGCTGGTGAAGCACTGCGGCTCGACTTCGGGCGCGGAGGAGGACAAGTTCGAGGCGCTGCAGATCCCTACCGCGCCCGCGGCGGTACTTGACCTCCCCCTGCTTGCCGAAGCCGCGATCAACCTCGAATGCAAACTCCGTGACCGGATGAAGACCGGAGATCATACCATCTTTGTAGGCGAGGTCGTCGCGGCACATCTACCCGACAAGCCGACGGCCACGCTGCTGAACTTCGGCGGGAAATTCGCCTCCGGAGCCCCGATCGATCTGCCGGAGTAGCCGCCGGTGGCGCCCCACCAGTGGTAATGTGAGAGGATGATCGTAGATGGATGTAATGGATGCGATACGCGCGCGCTTCTCGGTCCGCAGCTTCAAGCATTACGACATCGAGGACAGCAAGCTCGAGCGCGTCATGGAGGCCGCCCGACTGGCTCCCTCGGCGCGTAACCTGCAGGAGTGGCGTTTCGTTGTGGTGCGCAACGAGGAGACGCGCGAGACGCTATCTGAGGCCGCCAACGGACAGCGCTTCCTCGCCGAGGCCCCGGCGGTGATCGTCGGTTGCGCGATCACCAGCGAGCACGTGATGAGCTGCGGCCTTCACTGCTTCCCGATCGATGTCTCGATCGCGATGGCCTACATGACGCTTGCCGCAGTCGAGGAGGGCCTCGGCACCTGCTGGGTCGGTGCCTTTAGCGAAGAGCGCGTCCATGACGTCCTCGGCATTCCGCGCGAGGTCATCATCGTCGGACTGCTGCCGATTGGCTACCCGGACGCGGAGGCCCCACCCAAGAAGCGCCTGCCGCTCAATGAGATAATGATGCTTGAGGAGTGGCGCGGGGAGTAACGCCTAACTGCAGCGGCGGAAGCAGAGGAAGCAACAAGAGCAGTGATAGCGACGGCCGCGTCACTCTCGCCGCTCCGTGGCACGGACACTCCTGTCGTGTGTCGTTTGTGTGGCCCTCGCGTCCTCGGGAGGGGCGGCGCCCAAGCGCCGCTGCCGTTCGTCAACGGCCGGCGCATCTACACCCGCGCGCGCGGCCGGATGCGTCGCCCCGAACGGCCAACGGTAACGGCGCCGTAGCTCACCCCTCGTGGATGACGGGGCCGCGGTAGGCGATGCCCTTTCGCACTCGCTCCTCGTGGCTTTCCATCATCAGTGCCAGCAACTGCTCGGGATCATCGTGCATGACGATCTCGGCGCCGGTCTCCTTGTTGATGACCTCCAGCAGTTCGGGGATGTGGTCGGCGACGCCGCCGGTGCCGGTGAGCACGCCGATCAGGCGCGCCTCATCATAGGCGATCGCGAATTCACCAAGCGTCCCGGAGCGGCCGCCAATAACCACACAGGCCTCGCAGGTGCGGATTATCTCGATCTCGCGCCCCATCAGACCGCTGCCGATGAAGATGAGAGCGTCATACTCCTCCCACGGAGCATTGTAGACGAGGCGATGCTCGTCCAGCGAATGTGCAGGGGAGATGCCTATGACGAAGGCCCCCTCCTCTTTCGCCCCAAGCACCGCCTCATGCGGCAGGCCGGGGGCCGATCCGGTCACAACGATGATGTCGCGCCGCGCGATACACCGGCCCATCTCGCGTGCCTTCGCGCGTATCTCCTCCGACAATTCGCCTCCCGCCGACCCCACGACCGCGATCTTCATCCGCATGATGATCTCCCTTGCCATCTTGATGGCTGCTTCGTGTAATTCATTCGCTTTCCACCCTCTGCGTGCCTGCATCTTCTTCGCCGAACGAGAGCTTGACTACCGCCCCCTGTGTCTGGTAATATGTACGAGCAACCGGGTGGGGCAGTGGCGCAGTGGGAGCGCGTCTCCTTGGCATGGAGAAGGTCGCGGGTTCAACTCCCGCCTGCTCCACCACCAGAAGCAAACAAGCGCGGGCAATGTTTATTGCCGGCGCTTTTGCAATTAAGAAGGACCCCGATGGACGGACGCGGAAGATAGCTCAACTACATGTTATCATCCAGGCTCCAGCGCGCATCCGGGGGGCGAGGAGGCAGCAAGCAGTGGAGAACTGGCGGGACGTCGTGATCGAGGGCGCCAGTATCAGGGCCTCTGACGTGTTCTGGAAGGCCGGATCGCACCCTCACGTCCGCGTGCAGGGCAAGATCAAAAAGTGGGATCACTACCCCATCCTCACCGCCGAGGACACGAAGGCAATCGCCTACGAGCTGATGACCGAGCGTCACCAGGAGCTCTTCGAGGAGGTACCCGAACGCGACGTGGGTCTCACAGTTGGTGACTCCTGCCGCCTGAGGATCAATATCTTCAAGCAGCAGAACACCATCGGGCTGGTCATGCGTATCATCCCGCTGGAGATCCTCACCATCGATCAGCTCGAACTGCCCACGGTTCTCAAGGACGTCGCGATGAGCCCGCAGGGCGTTGTGCTGGTGACCGGTCCCACCGGATCGGGCAAGTCCACCACCCTGGCGGCGATGATCGACCACGTCAATGAGAGCCGCGAGGGCAATATCGTCACTATCGAGGACCCGATTGAGTACGTTCATCCCGACAAGAAGTGCATCGTGAACCAGCGCGAGGTCGGGATTGACACGATGAGCTTCTCGGATGCCATGAAGTACGTCGTGCGCCAGAGCCCGGACGTGATCCTGATCGGTGAAATGCGCGACGTTGAAACGATGAACGTCGCGATGCAGGCCGCGGAGACCGGTCACCTTGTGTTCTCCACCGTGCATACCTCCAGCGCCGCCGAGACGATGGAGCGTATCATCAACATGTTCCCGCCGCACCAGCGCGACATGATCTGCCTGCGCATGAGCAAGTCTCTGCGCGCGATCCTCTCCCAGGCGCTGTTGCCGCGAGCGGGCACGGATGGTCGCGTCGCCGCGATCGAGGTGCTGATCGCCAACCCGACCGTGGCGAAGATGATCGAAGAGGGCAAGCCGGGCGACACCTACGCCGTCATGCAGGACGGCGGCTACTGGGGTATGCAGACGCGCAACCAGGCGCTGCTGCACCTCTATCGCCAGGGGAAGGTTACTGCGCGCGACGCGCTCTTCTATGCCGGGAACTACACGGAGATGCGCCAGATGCTGCGCCGCGTGGATCCGACCGAGGCCGAGAAGGCGGCGCGAGAGCAGCCCGGCATCGGTGGCGCTCGTGGCGAGGTGCCCGATGCGCAGAAGACTGCCGCAGAGACCAGCGGCCGCGGCGGCATGGCGTCGGATCGCGAAATCCAGGAGAAGACCCGCCGGCAGCGCCGAGCCGCGAAGCGGCCGGATCCGCAGTAGCTGTCGGAAGTGCGCGCTCTTTGCCGAATGAGTTGACCGTCGTGCCACTCTCACGCTTGCGAGGGGATCAACGATGGGTGATGACTTCGTTCGACGAACAGTGAAGGCCCCGCCCGACCTGAGCAACGCCGCCGGGCGGACAATGGACGCGGAAGTGGTGGAGCTGCTTCTGCACGCGTGCGAGCAACTGGGCGCGTCGGACCTGCATCTCTCCTTCAACGAGCCGCCCATCTTCCGGCTCCACGGCAAGATGTACCGCGTTGAGGGCTACAAGACCCTCGATGAACACGATTGCATCGGCGCCACCAGCGTGCTGCTGGGCGAGGATGACCCGACCAATCGCTACTGGCAGCAGTTCCACGAGACCGGGGGCGCGGACATCGCGGCCGCCATTGATACCGGCGCCCGCTTCCGTGTCAGCGTCTTCCAGCAGAAGGGGCACCCGGCCATCGCGCTGCGGATGATCCCCAACGAGATCCTGACCTTCGAGCAACTCGGCCTGCCGGTGGAGCAGGTGAAGGAGCTGCTCCACCGCCCGCGCGGCATCATCCTCCTGACCGGCCCCACAGGTTGCGGCAAGACCACCACTATCGCCTCGATGGTGGACTACATCAACCGCGAGCGCGATACTCACATCATCACCATCGAGGACCCCATCGAGTACTACCACCACGGCAAGCGCTCCCTGCTCAATCAGCGCGAGGTCGGGGTGGATGTCTCGAGCTTCGCCGAATCGGTCCGCCGCAACATGCGCTCCGACCCGGACGTGATGCTGGTCGGCGAGATGCGCGACCTCGAGACGATGCGCGCGTGCCTGCAGGCCGCTGAGACCGGTCACCTTGTGCTCTCAACCCTTCACACCGTCAGCGCGCCGAAGACCGTGGACCGCCTCGTCACCGGTTTCCCCTCCAGCGAGCAGGAGGAGATCCGCGCGATGACCTCCACCTCGCTGCTGGCGGTATTCTCGGAAGAGCTTATCCCGCGCAAGAGCGGCAAGGGACGTGTCGCTGCCTATGAGATCATGATAGGCGAGCCGGGTGGCTCACCTGCCATCGGCAACCTCATCCGGGAACGAAAATCATCACAGATGCGCTCGACTATTCAGAGTTCCAGGCATCTGGGCATGCAGTTGCTCGAGTCGAATCTGGCGAAGCTGGTACGTGAAGATATCGTCGCTTTCGAGGAAGCGTACAATCGGGCCAACCAGAAGACGGACCTGTTGCAGTTCCTCGAGGGCTATCCGATCCCTGAGGAGTACCTTGCCTCAGCCGAACGAGCAGACAACTCCTGATGCCGCGCGTGCAGGCATTGAACCACACATCGCTGAGAGGAGGAGCCTGATTGCGACACGGCAGGGGCGGCTCGGGAGCCTCGCTGTTCCAGATAGACCTGGTCCAGAAGATGACAGTGCTGGCGGTCACCGGGCTGAAGCTGTCCGCGCTCGCGCTGATCGTCAGCACCGGCTACATCCTCTACGCCGTCTACGGCGGATTCCTGCAGAACCCTCCCGATCCCGCGCGGGTGCTGCAGAACCTGCGGATCATGGGCCAGATCATGGCCGCCGCGGGCACGCTTGGCACCATCTGCCTCGTCATCGTCACCTATGAAGAGGTAGCCGTGGCGGTCGTCGCGGGTTTCGTCGGCCTCGGCTACGTGCTCGGCTTCCCGCTGCTGGTGGCGAGTCAGGTAGGCCAGGGCGGGCAGGGCGCCGCGTCCACCATCACCTACTGGGCCGGCATGACGGGGCAGGCGATGGTGGCGATCGTGGGTGTGCGGGTGCTGGTGGAGATCGTCCAGTACTTCCGTGAGGCACCCCTGCGCCGCGCGAGGCTTGCCGAGGTCGAGGGGCTTGAGAAGCCGAAGAAAGTGTCCACCCGCCCCCCTCATCGCCTCAGCCGCTGCTGGGAGATGCCCTACTGCCACGACGCCATCAAGGAGATGTGCCCGGCCTTCAAGAGCCGCAAGAACTGCTGGCGTATCAGGCAGGGCTGCAACTGCGACCCGTACCTGATCGAGTCGCTGCTGCGCAAGGGCATCGGCCCGAACGTTCTGTCGGAGAAGAGTTCGGAGTATGTTCGCTCGGACCTGCTCGGCGGGCGTGACGCGGGCACCGAGCGTACGCGCGACTGCCGGAACTGCCCGATCTTCAATGAGCATCAGCGGCAGAAGTTCCACGTGCTGAACCCGTTGATCATCGCCGGTACGATCATACTGCTCGTGCTCGCGTATCCGGTCATGCGCGGCCTCTACGTGCAGTTCATCAACATCCTCGCGAATCTCGCACGGCAGTTCGCATTGGGCACAAACGTGGCCGTGGATGACTGGATCCAGCGCTTCGACAGCCCCGCCGTCTGGGCGTTCTTCTACGTCATCGTCGGGCTCATCGTGCTGTCTTACATTCTGAAGCTGGTCGAGTGGGCCATCCTGGTGCGTAAGATCTTGTGATACGCGAGTGGATGGGGCACGAATCACAACAGCACGGGCATCTCTGCCCGTGCTGTTTCACTTGATGCCTGGGTGCTTCTCGTGCGAGATGGTTCCCGGCGCGGCTACTCGACTGTCTCCCGTTCAACTGTCACCGCGCGCACCGTGCTGCCGCCGCGGTAGTCCGTGGCGCTGACTACGATGAGCCCCTCGCCGGCTATCGGCACCTCCACCGTGAAGCGGTTCCTGCGATCCAGTTCGACGGGGCTGCCGTTGATGGTGACGGTCGCTCCCGGTTCGGAGATCCCGCTGATGGCGACCGAGGTTGCATTCGCTGGGACGGAGATAAGCTCGCCGCCCGCCAGGTCCAGTCGCGGACCAACGATGCCGAGATGCTCACTCCACTGGAGATCCTCCAACGGGCTGTCGGTGACGGTAGCGCTCGAACCGGCGACGCTGGCCTGATTGCCAGGCGTTACGGAGGCAGTGGTGCCGCCCTGAGCGGCGACCTCGACCTCGCCCTCGTAAACGGCCACTGAGGTCTCGCCCTCTGGGGCGACCTCGACGTAGAAGACGGTGCCGCGCACTCCGGCAGTGGCGGTGGGGGTGCGCACCTCAAACTTGGTATTGCCGCCGATGGTCGAGAGGACTCGGACCCAGATGCGACCGACGTCGAGATCGAAGAGCGAGGTCGTGTTGCGGGTGCTGGTGTTAAGCGAGCACTTTCGGACACGGACGCTCGTCTCGGGGCCGAGACGCACTCGTGAGCCATCAACCCAGTTGAGCGTAACCGCTCCTGCCGGGCCTGTCCTGACAGTGTAGCCGGCCAGCACATGATCCTGGTCGGCGAGTGGACGGAAATTGGTGTCGGAGCGGCCCTTGACGAATACCTCGCCAGCGATCTCACTGACCGATGCGATGCGCTGCACGATCACCAGCGATTGTATCATCAGGACGCCCAGGAAGATGAACACCCCGAGCACACCGACGAGCAGGACCGCAGATTTGCGCATTTGTTGTTCCCCGTTTATACTGCCGTTGCCGTGTGAGCAGACCGGGAAGAGGTTCGCTCCCACGTAATGGATACCCTCCCTGCGGGCCCCGTAAACGGATGAGTGCCCGGTCTGGGGATTTGCGCACCATGAGAGACAGCAGCGCCTCCATTCGTCAGATGCGCAGACAACTCGTGCTTATCATCATAGCGCTGATCGTGATGGTGGGCGTGTTGCGCTTCTGGCCGGCCCTAACGGTCATCGACCGGATGGAGCTCCGGACGGTTGACTGGCGCTTCATGCGACGTGGCGCCCGCGAGCCGCAGGCGGAGATCGTCATCGTCCATGTGGACGAGGCCTCCATCGGGCGCATCGGCCGCTGGCCATGGTCGCGAGAGGTTTTCGCCGAAATCGTCCGCACTCTTACCGATGCGGGCGCCGCGGCGATAGTCTTCGACATCTTCTTCGCTGAACGCGACACCGCCGCCGAGGGTCAGCGGGCGGACAGTGCCCTTGTGCAGGCCACCGCCGACAGCGGCATCGTCTACCACGCGGCCTTCGGCCATGCCCCCGATGGGCTTGCCGGCGGCGAGGTCAGTGACGCGCTGGCGGCGCGAAGCTGGTCCGGGGCGCGCATTATGCCCGCCACCGGCCTCAATGCGGCCGCCACCATCTTCACGATCGGCGAGATCACCCCGCCGCTTCCCGAGCTCATAGAGGCATCGCGCGGCATCGGCTTCGTCAACGTGGTCGATTCTGGCGATGGAGTGTACCGGCAGGTATTTCCGCTGGTGCTGCACGAAGGCAGCCTCTATCCGTCGCTGTCGGTCTCCGTGGCCTCCGGGATTTTCGGCGTGGAGCCCGGCAGCGTCGTGGTGCGCCCGGGCCATAGCATCAATTTGGGAGGCCTGCGCAGTATCCCGATTGACCGCAGCGGCCGGATGCTCGTTGACTTTGCCGGCCCTTCGGAGACATTCGAGTACATCGCGGTCAACGACCTCTTCGACACGGCGCGGGAAGCGCCGGAGGAACTGGAGCAGCAACTCGACGGCGCGATTGCCTTCGTTGCTGTCAGTGCCCCGGGCCTGTACGATCTGCGAGCGAGTCCCTACGATACCGTCTACAACGGCGTGGAGACGCAGGCAAACGCGCTGGCGAACATCCTCGAGGGCCTCTTCCTCCGCGAGGCGCCCGGGGAAGTGGCGCTGCTGGTCCTGCTCCTGCTGGGGCTCGTGATGCACCTTGGGTTGTCGCGGCTCCGCTCCAGTGGCGCGGTCGGCTTTGCGGCGGCGATCTTCGTCGGCTACAACTGGCTGGCGCTGGCGCTCTTCGACCGCGGCTTCGTCATTGACATGGTCGCGCCCAACCTGTTGATGGTCGGTGCGGTGGTCGCTGCCCTGGCGCTGCGGCTTTCCGGGGAGGAGACGGAGCATGAGCGGGTGCGCAGCGCCCTGTCGCGCTTCGTGCCGGGCGCGGTTATGGACCGGGTAGTGGCTGATGATCCGGCAGACCTGCTCCGCGGGCATCGGCGCGTCATCAGCGTGATGTTCGCCGATCTGCGCAACTTCACCAGCCAGTCGGAGCAGATGGACCCCGAGCAGACGGTGGAGTTGCTCAATCGCTTCTTCTTCCTCGTGCAAGAGACGATCTGGGAGTTTGAGGGGACGCTGGACAAGTACATGGGCGACGGGCTGATGGCGTTCTGGAACTCACCTCTCGATCAGGCCGAACACGCCCTCCTCGCGGTACGCACCGCGGTGCACATGCAACGCCGGATTCAGTACAACCGCGCGGAATGGGAGTATCTCGGGATGCCCGACCTCGCGGTGGGCATCGGTATCAGCACGGGTGAAGCGGTGGTGGGATATGTCGGCACGGGGGAGAGGATGCAGTACACCGCGATCGGCGCTCACGTGAACCTGGCGTCGCGCCTGGAGGCGATGACCAAGGAGCTGGGTCGGCCGATACTGATTACCGAGAGCACGTGGGAGCAGGTGGCGCACGCGACAGAGTGCCGCCCGCTGGGGCCACTGGAGATACGCGGCTTCTCCGAGCCGGTGAAGATCTACGAAGTGCTTGACCTGAAGGACGATTGAGCGTTCAGACTCGCCCGACCGCCGTCACGTATACGGCGACCTCGCTGTGCCCGTCGAGCCCGACCAGTTGCGCCACCTCGTCATCGAAGAATGCCGCAACGTTACATGAGCCGAGCTCCAGCGACGCTGCGGCAAGCTGCAACTGCGCGCCGATGTGGCCCGCGTCGAGATACAGATAGCGGTATGCTCGGTTCTGATACTTCCACGCGCAGCGGGCTACCACCGCGCCCAGCACGAAGATCGCGCCCGCCTGAGTGAGCCACGTCTGCCCGAGGCATGCCTGCGAGAGGTCCTCGGAGTAGTCACCCTCGGCGAGCATCCCGAGCGCATGTTCTCGGACGTCGTAGTGGTAGATACCTTCGGCGATGCCCTCGACTGCTTGCGCCACTACGTAGGTCTCGTTCGGGTAGAGCGCACCGGCGGAGGCGGCCGCGCGCAGCTCTATCTGCTGCAGCTCGCCCGTGACCCCCTGCGCGGCAAACAGAAGCTGCGAAAGCTCCTCGAGCGTCAGCGGCTCTCCACTGAAGCGGCGATGCGAGCGGCGGCCGTTGATGGCGTCCCACAGCGGCACGCCCCCCGACTTCGTGGCCGGGGGCAGTTCGACGGTCTCGAGGTAGCCCTCATAGACCTTGTACGTCGGTGGAGGGGCCGCCCACTCCGGCGCCTGCGGCACCGGCCGTCCCCGCGAATACTTGGTGGCCTCCTGAAATTGCGGCCCTATGCTCGTGGCCATGCTCAACCAACCCCTTCGGGACCTGACGGCATCCCGTCAGTCACATTGTGAGTAACCGCAGTCGCGGCAGACATTACAGCCGCCCTCATGCACCAGCGTCCCACCGCACTCGGGACAGGCGCCGGTGTGGCCGAAACTCGTTCCGTTGAAGTCCATCTGCAGTTGCTCGCCTTCGGGCATCATGCACTGCTGGATGGCCTTTGCCACCGCATCGGCGCAGGAGAGTATGCGCTCGCCGCCGGGCTCCCATGCGGGCATGTGGCAGGAGATGCCCTTAAGCTGCTTCACGATCTGCTCGGCGGGAATGCCGCAGCGGAACGCCAGAGAGACCAGCCGCGCCAGCGCCTCCGATTGCGACGCCGCGCAGCCACCCGCCTTACCCATCGTGGCGAAAAGCTCGAACGGGCCGGACTCGTCGCTGTTGATAGTGACGTAGAGCTTCCCGCAGCCGGTGCGCACCATCCGCGTCTGGCCGGTCACCACCTGCGGCCTCGCACGAGGTGCAACAACGGCCTCCGCGCCCCCCTTACGCGCCTTCTCAGTCTGGCCGGTCCGCAGTACCTGCTCATCCCGTGAGCCGTCGCGGTAGACCGTGATCCCCTTGCAGCCGAGCTCGTAGGCGAGCCGGTAGACGTGCTCAATGTCCTCGACGGTGGCATCGTTGGGGAAGTTGACCGTCTTGGAGACCGCGTTGTCGGTGAACTCCTGGAAGGCCGCCTGAATCCGGACATGCCACTCCGGGGAGATGTCGTGCGCGGTGACGAAGAGCTCGCGCACCTCGCGCGGGATCTCCTGGATCTCGTGCAGCGAGCCGCGGGCGGCGACCTCCTTCATCAGGTCGGGGCTGTAGAAGCCGCGGTCTCGCGCCATCTCTTCAAAGAGCGGGTGGATCTCGAGCAACTCATCGCGATCGAGCACATGCCGGGTGTAGACGACCGCGAAGAGCGGTTCGACCCCCGATGAGCAGCCCGCGATCATGCTGATCGTGCCGGTGGGGGCAATGGTCGTAACGGTGGCGTTGCGCATCGGCTCCTCGCCCGCCTCATCGGCGACGGAGCCCTTCCAGTTGGGGAATGCGCCCCGCAGGTCGGCAAGCTCGCGCGACTTTGCCCGCGCCTCATCGGTGACAAAGCGCATCACCTCTTCGGCGATATGCACCGCCTGCTGGCTGTTGTAGGAAATGCCGAGCAGGATCAGCAGGTCGGAGAAGCCCATCACGCCGAGGCCGATCTTCCGGTTGGCCCGCGTCTGCTCGGCGATCTGCGGCAGCGGCAGCTCGTTCATCTCAATGACGTTGTCGAGGAAGTGAACCCCGCTGTGCACTATCCGGCGCAGCTTCTCCCAGTCGATCCGGGCACCCTCGCCCACGCCTGCAACGACCTTCGCGAGGTTGATCGATCCGAGGTTACACGACTCGTGCGGCAGCAGCGGCTGCTCGCCGCAGGGGTTCGTCGCCTCGATCTCGCCCACATGCGGCGTGGGATTATGCTCGTTCACGCGGTCGAGGAAGATGATGCCGGGGTCGCCGCCCTCCCATGCCAGCTCGGCCATGCGATGAAAGATCTCGCGAGCATCGAGGCTGCCTGCCACCTCGCCCGTGCGCGGGTTGATGAGATCAAAGCGCTCACCCTGCTGCACCGCGCGCATGAACTCCTCAGTAGCGCCGACGGAGAGGTTGAAGTTCGTCAACTGCGAGTGGTCCGTCTTCGCCTCGATGAAGTGCTCGATGTCCGGGTGGTCAACGCGCAGCACGGCCATGTTGGCGCCGCGCCGCACTCCGCCCTGCTTGATTGCCTCGGTCGCCGAGTCGAAGACCTTCATGAACGAGACGGGACCCGAGGAGACGCCACGGGTGGAGCTTACGATGTCGTCTGCGGGGCGCAGTCGTGAGAAAGAAAAGCCTGTCCCGCCGCCGGACTTGTGGATCATGGCGGTGTCCTTCACCGCCTGGAAGATGCTCTCCATCGAGTCCTCGACCGGCAGGACGAAGCAGGCCGATAGCTGTTGGAACTCGCGCCCGGCGTTCATCAGAGTGGGGGAGTTCGGCATGAACTCCTGCCGCGTCATGATGCCGTAGAAGTCATCGGAGAGGCGCTTCACCTCCTCGGTGGTGGCGCCGTAGGTGCCCTCGGCCGAGGCGATGTTGTCCGCCACGCGGCGGAACATGTCCTCCGGACGTTCTATGACGTTACCGTCGGTGTCCTTCTTCAGGTAACGGCGCTCCAGCACCGTTAGCGCGTTGTCTGAAAGCTGCAATTCTGTTTCGATGGCGGGGTTCGCCATGTTTGCCTCCGTCTGTCCCTGGTCTGGTGCCCGTACCCACCCGGAGTAAATCCTTGTGCAGGTTCTTCGCCCTAACTCTTAACTGACCTTCACGATATTCTTAGTGGTTGTGCGAGTCAAGCTTGTTCTTGCAGTCGCGGGCAGACTGCCCACGCGCGCGGCCGGCGGCGGAAAAAAACGCCCCGGGTCTTTGTGAGCACCCGGGGCGCCGTGTCGTCCGCCCATCCTATCTGCTGCCTACTCCTCGACCTCGACCTCGCCGGCTTCGTTGTCGTCGTCGTCCTCGGCTATGCTTGCCAGCGGCGCCTCGCGGACAACCTTCGCGACGGCGCATACATGTGCGCCCTCATCGGGTGAGACGACCTTCACGCCCTGGGTGTTGCGGCCGCAGCGGCGGATGTTGCCAACCGGCATGCGGATGAGCACCCCCGCCGAGGTGATGCACATGATCTCATCGTCATCCTCAACGACCTCAGTGCCCACGATCGGGCCGTTCTTCTCGGTGACCTTCATCGTGATGAGGCCGAGACCGTTGCGCGATTGCGAGCGGTACTCGTCCAGCGGCGTGCGCTTGCCGAGCCCCTTCTCCGACACTACCAGCAGATCGCGCGGGTCGTCCTTCTCTAAAGTAACGGCTGCGATCAACTGGTCGTCATCGCGCATCTTGATCCCGAGCACTCCGCGGGTGTTGCGGCCCATCGGCCGCACGTCCTCCTCGTCGAAGCGGATCGCCATCCCCTGGCGTGTGGCGAGCAGGACGTCTTTGGTGCCGTCGGTGCAGAGGACCCAGCGCAGCTCGTCGCCCTCATCGAGGGAGATGCCGATGATGCCCTTCGCCCGCAGATGCGTATCGTACTGCTCAAGGTCGGTCTTCTTCACGTATCCCCTGTTGGTGACCATGAAGAGGTAGCCGCCCTGATCGTAGTCGCGCACCGGCACCCACGCGGTGATATTCTCTCCATCCTCCAGCGGGACGATGTTGCGGATGGGTGTGCCGCGGGCCTGCCGGCTCGCCAGTGGCGCCTGGTAGGCCTTGCAGCGATAGACGTTGCCCCTGTTGGTGAAGAAGAGGATCAGGTGGTGGGTGGTCGCGACGAAGATGTCGGCGACGAGGTCCTCCTCCTTCTTGGTGAGGGCGAGGATGCCGCGCCCGCCACGGCGCTGCACGCGGTAGGTGTCCACGGACATGCGCTTGATGTAGCCGTCGCGGGTGATGGTGATCGCCATGTCCTCCTGGGCGATCAGGTCCTCCATGTCAATGTCCTCAGCCTCGGTTTCGAGGATGCGCGTGCGGCGGTCGTCGCCGTGGCGCTTGAGGACGTCGCGCAGTTCCCGCTTGATGACCTTCGACTTCTCGTCCTCTGAGGCGAGGATCAGGTTGTAGCGCGCGATGGCCGCCTCAAGCTCCTCCTTCTCCTTCGCGAGGTCCTCGTAGGAGAGCCGTGTGAGCTGGCTCAGGCGCATGTCGAGGATCGCGTCGGCCTGCAGCTCGGAGAAGTCGAAGTTGCTCATCAGGCCCTCGCGGGCCGCGCCGCGGTTCGCGCTGGCGCGGATCAGGGCGATGATCTCATCAATCACATCGAGCGCGCGCAGCAGGCCCTCGACGATGTGAAGCCGCGCCTCCGCCTGCCGCAACAGGAACTCGGTTCGCCGCGTGATTACCTCGCGGCGGTGCTTGAGGAACTCCGCGACGAGGTCCTTCATCGTGCACTGCCGCGGGACCAGCGCCCCGCTCGCCTTCGTCAGCGCGAGCAGGTTCACGTTGAAGTTCGTGCGCATGCAGGTGTGCTTGTAGAGGTTGTTGAGCACCACGTCGGCGACCGCGTCGCGCTTGAGTTCGACCACGATGCGCATGCCGTTGCGGTCGGACTCGTCGCGCAGGTCGGCGATGCCCTCGAGCTTGTTGTCATTCACGAGGTCGGCGATCTGCTCGAGCAGCGCGGACTTGGATATCTGGTAGGGAAGCTCGGTGACGATGATCGCTTCGCGATTGCGAGGTAGCGGTTCGGGGACCGCGCGCGCCTGCATCGTGACGGAGCCCTTGCCGGTCTTGAAGTACTTCATGATGCCCGAGCGGCCGAGGATCATCGCGCCGGTCGGGAAGTCAGGGCCCTTGATGAAGCGCATCAGGTCCTGCGGCTCAAGGTCCGGGTTCTCCAGCAGCGCGATGGCGGCCTCGGTGACCTCGCCGAGGTTATGCGGCGGGATATTCGTCGCGTAGCCGACGGCGATCCCGGCCGTCCCGTTGCAGAGCAGGTTCGGGAACGCGCCCGGGAGCACCTCAGGCTCCTGAACGCGCTCGTCGTAGTTGGGCTGCCAGTCCACCGTGTCTTTCTCGAGGTCCTCGAGCATGTCCATCGCGACGGTGGAGAGGCGGGCCTCAGTGTACCGCGGCGCGCCCGCCGGGTCGCCATCCACCGAGCCGAAGTTGCCCTGCGGGTCGATGAGCGGGTAGCGCAGGGAGAAGTCCTGCGCCATGCGCACGAGGGTCTGATAGAGGGCGGCGTCGCCGTGCGGGTGGTAGGTCTTCATCGTCTCACCGACGATCGACGCGCACTTGACGTGGGCGCGATCGGGGTAGACGTTGTCATCGTTCATCGCCAGCAGGACGCGCCGCTGCGAGGGCTTGAGGCCATCACGCGCATCCG
>JAAYJW010000517.1 GCA_012522765.1 candidate division WS1 bacterium | reverse complement strand
GGCGGCCGCCGGTGGGGCTCCGGTCGGGCTTCGCCCTCCCTCCGCCCCACCGGCACCGATCACCGTTACCTGGCGCTGAAGAGAGACAGCCGCTCATCCTAAAGTGCAGAAGACTCTTGACACAACTTTGACACAACTCAGCGCCAACGACACGGCCCGCCCCTGTGGCAGGGACGGGCCGCGGAGACTACAGCAGACTCTGCTCAAGCATCGTTTTCCACACGAGGGCACTCGGACGCCCCGTGCTTCGCCTTATCGCAGCCTTCCTCGCGCGGGCATTGCCCATCCCTGGGGCAGTTCTCCCGTGCCGGGCAGTTGTCGCAATCGCCGCAGTCAGCGCACTCGCAGTCCTCCTCACAAGTGCAGTCCCCGTCGGAACATTTGCATGCCGGAAGGGCAGCGTGGCCGCCACATCCACCCCCACCGCAGCCACTGCCGGCGGCAAACGTCGCCGCCGGGTCGGTGACGGCGGTATTGCCGCCCATTCCCGACATCGCGGCAACTGCAATGAGCGCAAGCGCCAGCACGACAACAATCGTGATCATGCGGTTCATCCGATACTCACCCTCTGTGTGCTGTACCTGGTTGGCGAATATACCACTACATCGGTGAAGATAACGCTTCGTGGAGGAAGAAGGTTCGCGCTGAACAGAAAGTCAGCGCCGGCGGGGAACCTGGGGCGGGATTGGAGCCCCTTTCCTGCCGCGGCCGACCGACCCGCTTTTTGCGCCTCAGCGCGGCTTCTGATATAATCTGCGCGTTCATCCACAAAGCCAATCAACCCGCCGAGAAACATCCCGGCGGGCGTTTGCGTGAGGAGAGACCAGCATGCACCGGATAGCAGTGCTTCCCTGTGACGGCATCGGCCCGGAGGTAGTCGCCGAGGGCTTCAAGGTCCTGAGAGTTGCGGCAGATCGCTACGGCGTCGAGTACGAGACAGTTGACTACGACCTCGGCGGCGATCGCTACCTTAAGACGGGCGAGATCCTCCCTGACAGCGTTCTTGATGAGTTCCGCGGCATGGACGCGATCTACCTCGGCTCCGTCGGCCATCCCGATGTCCAGGCGGGAGTGCTGGAGAAGGGCCTGCTGCTGCGCCTGCGCTTCGAGCTCGATCAGTACATCAACCTCCGGCCGATCAAGCTCTACCCCGGCGTGGAGACGCCGCTGAAGGACAAGGGCCCGGAGGATATTGACTTCGTGGTCGTGCGTGAGAACACCGAGGACATGTACGCGGGCGTCGGCGGCTTCCTCCGCAAAGGCACCCCGCATGAGGTGGCGGTGCAGGAGGCTGTCTACACGCGCATGGGCACGGAGCGCTGCATCCGCTACGCCTTCGAGATTGCGAAGACGCGCGATCGCAAGAAGCTCACGATGGTGGACAAGAGCAACGTGCTGACTTTCGGCCATGATCTGTGGGTGCGCACCTTCGCCGAAGTGGGCGAGGAGTACCCCGATGTCGAGCAGGATCACGCCTACGTGGACGCCTGCTGCATGTGGATGGTCAAGAACCCCGAGTGGTTCGACGTGGTCGTGACGACTAACATGTTCGGCGACATCATCACCGACCTTGGCGCGATGATCCAGGGCGGCATGGGCGTGGCGGCATCGGGCAACATCAACCCGGAGGGCGTCTCGATGTTCGAGCCGATCCACGGCTCCGCGCCGAAGTACACCGGCAAGAATGTCATCTGTCCGGTAGCGGCGATCGCTGCGGCCGGCATGATGATGGAGCACCTGGGCGAGGTGGAGTGCGGCAAGGCGATCGAGGCTGCGGTTATCAAGGCCCTTGGCTCCGGCAAGCTCGGCGACCTCTCGACGCGTTCGGGCGTCTCGACCACCGAAGCTGGCGACCTTGTGGCGAGCCTGGTGGAGTAGGACGCACTGAGGAGCAGGACGTTATCGAGCGGCGCGGCCCCAAGTGGCAGCGCCGCTCTTTGCGTACATGTTGGACGGGGGTATAATGTGCGCGTAGTTGATCGTGACTTCCGGTGAGGCGATACGATGATCGCGCAACTTCGCTACGGCCGTGACGGTCTGCAGGTCGAACTCCCCGATGCGAATGTCGCTGCAGTGCTGCGGCAGAAGCAGCTCTCGCCTCTCGATGATCCCGCGCAGGCGGTGCGCGATGCCCTCGCCGCTCCGATCCAGAGCAAGCCGCTGGCGGAGATCGCCCTCGGGCGCGACAACGCCTGCATCGTGGTCAGCGACATCACGCGCCCGGTGCCGAACCCGATCATCCTGCCGCCGATCATCGAGACTCTTCGCGAGGCAGGCCTCGCGCCCGAGCGCGTCACGATCCTGATCGCCACCGGATTGCATCGGCCCGCTACCAATGAGGAGATCCGCGAGATCTGCGGCGACGAGGTGCTCGCGACCGGCGTCAATGTGGTCAATCACCGCGCGGGCAACGAGGAGCACCAGGTGCATGTCGGCACCACGGGCCGGGGGACTCCCGCCTACATGGACCGCGTTTACATGAGCGCTGACCTGACGATCCTCACCGGCCTCGTCGAGCCACACCTGATGGCCGGCTACTCCGGCGGGCGCAAGGCTATCTGCCCCGGCGTCGCGGGCTGCGGCACCATCATGGCCTTCCACGGCCCGCACCTGCTGGAGCCGCCCGAGGCGCGCGCGGGCAACCTGATTGCCAACCCCGTGCATGAGGAGGCGCTGGCAGTCGCGGACCTCGCGGGCGGGGCGGACTTCATCCTCAACGTCACGCTCGACGAGGAGCGCGCAATCACCGGAGTATTCGCCGGCGAGATGCGCGCTGCACACGAGGCCGCGATGGCGCTGTGCGAGCGGCAGGCGAAGGTGGTGCTGGATGAGCCCGCAGACATCGTGGTGACCTCAGGCGGCGGCTATCCGCTGGATCTCACGCTCTACCAGAGCACCAAGGGCATCGTGGCGGCGGGGCTGATCTGCCGCGATGGCGGCACGATCATCATCGCCCAGCAGAACGCCGAAGGCCTCGGCTCACCGGAGTTCTCGAGCCTGATCTGCCAGGAGGACGTCCACGCGTGCATCCAGGATGCCCTGCGCACCGGGGAGATCTGCATAGACACCTGGCAGCTACACGTGGTGGAGAAGGTGCTGCGGCGCTGCAAAGTGATCGCCGTGTCGGATCTGCCGCCGGAAGACGCTGCGCGCACGCCCTTCGCGCAGGCGGATACGGTCGAGGAGGCTGTGCAGCGCGCGCTGGCGGAGCATGGCCCTGATGCGCGAATTGCGGTGGTCCCCGAAGGCCCGTACGTCCTCGGCTGCCTCGCCAGCGACCCGGTGGGACAGATGAGCGTGGGGGAGATGCTGCGGCAATAGCGCAAGTAATTGCGCTAATTCACTTGCATTGTGCGCATATCGAGCATATACTGTCGCCGGGTGATTTCGATGGAGGAACATGCGACAACCTGGGGCGAGCGGGCGCTGAGTGAGCTATTCGGCTCGGAGGTGCGCGCGGCGGTGCTGTCGTGGATCTGCGCCCACCCGGGCGAGATGATCTTCGGCGCGAAGCTGGCGCGGGAGCTTGGGATGTCGCCGAGCGCGGTCGGCAAGGAGCTTGGGCGGCTGGAGGAGCTTGGGATGCTCAGGGCTTCCGAGCCGATTGGCGCGGCGAAGCCCTACACGCTGAACGAGCAGTTCCCGCTGCTGCCGGGGCTGCGGTCGATGTGTCTCTACGCGACGGGCGTGGTGGCGGTGCTGCGCGAGTTGTTCGCGGACGCTGAGGGCGTCGAGGTGGCGGCGATCTTCGGTTCGCTCGCGCGCGGCGACGACCGCCCCGAGAGCGACGTGGACGTGCTGGTCGTGGGGGAGATTGATGGCGGTGATTTGGCCGATATTACCTGGGCGGCGCGCGATCGCTCAGGGCGCCTCGTCAACGCGGTGCACTACCATGCGGTTGAACTGGCCCAACGGGCTCAAGAACCGGACGGTTTCGTGCATCGTATCCTGTCGGGAAGGCTGCTTGCCGCAAAGGGAGATGTCGATGAGCTTCTTCGGAATCTCATTGAGGCCTCGGGGCAATCGGCAGGAGTGCAGGGGGAATCGTCGAAGCTGCGGGAGGTGCGGGCGCAGGGCCACTCGGCAACGATCTGACGCAGTGCTGGGATTGCGCGCACGATGAGGGGGACAGAAGATGGACAACATGGCGAATCTGGCTGAGGTCCGGCGCGAACGCGGTATCTTCCTCGCCGGCTCTTGTCTGCTGGTGATAGGCCTTCCACTGGGCATGTGGGGGCTTGCCCGCGAGTTACTAATGTCGGGATCGGCCCTCGCGCGCTACTGGGAACCTGTCGGTTACCCCGTCGCTGCTGCCGTGATGCATGGTTCGGCGGTCTACTTCGTCTGGAGGTTGTCCAGTTTCTTGCGCGAACCGCGCTGCCGCACAGGGCTCTGGAGCGTTCTTGCGTTTGTCGTTGTCCCCTTCTATCTGATCCCCGCAGTCGCATTGCTCGTGAAGGCTCAGCGCTCCGAGAAGAAGCTCGTGGACGCCAAGATCGAAGTAATCAACACAGAACTTCATGGTTTCCTTCTGACCGAGCCGACTGAGTCACAGATCATCGAGTGGGTGAGGCAAAGAGGCTTCCATCTCATCGAGCCGGACCCGTACGCGTTTCAGTTCAACGCCGAACTCGGATTCCGAGATAGCGCCGCAGGGCCTCCTCCGTTCTGCTACGACTTCCGCAGTCCAGAGCTCCGGCGGATACTGCGGGTTGGCCGTGGGCCGGAGGACCGTACACTGCCCGGACAAGCCATAGGCGATATCCAGCATGCAGTCCCGGACAGTCTGCGGGAAACGTATGCGCACCACAAGCGGGCCGAGGAGCTTGAGCGCCGGGGGGAGTTGAAGGCACGACCTCCGCAGCAGAGGGGTCAGCATGACAGACGCGGCGCGCGCAACCGGGCCGATGCCGCTTGCGGCGAAGCTGTGGATCGCCAGGTCGGTTCATGCTGCTGCTTGCCGGCGCGGCGCAGCGAGGTCCGGACGCTGCCGTCTATTGCTGTACTCCGCTGGCATGTATATAATGGTATTTGATGGTAGCAGTCCGTGTTTGGAGGTAAGTAACAGTGGCTATCTCGGATGTCTTCGATGTCAGGCAGTGCGCGGAG
>JAAYJW010000089.1 GCA_012522765.1 candidate division WS1 bacterium | reverse complement strand
CCGGCTATGCCCGCGGCCACGCCCCCCCCGATCAGCGACAGCGGAAAGAGCGCGGGGCCAAGCTCCCGTGGGATGAGATGCAGGCTGAGTAGCGCACAGCCGTAGGCGCCGATGGCCATGAAGCCCGCATGGCCAACGGAAAACTCGCCCATGTAGCCGTTGATCAGGTTCAGGCTGACCGTGAGGATGATGTTGATGCCGATGTACTTGAGCACCAGTTCGATGTAGGGGTTGACAATGCCCCACTGTGGCAGTAGCACAGTGAGCGGCGCCGCAAGCAGAAGCACCAGCGGGAGGCGGTGGCGCAGCAATATCTGCTTCAGACGATAGCTCATTGCCCCTACACCTTCTGACTCACGGTGCGTCCGAGGATTCCCGTGGGGCGGAAGACCAGCAGCACCAGCAGCAGCGAAAACGCGATCATGTCGCGGTAGCTTGATGACTTGAGGACCACGGGCGTGAAGATCTCCACGAAGGCGAGCAGAAAGCCGCCGAGCATCGCGCCACGTATGCTGCCGATGCCGCCGACCACCGCCGAGATGAACGCCCACCAGCCGATGCGGATGCCCATGTACGGATCGATGGTGTAGGCCATGCCGTAGAGCGTCCCACCGATGGCCGCCACCGCCGCTCCGGAGGCGAAGGTCAGCGAGATCACCTTGTCCACCGGAACGCCCATCAACGGTACAATGCTGTGGTCCCATGAGATGGCGCGCATGGCAATGCCGACCATGGTCTTCCGTACCGTCACATCAAGCGCCAGCATGGTGAGCACAGCTACACCGATGATCACAAGTTGGAGGCTGGAGACCGTGACGCCGCCGATGCTAAGCTGCGTCGCCGGCAGCAATTCGCCCAGTGTGCGAGGGGCGGGACCGATCGCCGGGATTGCCACGAAGGCATTCTCAAGGAGCAGCCCTATGCCCAGCGCCGTGATGACGGCAGACATGCGAGGCGCGTTGCGCAGGGGCTTGTACGCCGCGCGCTCGATCAGCACGGCAAGAAGCGAAGTGCCCAGCATGGACACGACGATGACGCCCGCGAAGATCACCAGCGGCGGCGCCTGCCCGAAATACGCCAGCAGAAGGCCCGAGGCGAAGAACGCGAGGTAACTCCCGACCATGAAGATGTCGCCATGGGCGAAGTTGATCATGGTCAGGACGCCGTAGACCATGGTGTAGCCAAGCGCGATCAGCGCATAGACGCTACCGACCTGCAGGGCATTGAGCAACTGCTGGAGGAAGAAAGCCATTGCCGTGATACCCGCTGAGGCAATGCGGCAGCTTCTCAGATGGCTACGGTTGCGCGGTCTGGAAGAACGTGAACTTGCCGTCCTTGATCTGGATCACGACTGCGCTCTTGATCGGATCACCGGTGCCCTGGAACTGCATGGTGCCGGTGACGCCCTCGTAGTCACTGATGGTCGCCAGCGCGTTGCGCACGGCCTCACGCTCGACCGATCCCGCCGCCTGCACGGCGGAGAAGAGCAGGCCCATGGAGTCGTAGGTCAGCGCCGCGACATCATCGGGCACTGACCCGTAGGTGGCCTGATACGCGGCGATGAACTCCTTTGCCGCAGGTGTGGCGGTATCGGCTGCGTAGTGGGTGGTGAAGAAGAGGCCCTCGCAATCATCACCCGCAAGCTTGAGCAGCTCTTCGCTGCCCCACGAGTCGCTGCCGAGTATCGCACCCTCATAGCCGAGCCGCCGCGCCTGTTTGACCTGCAGCGGCACCTCGGAGTAGTAGTTCGGCAGAAACAGGCTGTCGGCGCCGGTCTGCGCGATCTTGGTCAGTTGGGCGCTGAAGTCCTTATCGCCGCTCGTGTAGCTCTCAAAGGCGACGACCGCTATCCCCTTCTCCTGCAGGGTCGTCCGGTAGACCTCCGCGATCCCCTTGTTGTACTCAGAGGAGACATCGTAGAGCACCGCCGGGCGCTTCGTCTGCAGGTGCTGCACGGCAAAGTTGGCCGCAACCACACCCTGGAAATCATCCGTGAAGGCCGCGCGGAAGACATACTGCTTCGCCGCGCCGGAGCGAGCATCCATCGTGAGCCGCGGCGCGGTGGACCACGGGCTGATCATCGGGATGTGCGCCGATTCTGCCACTTCGGCAGCGGGGACGGCGTTGCGCGAGGCATTGGGGCCGATCATCGCCAGCACACCGCTGGTGGTCAGCTTCTGCGCCACTGCCGCCGCCGCCTCGGCCTTATCCTCATTGTCCTCAGTGATCAACTCCACCATCACCCTTGCCCCGCCGACCTCAATACCGCCCGCGTCATCGATCTGCTTGACCGCAAATTCCGCGGCATCGCGGCATGACTGGCCGACGACGGGGATGCTGCCCGTGAGCTCAGCGTTGAGCCCGATCTTGATTGTGCCGCCGGTGAGCTGACCCTGCTCGGTGGTGGTGGTTGTATCGGAAGGGGGTGTACAGGAGGTGAGGCCGACCGCCAGACAGAGTGAGACGATCAGGACCATTCGATTCATTTGCATACTCCGGGAAGAGGCGTTAGTGAGGTGGACAGAGCAGTCGCGCTATTATGGCGGTCGCCCCGGAGCGGGTCAATCCCTTCAGCATCAACCGAGGATCGGCACGGGCGTCCCACTTCCGTCATGATCCAAAGGGTGTGTTCTGTCGTGCAACGGGAACTTGACGGCCCTTCCGCTGAGGTGTGCGGCGTAGATGCCGTAGATCATCTCCAGCGCCAGCGTCGCGTTGCCGGCGTTGGAGACAGGCTGCCGATCTTCCTCGATGGCGCGCATGAGATCATCTACGGCGAAGCGATTCGCCTCAAGAAAGTATTGAGCCCTGGGGATATCCTTTTGCCCACAGAGCGAGTAGTCGAGCGGGTCGGCATTCGGGATCACGCGATCTTCGACAAGCGGGACGTCCTCAAACGATGCCCCATACTCCAGGTGGCTGGTGCCTCGGCTGATCCGGAGTTTGCGGGTCGCGCCATCATCGAAGCGCATGGATAGCGCGCCCTCGGTCCCGAGCACCGTGATCCCCATCGGGTTCAAGCCGCTGCTTCGGTCATACAGACCCCGCCTGCTCTCGAAGGTCCCGCGGAGGTCGCCGGGAAAGCGGAAGTGTGCGAAGATGGAGTCGCCGGCCGCCGGGCCAATCGGCTCAACAGTCTCCGCACGGTCCGTCTGCACCATCGGGCGGCCATCCACCGCGATGTCCGCGTAGACATACTCCGGCGCACCGAAGAAGAACGTCATGAGGTCGAGGATGTGCGTGCCGAGGACGATCAGGTCCTCTCCCCCGCCGCGATGGTCGCATTTGCCCCGGCCGTAGACCGTCAGCGGCCGACCGATCTCCCCCGCCTCCAGCATGCGCTTCATGGTGCGGAAGGCGAGAGCGTACCGCCCGGGATGGGCCATGCAGAGCTTGACCTGCTTCCGCTCGACGAGTTCGAGGATGCGATCGGCCTCCAGCAGACTCGCCGTCAGCGGCTTCTCGCAGTAGATGTGACAGCTGGCTTCCGCGGCGACCTCTATCTGCGGCAGATGGTCGTACGGCTGTCTCGAGCAGAGGACGACGATGTCAGGCGACTCACTCTCAAGCATCTCCGGCAGCGTTGCATAGTGTCGCTTTGCCCCGGTCCACGCCATCTTCGCCTGCAGATCCTCCGTGTTCGCATCCACATGCGCGACAACATCCACGTTCGGCAGTCCGCGAAACGCGGTGTGCAGCCCATGCAGTCCGAGCATCGGCTTGGAAGTGTCTTTGACGATCGCAACGCGCCACGGCCGCTTCATGAGTACATGCCCCCGATGCTGCGCCCACCGTCGATAAGGTAGTTCGTGCCGGTGATGAATGCTGCCTCGTCGGAGCAGAGGTACAGGATCAGGTTGACGACCTCTTCGGTCTCGGCGGCCCGTCCGAGGCGCGTCTTCATCTTTGCCATCTCGGGCCGCGTCAGCACAGGACCCGGGGAGACGCAGCAGGCCCTGACACCATGCGGAGCGCCGATGATGGCGATGGACTTCGTCAACCCGATCATCCCACTCTTCGCGGCGGAGTAGTCGGGGGATCTGCAGCCGGTCACGCCGTCAACTGACCCCATGTTGATCACCACCCCGCGCTCCTGCCGGAGCATATGCCCGAGAGTGGCGTGGCAGAAGTAGAGAGCGCCCTTGAGGTTCACATCAAGGCCCCAGTCAATCACCTCGATGTCGAGTTCATGGAAAGCCCCAGATCGGCCCAGCACTCTCGCGGCATTGCCGCCGGCGCTGTTGAGCAGAATGTCCAAGCTACCGTAGCGTTCTACTGCCAGCGCAACCGCCGCCTGCACCTGGTCGTAGCAGCGCACATCCACCTGCACGCCGGTTGCCTCGCCGCCCTCAGCGCGGATGGCCTCCGCGGCCTCCGTCACCGCCTGCTCGTTGACGTCCGTGAGCACGACGCGCGCGCCCTCGGCGGCCAACCGCTGCGCGGTCATCAGCGCCATGCCGGATGCCGCGCCTGATATAATCGCAACTCGATCCTCGAATCTCATCTTACGCGCTCCCTTATCTTAGTGGCCCAAGCGTACGGCCTCCGTCAACGAGGTAGTTCACGCCCGTAATGTAGCCGGCTTCGTCGGAGGCGAGGAAAGAGGCCATCGCCGCGACCTCAGCGGGCTCACCGCCGCGTTGCAGCCAGGTCCCTCGCGTCCAGTCTCTCGTCGTCGGCCGCGTCAGAATGGCTCCCGGAGAGATGCAGTTGACGTTGATGCCGAATTCCCCCAACTCCATCGCCAGAGTCTTCGTGAACGCGATGATCGCGCCCTTCGCGGCTGAGTAGACTGCCCAGTTCGGCAGACCGCTGACGCCGGCGATGGACCCGAAGTTGATGATTTTGCCGTACCTGCGCTCGATCATCTGCTCCAGGACCGCGTGGGTGCAGATCATCGTGCCGTGAAGATTCAGATCGACAACCCAGCGCCACACGTCCTCGGTCTGGTCTTTGAACGGAGCCGTCTTCCCCAGCAGCCCCGCGCCGCCGCCCGCGTTGTTGACGAGGATGTCTATCTTCTCGAACCTGTCGAGGACGGCATCAACCATCACCCCCACCTGTTCGCTGTCGGTCACGTCGGCATCGTAGGCGACCGCCTCGCCTCCTCCTGCCGTGATCTCGCCCACTACGGTCTGCGCGCCCTCCATGTCGATGTCAACCACCGCCACAATGGCGCCGTCGGCAGCGAAACGAAGGGCAATCGCTCTGCCGATTCCGTGCGCTGCACCTGTCACAATCGCGACCCGGGCTCCGAGCTTCCCGGCGTCCATTCGGGTCTACTCCATTCATTCGTCGCAGTCCGCTACGGGTTGGTCAGCACGACCTTGCCGAGATTCTCGCGACGTTCGAGGATCGCATGCGCCGCCTCGGCCTCAGTGATCGGCATTGTCGCGTGGATCACCGGCTTGATCTGCCCCGACGCGAGCGCGGGCCACACTCTCTCTTCAAGGCCGCTCAGGATCCGCGCTTTCATCTCCGGTGAGCGACTGCGCAGTGTGCTGCCGATGAGGCGGATGCCTCGCCTGAAGAATGTGTTCATGTTGAGTTCGGTCATCGCGCCGCCCAGCGTCGCTATCACTACCCAGCGCCCACCGCTCGCCATCCTCTCGACCAGGCGGCCGAGATCGGGGCCGGCGATGCAATCCAGCGCAATATCCACAGGATGCTCGTCCATCGCCGCGCCGAGGTCATCGGTGGTGCGGTTGATGACGACGTCGGCGCCGAGATCGCGGACGAACCGCGCCTTCTCGTCGGTGCTGACCGTCGTCATCACAGTGCCACCAAGCGCCTTCACCAACTGGATCGCTGCCATGCCGAGGCCGCTCGCGCCCGCCTGGATGAGCACGGTATCGCCGGCCTTAAGCCCCGCCTCCATGCACAGGTTGAGGTAGGAGGTGGCGAATGCCTCGGGTATAGCGGCGGCCTCAACCATCGAGAGGCCATCCGGAATCGGCAGCGCCATGGTCGTCGGGGCTGCGACCTTCTCCGCGTAGCCGCCGCCTCCGAGCAGCGCGCAGACGCTGTCACCGGCGCGGAACCTGCTCTCCTCCGGGGCATGGCTGACGACACCCGCCACCTCAAGCCCCATCCACTCCGGCCAGCCCGGCGGCGGAGGGTAGTTGCCTGCGCGCTGCAGCAGGTCGGCGCGGTTCAAAGCAGCGGCATGAACCTCGATGATGATTTGATCTTCGGCGGGGACTGGATCGGGCACTTCGCTCCATGACAACGATTGATCTTCATTCACCAGGATGGCGCGCATCGCTGCAATCAACTCCGGATCTTCTGGCGGCATCATTCTGCGGCAGCAGTAGACAGGTGCGGCTCCCGGAGTGGCTTCTCCCAGAGTGCGGAGACACCTCCATCGGCGCACCCGCCAAAGGCTCTCGGCCTGTCAGTCTACTGATTCGCCCTGATGGGCGACATCATCTGCCCGGGTCTGCGGCTCGGGTGCCGCCGCGACAGGTTCAATGGAATGCTGAAGCTCGTGCGACAGATGTGAAGAGCAGGTGTGAGGCTCCGCCGAGGAGAATGGTCTTACAAGCGCCATTTACAGAAGAAGGAGTGAGCGACATGAGACGCGGTTTTACCCTCATCGAACTGCTGGTCGTAATCGCCATCATCGCCATCCTGGCGGCGATCCTTTTTCCGGTATTCGCCAGGGCACGAGAGAAGGCGCGGCAGAGTAGCTGTCTCAGCAACCTGAAGCAGTGGGGCGTCGGTGCGCTGATGTATGCGCAGGACTATGACGAGATCTGCCACCGGGGCTACCAGTACTACGGTTCCGGGACAACGTATCTGGCGTGGTTCCCGTATTACCTCATGCCCTACGTGATGAACTACCAGCTTGCGGAGTGCCCCAGCGGCAGTTGGACCGTCACCTACGGGACGGATCTTCCCGACTATCAGCAGTACAACCTCAGCTACAACACGAACGCCTACAAGATCGGTGATGATCAGGTCGGGATGCAGCATGCGGCACTTGCGTCGGTAGAAGATCCCGCCGGAACTTTCTGGATCACTGACGGGGCCACCGGTTACACGCATACCGGAGCGGTGACCAAGCGCCACAACGACGGCTTCAACGCTGTGTTGGCCGACGGTCATGCGAAGTGGTTCAAGAACGAGAACACAAAGATCTCCATGTGGACGAGGGCCGCAGACTGAGTCTGTTGCCCACGCTGTGCAGAAACCCGCGGCCACCCGCCGCGGGTTTCGCTATGTACCGTCACAGGCGCCGGCAAAGTCACACCTCCCGGTGAAGGGTTGAGAGCCTGCTGTGGTGAACTGACGTGCGGTCGCGCTCGTTCCTTTACTTGAAGCAGTGCCTGACATGCGATGTTGCTATACGGAGGCTACGCCATGAGAATCGCCCTGTGCTCTACCCTGCTCGCGCTTGTTCTGCTGGTGATTCCCGTTCATGCGCAGATCGTTGACGACTTCTCCGAGGGCGGCTGGACGCTCTTCAACTCCACGCCCGGGACGCTCACCACCGAGGCCGGCAGCCTCTACCTCGAGGACGCCGAGGGCGATTCAGCGTGGGTTACTGCCAGCCGGGTCTTCACCGTCAATGTTGACGAGACCCCGTTCTTCATGGTCGAGGTCAAGAGCGTCTCTGACCGTGGCGAGGTCAAGCTGATCCGGCGCGACACAAATGACAAACGCGTCGCGATCAAGATCGACTGGCCCGGCCTCTACGCGGCCGATATGAGGGAGTTCGGCTGGGAGGGCACGCTCGACATCGAGGCCTGCCTCTATGCCAGCGGCGAGACCGAAAACATTACCTACGGTTACGCCAAGTTCGTGGAGAAGCCCACGGAACAGGAGCAGGCGCTGATCGATGAACGGCAGGCAGGCGGAAACGTGAAGCTGATCGTACCACCGTTCGCGGCCATACCGCTCTTCAATGCCTGCTCCGTCTACTTCACCAGCCCCGAGCTTGACGACCTGCAGATGCGCTACCGCGCGAGGGGCGGCGAGTGGCAGCGCGCATTCCCGCCTGTCTACTTCGTCGAAGATACCATGTATCGCGGCAGCATCGTCAACCTCGACGAAGACACCACTTACGAGCTTGAACTGATGGCGGGCGATGGAGAGAAGCTGGCGCAGACGGAGTTCACCACGTGGAGCAGCGAGGTGCCGATTGCCCAGACCATCGTGCTCGACGAAAACAACTTCGACGGCCATCTGCGGATTACTGAGTCGGGCTCGCCTGATGGCTGGATCCGCTACACCGCCGCCGATGGCTTCGTATTGCGCAATGACCGGGAAAGCCCGCTGATCGAGTTGCGGGGAGCGAAGTACGTTATCCTCGATGGCCTGACATTGCGCGGCGGCAATAAGGACGCCATTGCGGTCGAAAAGTGCGAGCAGGTCAGGATCGTCAACTGCGACATCGCCGGCTGGGGCCGCGACGGTACGCAGAGATATGATCTTGACGGCAAGTTCTACACCGATCAGGGCCAAGCCATCAACTGGGATACGGGAATACGCATCAGCAGGAGCCTCGGGACAGTCGTGGAGCGCTGCTACATCCACGATCCGGTGTCACACGCGAACTCGTGGTACTACTCTCATCCCTCGGGTCCCCAAGCGATCGGCGCCGACAGACCGCAATCCACCGTGGTGCGCTACAACGACTTCATAGGCAGCGACCTGCACCGCTGGAATGATGCGATCGAGGGCGCCGGCAACTTTATCAGCGATGGCGGCTTCAATCGCGACGCCGACATCTACGGAAACTTCATGTGCTTTGCCAACGATGACGCGCTGG
>JAAYJW010000088.1 GCA_012522765.1 candidate division WS1 bacterium | reverse complement strand
CTGCTGGACTCGCCGCTGTGGGTGGACAGCCTCTACGGGCAGTATGCCGAGCGCTGGGGGATCACCGAGGACGAGGTCCGGCAGAAGTACATTGACCAGGTGCCTATGAAGCGCGGATGCACCTACGATGACGTGGCGGATGTCGTCGTCTTCCTCGCATCCGACGCCGCAGGCTACATGACCGGCCAGGCGATCAACGTGACGGGCGGACAGATCATGCACTGAAACTGGTCATGCAGACGCGTCGTGCTCGAGCACATTGCGAAGACTCCGGACAGGATGGATGCCGTGCACGAATCGGCCGGCCTGGACAGCGCGCTCTGGCGCATCTACAACCGCCCGAAGCGACCTGAGCCGTGGTCTATCGGCGGGAACCTGCCGTGGGACGACCCGGACTTCTCGCGGCGGATGCTGGATCAACATCTCGACGAGTCGCACGGTGCCGCTTCGCGGCAGGCGGCGGAGCGCGGTATCGTGCTGGAGTGGCTCTGGGACAGGCTTGAGCTTGCCCCGGGCAGCCGCCTTCTTGATGTTACATGCGGCCCCGGGCTGTACGCGGTGGAGCTGGCCCGGCGCGGCGTGTATGTGACCGGGGTGGACTTCGCTCCTGCCGCTATCGAGTACGCCGAGGAGTTAGCGACGCGCGAGGGCGTTGCGGAGCGCTGCCGGTTCTTGCTGCAGGACGTTCGGGAGGTGGCCCTGGCGCCCGCGAGTTTCAATGCAGCATTGCTCCTCTACGGGCAGTTCGCAGTGTTCACTCGCGGAGATGCTCAGAAGCTTCTAACCACGGTCGCCGAAGCACTGGGGCCGGGCGGGCGACTGATCGTGGAACTCCTCGATCTGGAGGCCATTGACAAGTCGGACCGCACGTGGTGGTGCACGGGTGATTCCGGGTTGTGGGGCGACACTCCCTTCCTGCACCTCGGCGAGCGGCAGTGGCATCCTGAAGACAACATCTCGGTTGAGCGCTTTTGCACCGTGCATCTTGAGACCGGCGCGATGGATCAGATATACCTCTGCGACCAGGGGTATGAAGTCGCTGAGATGTCCGCGATGATGGAGCGCGCGGGCTTCGACCGCGTGGATGTCTATCCCGGATGGGATGGCCTGCCGCTCCACGATGCGGGGATGTACGTCACCTACGTGGCTCAGAAGTCGTAGACCAGACTGGCAACGCGAACGCACCGGCGGGCAGATCATGCACTGCCGGCAAACGCGGGCGGCGGAGCGACGACAATGCGCTGCGAGAATTGTGGCAGAGGGTTGGCCGACGACGCGGCATTTTGCCCCGACTGCGGGGCACGAACGGCCACCAGTGCCGGTGGGGTCTACGAGCTTGCGCGTACCGCGGGCCTGATCGGTGGGAGCGTCGCCTCGGGAATACCTGATGCCCCCGAGCCCGCTGAGGCCGCTGAGGATGTGCCGGAGGTCCCGGAGCCGGCGGAACTGCCTGAGGTCGGTGCCGACCGCGTCGCCGGAACAGACACTGCGGATGTGGCAGCGCCGGAGGACTTCCTCGACAGCGCCAAAGTGCGCGAAGTGCATCGGCGGGCCGCCCAGGCCATCGTCGAAACAGCGCAGTCCGACCTGCGCGATGAGCTTGCAGACATCGCCCGGCGCGACGATATGCTGGAAGCCGCGTCTCGGGATGCGGCAGACCTCGCGAGGTCCGCCGAACAGGAGCGGATGATCCACCCGGCGGCCACGTCACCACCTCCCCCACCGCCTCCGTCGGCGTACGAGCAGATGTCGGCGGAGACAAGTGAGCGGGCTGCCGCTCAGAGCATGTCCCCAGATGCGCAGGAAGCTGTCGAAGTCTCGGGCGGCAGGTGCTGCGCCGCCGGGTGTGTCATCTTCATACTGGTGGTCGGGCTGCTGATGGCGCTCGGTCTTTGGGAGGCGCAGCAGGATGCGGAAGAGACTGAACCTCCGTCGGCCGAGATCAACATAGTCATTCTTAACGAGGAATCCGAGGTCGAGATGACGAAGCAGCCGCACGTTGTGTACGCGCGCACTGAGCGGGAGGGGTTGCTGGCGCCGGAGGGGACTCCTCGCGAGGTTCGGGCAATGCAGGGGCACAATTCCCCGAGGAGGCTCAATGATGTTCTGCACTGAGTGCGGAAAAGACGTTCGCGATGACGCGTGGTTCTGCCCCAGTTGCGGCAAGGCTCTGAGGGCGAAGGACGAGGGGACGCAACCGGCGAAGGAGGCCCCGGGGGAAGATCAACCGGAGGCAACCGAGGAGCAGCCTGAACCCGACCCCGGACCGCATGCACAGGAAGCGCCTGAGCCTTCGCCGGCTATCTATGAGACCGCCCGAGAGGGTGCGGCTCATCAGATGGCCGCGGAGAGTGCAGCGTCCGAGCCACCGCCTGCTGCACCCGAGGAGACTGAGCCGGAGGTCCCGCCGGTCGCTCCTGCTCCGACTGCCGCCGCTTCGGTGCCGCGTCCGGTGGTGCCGCCGGCGCCGGAGCCTGTCATCGGTCCGATCCCGACGCCGACCGACCGGCCGACGCCACCGCCGGCGGCTCCGATGGCACAGCAACCGCCCACACCTACGCCGCCTCCTTCACAGCAGCCGCCTACGATCCCGCCGACGGCCCCGCCCACGCCACCTGCTGGCGAGGCACCTGCGCCGGGCAAGGGCGGAGGCGGCAAGTGGTGTCTGATCGGCTGCGGCATCCTGCTTGTGCTGGGGATTCTCGCCGCGATCGCATTCGCCCTCATCGGGCGCTGGGCGTCAAAGCAGGCCGATGGCCTACCCGAGAGCGTCACGAATCAGCTCGAGATCTGGGAGCCCGATGGCGATGCGCCAGCGAACGCGGAAGGCGAGGGCGGCAGTCTCGCCGAGAGGCTTGGTGAGGCTGCGCAGGGACTGAGCACGGCCGTCTCCGGCGCACAGATAGAGGGTTTCGAGCCAACGAGCGTGGACGCAGCGCTGCTGCCGACATTCTACGGCTTCATGATCGCCCTCGCCGACGACTCTCCGCACGGGATGTACGCTTGGATGAGTCCCCAGTATAAAGAGGAATGGTCGCCGGAGAGCTGGACGGTGGCCGAGAACCTCGAGCACGTGAGCTACGTTCTGAGCGAGCAGACGCCGGTTGGCGAAGATACGATGCAGTTCTCGATTACCGAGACGGTTCGCACCAAAGACACCGGCGAGGAGAGCGATCTCGACTGGATCATTGAGTTCAAGAAGATCAACAACCAGTGGTACGTGACGGACTTTGAGTGATCGGGGCGGATCGTCTGCCCGGTGATCTGGAGGCATAGACATGGCACGTGATGTGAAGTTCGAACTTGGCATCAATGGCGCGTTCCTCACCCGCAGGTGGGAGCGCCCCGGTAACTGGATGCGGCTGACACGCGAGATCGGCTTCCGCAACCAGGAGTTCTGCGGCGATGTGATAGACCCGTTTTTCTCAGGCGACCGGGAATTCCAGCTTGAGACCTGCCGGCAGGTGCGGTCGGAGGCCGAGCGCTACGGTGTGCATATCACCGACATCTACACCGGTGTGGCTACTCATCGCTTCCACGGCCTCTCGCACAGCCATCCCTCTCCGCGGCAGCGGATGAAGGAGTGGATCCTCGACTGCTGCGACCTTGCGCTGGAGATGGGCACCGATCGCATCGGCGGGCACTGGGACGCGATCTCTGTCGAGGTGATGGAGGATGACGATGCCTACCGCGCTGCCGTCGGGCGGGTGCAGAGCATCTTCCGCGAACTCTCGCGAGCCGCGGCGCAGAAGGGCATCGCGGCCATCTACAATGAGCAGATGTACATCCCGAGCGAGATCCCGTGGACGCTGCGGCAGGCGGAGGAGTTCCTGCTGGCGGTCAATCGCGATAACGATGGCTGCCCGGTGCTGCTGACGATTGACGTCGGCCACCAGGCGGGGATGCACTACGGCCTTGAGGGCGACGATCTCGACTACATCGAGTGGTGCCGCCGCTTCGGCGCGGTGTCAGAGATCGTGCATCTGCAGCAGACGACACCGGATGCGAGCCACCACTGGCCTTTCACCGCGGAGTACAACGAGCGTGGGCACGTGGATGTCCCGGCGATACTTGACGCGCTGGAGCAGTCGCACCGCGAGTATGAGCTTTCGCCGCTCGCGGAGGTGCTGCCGCCGGTGGAGCGCACCTGGCTGATCGCCGAGATCATCCCCGGCTCAACGAAGACCGAGACGGCGCTGCTGGATGAACTGAAGATGTCCGCCGAGTATCTACACCAGTTCGTCCCGGAGGATGGTCTGACGCTTAGTGTATAGGCGCCCGGCACGCGATCGGGTGCTCAGCATCCTGCGCCGAGACGCTCCCGGCGTGGTCGCCTATCACGCGCTCGAGCACGAGCAGGTCGAGGCGGTCATCGCCCACCTCGACCTGCCTCGCGCGTGGCTCGACTACTTCCGCCAGGGCGAAGTACGCTTCGTCGGCGCGAAGGCATCATACGAACCTGAGGCGTTCACGCGCTACCTCCCGGCGTTGCCGGAAGACGCGTCGGTCTCATCCTGGGGAGTGGGCCGGCAGGCGCTGCAGAACGCCCAGGGGCATCATGCCGGCCATCGGTACTTCCATCCGCTCGCGGAGGTAGACACGGTCGCCGGGCTGGAGGCTTATCCGTGGCCGGAGTGCGCTGTGGAGTCACCCGAGGAGCTGCGTACGCGCGTCGGTGCGCTTCGTGAGGGCGGCTATGCAGTCGTCGGGAATGCCTCGCAGACGATCCTCGAGACCGCCTACCTGATGCGCGGCATTGACCGCCTCTTCCTCGACTTCTACGAACGCCCCGAGTATGTAGAGGCGCTCTTCTCCGTGCTCTGCGATCGGCGCATTGCGGAGGTGCGCGCACTCGCTCGGGCCGGCGTGGACTCCGTCCGCCTCGGCGACGACATCGCCACGCAGGAAGCGCTGATGATCTCGCTGCCGATGTACCGGGAGATGCTCAGGCCATTCCACGCGCGAGTAGTCGCGGCCGCACTGGAGATTGACCCCGCCCTCCCTGTCGGCTATCACAGTGACGGCAACCTGACCGCGCTGCTCCCGGAACTGATCGACATCGGAGTCACGTGGATAAACCCGGTGCAGCCCGAGTGCATGGACCTGCGGAAGATCTCCCGCGAGTTCGGTCGCGATCTAGCCCTCTGGGGCTGTACGCCGGTGCAGAGTGTCTACGCCCATGGGACCGCTGATGAGGTGCGCGCTCACACGCGCTTTCTCTTCGAGGAGATCGCCCCCGCGCACGGCCTGATCGTGCAGTTCATGAACATCGTCATCACCCCGCACGTGCTCAGGAATCTGGCGGCGTTCTTTGAGGAATTCAGAGCGCTGGCAGGGTGAGGTCCGGCAAGTGACGAAAGTCGGCTGATTCTCCGAAAAGCGAGAGGGCGCCCGCTCTGGGGCGCCCTCGACCTGCGTCAACTCTCTCCATCCCGACCGACTACTTCCCCTCGTCGGGCGGCGGCATCTCCGACTGATCCGGCAGCACCACGCCCGGATAGGGCGACTGCACTCCGCCGCCGGGCTTGGGGTCCTTCCCCAGCACGTTCGCGCCGGTCATCTTATGCTGCGCATCCACGATCTTGCGGCTGTACTCAAAGCCCTCCTGCATCCGCCGGTAGCGTCGAAAGAGGATCACAACAAGCAGCAGCGGCGTCACGTAGTAGATCAGCACGTGGTACCACAGTGGGTCGTAGCCAAGGAATATGCGCGGCCACCACGCGATGATCGAGGCGATGATAAGCAGCCACTCGATAAGCTCGTTGCGTTCCATCAACTCACACTCCGGCGTCGCCGCTGGGCTCAAGCTGCCTGATGGCCATCAGCGTTTCGTAGATTGATATTCTCAGCACCTCGTCCAGCGGGATCTCGGGCGCGTCCACCGCCGGGCACAGCAGCGCGCTGTCAACCTGCCGCAGCGCTTCGGTCTCATGCGGGTCTTCAGGCAGCAGGTTGCCTCCGTGACGCAGGCGGAATGCCTGGATCTGCGACTCCAGATCATCTGCGTGTGGCTCGAGACGCTGCAGGCCCTCCTCATGCACAAGCGGCCTCTGACTGCGCACACGATCGAGCCATGTGGGCCTTGCGGGTTCGATCAGATATCCCTGTGCAATCAGCGCCGACTCCACATACTGCCGTATATCCCCGTAGACGCCCGTCCGCTGCCAGAAGCTCATCTCCTGGCGCATCGTCTTCAGGCTCTGCTCGATGAGAGCGTCAAGCGTCACCCACTGCTGCCCCTCGTCGCCCAGACCGCGCGCCTTCTTCCGCAGCAGGCCGAAAGCAACCGCCAGTGCATCTGAGATCGGCGACTCGGGCATCGGTCCGACCTGAGAGACGTGCAACTCCCACGTCTTCTGCGGATACGGTGGCATGAGCGTCGCCAGGCGGTCAACGATCTTGAAGTCGATGGAGCCCTGCTCGTACAGGTCCAGCATTGTTGCGTAGAGGATCTGCTGCGCCCAGTGCCCGCCGTCGAGTTCCTCCTCAGTTTGAGGGGAGTAGGCGCGGGCGCGGGCGCTGAGGGCCTTACCGCGCGGCATGCGGTCCACGAAGCGGTCGGCGAAGAGCACAATGAGGCCATCAGGCCCCACCGGGCCGGATGGCTCGCGCGGTTCCTGTGGCGGGCTCACATGCTCCTGGACCGCCTCGGCCTCGCCTTCAAGCGCTCTTTTGGCCGCTCCGGCGATGGTGCGCCATAGTAGTACACCTGCTGTAACGAGCACGACGATGATTCCAACCTGCACGGCTGTCAACGGGCTCTGCTCCTCCCGATCTGCTGTCTATATCGCTATCTGGGATGCTCTTGCTCGGGCCATTCGGTACGGGCATACGCGCTGTGGTTGTGGATCGACTCGAAGCTCTCACACTCCACCGAGAACCACGCGACATCCGGCAACTCGCGCAGGGCGATTACACTGTCACGTACGACGTCCTCAACGAACTTCGGGTTCTCGTAGGAGCGCTCCGTGATCAGCCGCTCATCCTCACGCTTGAGCATCGGGTAGACCTGCTCGCTGCCCTGTTGCTCCAGCAGCGGTATCAGGTCCTCCAGCCAGATGATCTTCTCATCGCGGCTGCGGACCACCGCTCGCAGGGCGGCACGCTGGCTGTGCGCTCCATAGCGGGATATCTCCCGCGAGCAGGGACAGAGCGTGATCACGGGGACATCCACGCCAACCAGAAAGTCGAACTCCTCGTCCACGCAACTGGCGGAAAACCAGCAATCGTAGTCAAGCTGCGTGGGCAGCGAGGTGGCGGGCGAGCGTTTGGGCAGAAAGTAGGTGAACTCAAGTCGGATATGCGCGGCCCACGCATCGAAACGCGCGCGCACTTCCGTGAGCATCTCGCGCATCTCCGGCAGAGCCACCGCGCGCTTCGACCAGCGCGAGAGTATCTCGACAAAGCGGCTCATGTGCGTCCCGCGTTCGCCATGCGGCAACTCCACCGACGCCTCAAACACGCCGACGACCCGCGCGTTGCCGCCGGCCTTCTCCCGGATCATCACCGGCAGGTGAATGTCACGCACGCCCACCCGCTGGATGGTGATGCCCCTGTCATCCGCCTCCGATGCAACATCGCGCATCTGCTATCTGCCTCCGACGTTTTGGTGCTCGTGCCTGTAGCAGTATATACGACGGCAGGCCGCCGGACAAGGTGAACCCTGTGGCCCGGAGAATCGCCTAAGAGACTGGAGATGTGCTACGCAACTCCGAACCCTCCCTGCGCCTGATCCTGCGGTGCATGAGTCTGCCCTTCAGGTCATCATAGAGCAGTGAAAAAATGACCTGAAGAGACTACGTCAATTGTGATACAATAAGAGTTCTGCAGCATCCGATTAGATGGAGGTGCAAAGATGAGACGGAAAGGCTTCACGCTGATCGAACTGCTGGTCGTAATCGCGATCATCGCGATCCTGGCTGCAATCCTGTTCCCGGTCTTCGCCCGGGCGCGCGAGAAGGCGCGGCAGTCGAGTTGTCTGTCGAATCTCAAGCAGCTTGGCCTCGGCTGGGCAATGTACGTGCAGGACTACGATGAGGTATGTCCCCCGGTCTACTTCCAGTACCCAACCACTTACTGGTACCAGGTCATCGAGCCGTATGTCAAGAACGAGCAGATCTTCGCCTGCCCGAGCCAGAATGGCATCCGCGGCTACGGCTACAACCGGCGCGCGTTTGGTCTCTACCCGAACCGACCCGGTGAGCCAACACACACCGACGGTCATATCACGAAGCTCGCGCAGATCGTGGCGCCGGCCGAGAAGATCTGCATGGCCGACTCACAGAACGGCCGCTCTTACGTTTACAATGACGGAAGCGTTCCGACCACCTATGGTATCTATCCGTACCACAACTCGATGGGCAATGTGCTGTGGGCCGACGGGCACGCCAAGGCCGTCGAGCCGACCAAGTTCAACGCCACCAGCGCTTACTGGTATCGGGACGCCCAGCCGTAAGCCACTACAGCCGATCGCTCGTCCCCGCGGCCCCGCCAACACCGGCGGGGCCGCTTTCCTTAAGTATCGCCGCATCTCTCGGAGGTGCGCGACTTCTACATGACGAACTGTACCCCCGTCGTAATATCAAATATGGAGGTGTCAGGTATGCAGCGTAGAGGCTTTACCCTGATCGAGTTGCTGGTCGTTATCGCGATCATCGCGATCCTGGCGGCTATTCTTTTCCCGGTATTTGCGCGCGCCAGGGAGAAGGCCCGGCAGAGTTCCTGTCTCTCCAACGTCAAGCAGATCAACCTCGCAATGGCCCAGTACATCCAGGACTACGATGAGAAACTGCCTCACTGCGACATCTACAGCGCGCAGCGGTGGCCCAAGACAGTCGGACCGTACATGATGAACTGGCAGATTCTGATCTGCCCCTCGCGTGTCGGCGACAACAGCACCGAAACCGCCGTTACAGGCAGCTATCCCCACTACGGCCTGAACTCCGTCATCGACGGCGAGGCTCTCGCCACGATCATG
>JAAYJW010000516.1 GCA_012522765.1 candidate division WS1 bacterium | reverse complement strand
TCGCGGATCCCTCAGCCGCCTACCGCCTGCAGCCATGGTGGTTCTGGAACGGCGCGATGGAGCCTGAGGTGATGCGCGAGCAGATCGCCCTCATGGACGAGGCCGGCTGTGGTGGCTTCTACGTGACTCCCCGGCAGGGCATGGGAGTGGCGTATCTCTCGTCGGAGTACTGGGAACGCTTCAAACTCGCCGTTCGCGAGGCCCGGCAGCGGGGGATGCTCGTCGGCATCATGGACGACTTCCCCTACCCATCGGGGATGGCCGGTGGCAGGGCCACGTGGGCAGACCCGGCGTTCATCCGCACTGAACTGCGCGTAGTGCAGCTTGAGGTGGAGGGCCCGCAGGAGCTTCGCCGGCTGCTCGGGACCGGCGAGGTGATACGCGCATGGGCATGGCCGGTGGTGGACGGCCACACCGACTGGTCGCGCACCGTGGACCTGCGCATCCGCATCGGCGTGACGCATACCCGCTCGGGCCTCTCGTGGGGCGGCAGCCTCACCACCTACTCCTACGCGCGCTTCGGCGACTACGCTCCGGAGAACGAGCTTGAGTGGCATGTCCCCGACGGGCGCTGGCGGGTGATGGCCTTCATCGTGGACCGTTCCCGCTCGTTCAAGTACTTCGGGGAATTCCTCGATACGCTCAACCCCAATGCGGCCGCGAACTTCCTGCGCATCACCCTCGGAGAGCATGAGACGGGGCTGGGGCCGGGCCATCCGCTGGGCGAGCATTTCCGATCGCTCTTCACCGACGAGACGCAGGGGGGAAGCTGGACGGTAGGCCTCCCGCGGCTCTTCGAGGAGCGCTGCGGATACGACCTGCTGAGCCACCTCCCCGCGCTGGTGGATGACGGTTTCCCGGACGCACCACGCATCCGCTACGACTACCTCGGCACGATCCACGACCGCTTCATGAGCGCCTGGCACGAGCAGTACGCGGCGGAGTGCGAGGCGCGGGGACTGCTCTACACCACGGAGGTGCCGATGCTGCGCAATGCCGATGAGCGCGTGGCGCACATACCCGGCTCGGATCACGCGCATGAGCGGGTTGATGAGGACCTGCCCTTCGGCTGGCGCGTGCCGCGGCTGACCTACTCCCGCCAGTGGCCGCGCTTCAAGGCCTCCATCGCCGCGCAGCGTGGAAAGCCGCGAGTGGCGGTGGAGGCATTTCACAGCCTCGGGTGGGGGGTGCGCCTCGCGGACCTGAAAGCGCTCATCGACCGCATGGCGGCGCTGGGTGTCAACCTCGTGGCGCTGCATGGCTTCTACTACACGGCCGCGGGGATGGCGAAGTATGATGCTGCGCCGTCTGAGTTCTACCAGCACCCGTGGTGGCGGCATTTCCGGGCGCTGGCCGACTACGCCGGGCGGTTGTCGTGGATCGCCTCGCGCGGAAGAGACGTCGCGCAGATCGCGCTGCTCGACCCGGTGACATCGCTCTGGACCGGAGGCGGCGACTGGTGGGGCGTGCTCAAGCGCCTCGGAGCGGACGGCTCCGCGGCCGAGCGCATCAGCGATGACTGGGCGGCGCTGATCGAGGCGCTCAACACGCACCAGCGCCCCTACCACCACCTGGACCCGGCAGACCTCGCGGAGGCCACCGTGGAGGGCGATGAACTGGTGGTTGGCGAGGCGCGCTACCGGGCGCTCATCGCGCCGCCGATGCTGAACCTGGAGGCCGGCGCATTCGCCCGGCTGCAGGAGTTCGCCGAAGCGGGCGGCATCGTTCTCTGGGTTGGCGACCTCCCATCGGAGCAGATCGAGGCGGCCTCGGCAGTGCCCGACGATGCCGCAGCGCTCTTTGCGGAGGCTCAATGCGGCCGGGTGCGCCTGATCGAGGCGCCGGGCGGGGTGAGAGAAGCCGCCGGCGATGAGAAGCTGATCGCCGCGCTGGATGAGCTACTGCCGTCGGAGATTGAGCTTCGCACCGATGACGGCTGCACGGAGATGGTGCTGGCGCACCTGCGTGAGGTGGCAGGGCAGCGCATCGTGCTGCTGGTGAACTTTGCGGAGCGAGAGGCGCAGGCAGACCTCCGCATCCGCACCGACGCCCGCTCGCTGGAGCGCTGGGACGCCGAGACGGGAGAGCGCGCGCCACTGCGGGCCACGCGCGACGGCGACTGCCTCGCCTGCAGCTTCCCGCTGCCGTCGCACGGTACGGCGGTGCTGGTCACGGGCGACTCGACGGCAGCGGTGCCATCTGCTTCGGTCATCTACGACGACATGCTGGAGTTGCCGCTGCCGTGGCGACCGGCTGAAACGCCGCGCAACATCCTGCGCTTCGGCACTTTCCGGCTGGAGATCGATGGCGAGGAGTGCCCCGAGGCGGTGCCGCCGGAGCCGATCATCAACAGCCTTGCGCGCTTCGGCGGCAATGCCCGGCTGCCGATCCGCATCAGCCCCGGTGGCATGGGCCCGACAACATGGGGCGTCAGCTACCCCGTCTCGGCCGCCTGGACCGCGCACTTCATCGCGGAGCACGTCCCGGACGACTTGAAGCTGGTGATCGACCGTGACTCCCTCCGCGGGAAGGCGCGTGTGCTGCTGAACGGAACCGAGCTTGCGCTGGAGGACGCTGCGTCTGAGTTCATCTTCGAGCGAAGCAACGCCGGCTGGTCGGTAGCTGAGATCGTGCGGCACGGGGAGAATGAGCTTACGCTGGAGATCGAGGTCAATGCCGATGATGGCGGCCTGCTCGATGCCGCGTGGCTGGTCGGGAGCTTCGGCGTGGCCGGGGAGCCCGGTCAGACGCGCCGCCTCGTCACGCCACCGGAGGAGATACTGCCGCTCGACCTGCCGGCCTCGGGCCTGCCGCACTTCGCCGGAACAGTGGCGGTAGAGCAAGAGCATGAGCTTCGCGAGGGCTGCACTCATCTGCGGCTGGAGGAGGGCAACGGGCGGTTCCTCGACTGCGCGGAGTTGTTCGTGGACGACCGGAGCCTCGGTGTCCGCTGCTGGCCGCCCTACCGCTGGGAGCTGCCGGATGAGCTGCGCGGGCATGACGAGGTGACAGTGAGGCTGGAGATCACGACCGCCGCGGGGCCGGCGGTTGAGGGAATGCAGTTCGATGCGAAGACGCGGAAATATGTTGAGCTTTGACCAACTTTGACAGTGAGGAGTTGCACAATTATGACCAACGACAGCGGCCGCACGATCGACTTTGATGTAATCCCGCCGAACCCGCCGAACGAGGGCATCCTGTTCGTGGACCACTCGCAGGCCAACCGCAGCGGGCACCTCGGCCACGCGCTGGTGGAGTATGAGCCGGGAAAGATCCTGGCGTTCTACCCCAACTGCTCGGATGCCAACCGGGGGCACTGTGCCACAGGATGGATGGAGTGCAAGCGCTCGGTTGATGGCGGTGAGACGTGGAGCGAGCCGAGCGTCTTTGACTACTCCAAGCGCACATTCGATGACGGGCAGCGGCGCTCGGTCTTCTGTGAGAAGGCGCTCCTCGCGCCCGATGGCGCAATCGTTATTGAGACGCTTGAGTGCGACCTCACCACCACTCCTCACTGGCACCCGCATTTCATTCCGATGGTCCTCCGCAGCACCGACGGCGGAGAGACATGGAGCGATCCGGTGCCGATCAGTGATGAGCCCGGGCGCGTTTACGATATGATTCGCGTGGGCGATGAGATCCTTGCGCTGGAGTTGTGCAATGACACGGCGGAGAATTTCGTCGGCACCCGCCCCGAGCACGTGTACAACCTCTACGTCAGCGCGGACAGCGGCAGGAGCTTCACGCTGCGCAGCACGCTACCGCTGGACACCGAAGGCCGCGGCTACGGGACGATGTCGTTACTACCCGACGGCGGCCTGATCGCCTACGTGTACAACATCAACGACGAGCGGAACCTTGACTACGTGATCAGCTACGATGACGGGCGCACCTGGAGCGAACCGGGGACGTCTTTCTTCGCAAAGCAGATCCGCAACCCGCAGATGACCGCGTTCAAGGGCGGCTACGTGCTGCACGGCCGCAGCGGCAGCAAGGGCGATGATGGCGTGCGCGGCAACTTCGTGCTCTACACCTCCGCCGACGGTATCAACTGGGATGAGGGCTGCTACCTGCGGATGCTCGATGCCGGTTCGGGCGCGTACTCCAACAGCATCGCCGTCGGCGCACTCGATCCCGACACTCCCGATCGCCTGCTCATCCAGGCTTCGCATGCGTATGAGGAGGCAAAGACGAACATCCTGCACTGGTGGCTGACCTGACATAACGCATTCGACATCAGCGCGCGTAGTCGGCTGCACTGCCTGGTCCCGAAGTAGGGACCGGTGGGCAGGCTAAAACTGTGCCAGCCACTCGCGAAAGTCGACTTCGCTGAAATGGTTGTTGGTATCCATGCCGACGCCACGGTCGGATAGAAACGCAGCGATCATGTCGCCATCCATGACTACTACGCCTGAGCGCTCAGAGAGCGCCCATCCATTCGTGCTGATACGACCCGTCGTGAAGAATAGATAGAATACAGGATCACAAGGACGAACACTAAGATCCTGATAGATATCATCTCGACTGAAAGCTTTTCCGCGTGCCAAGTCCACGGCACCCACTAGATCCCGGAGATCAGGGGTTGCCGCCTGTCCTCGCTGGTAGTGTTTGGCTTGGCCTATCATCCACACATTTAGTTGCTTCTGTACAGTCGGAAGAGGATCCTGAGGGAAGACGTGCTTCTCCAAATGCCATCTGCCGAAAAAGTCAATACCTTCGTCAGCAACGTAAGATGTTGTCTTCGCGTCGTCCACGTCCAACAGGCGGAGCATCCCCGCGCAAAGAGCTTCAAAATGTCTCGGAGAGAGCCCGCTAAGCGCCGCCACATACTCATCGAATTGCGCCCTTCGGGATTTCGCGCTGCGGGTCTCCGGGGGATCGGCAGGTTCGACGAAAGCCGCGCCCTGTATCATGTGAGGAGACGAGGTGTTGAAGTCGTAGTGGCAGATACGTCCTGCATTCACTAGTGCCTCGCGTTCGGCCCTTAGGAGAGCCAACACCTTTGAATTCCACTGTTCGGTGCGCTCCCGTGCAATGTCTTTGTCCGCGAACCATCGTTCGGCCAGTGCTATATCCGCGAGCAACTCGGTGATGTCCTTCGGCTTGTCGGCGATACCCACAAAATCTGGAACCAGATTGACAAGCGTCTTCGGCCCAGTCCGTCG